>JAAYEI010000050.1 GCA_012728815.1 Clostridiales bacterium
ACATCCAGCGCGATTTTGGCGCCACCATCTTCCTGGTGGAGCACAACATGGGCCTGGTGATGGATCTGTGCGACAACATCTGCGCGATTTCCTTCGGCAAGAAGCTGGCCTATGGCACGCCGGCGCACAGGGCCTGATCTACATGCAGAAGCTGGTGGAAGACGACAAGGTCTTCGCGCTGGTGGGCAACCTGGGCACCTGGAACATCGCCTCCTCCCAGGAGTACATCGTGGAAGAGGGCATCCCCTCCGTCTACTGGGGCACCGGCTCCGCCCTGCAGTACTACCTGCCCGCCGAGGGCAACCAGCGCTTCACCTTCCCGGTGCAGCCCATCTACATCACCGAAGGCCGCATCATGCTGCTGCGCGCCATGCACATGCCTGACCTGGAAGGCTCCGGCGTTGAGGAAGTCAAGAAGGTCGGCGTCATCTTCTCCGCGGACGATTCCGGCACCCAGATTGAGTCCGGCGTCAAGCTGCAGTTTGACCTGATCCCCGAAGAGAAGCGCCCCGAGGTGGTGTACGTGAAGGTCAACTCCCAGGTGGCCGACGAGCTCACCAGCCAGGTAGCTCAGCTTGAAGGCGTGGACGTGGTCATCATCGGCGGCCTGCAGGCCTACTTCAACCCCATCTACACCGCGATGCAGTCCAACCCTGCCACCCGCGGCATTCCCTCCATCGTGTCCTATGTCAACATCGCCCCCAGCAACATCCCCACCGACCTGGCCAATGAAGCGGACACCAGCGACATCTACGGTGGCGCCTGGGTGGTCATTGACCCCGCCGCGCAGACTGAGCGCCAGCAGGAAGACATCGCCCAGTTTGCCGAAGTGCTGCGCTGGGGCCTGGAGAAGGGCTATGTGACCCAGGAAGATTACAACGCCTATGTTGTGTCTGCCTACTCCATGTCTTCCTTTATTGCGCTGAAGGTGTTCATGACAGGCATCAACCGCCTGGCTGACCAGGAAATCACCCGCGACGCCTTCCTGGAGGCCATGGAATCCGAGCGCGTGGACGTGGCCATCTCCGGCGGCGTCGACTATTCCGACGGCCAGCGCATCGGCCTGGACGGCATGGCGTTTGCCAAGTACGTCAAGGGCTACACCGATCCCACCCTGGCCTTTGTGACTGTGGACGGCATGAAGTCCATCGGCGAGCTGCTGGGCGAGTAAGACCGCACCCGGCAAGCCATCCCGGGGAGGGGGCTCTCGGGCTCCCTCCCCCCCCCATGTTGTTCCCTGCCGCATGAGGCGGGGAAGGGCATCGAACAGCGTTGAAACACATGAATCTGAATGAAGAAGGGGAAGAAACATGGATTACAAGGACAAAGTGATTTCCGTGCAGCAGGCGGTGGACCTGGTGCAATCCCACGACTACATCGTGACCGGGCTGGGCGCCTCCACCGCGCACGCCTTCTTCAGCCACCTGCACACGGCGGCAGACCGGCTGCGCCATGTGACGATTTCCACCTGCCTGCCCATGGCAGACTACCCCTGCTTCAATGACCCGGCCTACCGCGACAGCTTCCTGCACGACAGCTGGTTTTACAACGCGGCCACCCGCAAGGCGCACAAGAGCGGCAGCACTTCCTTTGTGCCCAACAACCTGCATTTTGCCGCCATCCGGCGCCTGAACCACAAACAGCCCCGCATCTACATCGGCACGGCCGCCATGCCCGACAGCCACGGCTATGTCTCCCTCTCCTGCTCCAACACCTATGAGGTGCAGATGATAGAGGCGGCGGACATCGTCATCCTGGAGATCAACCCCAACTACCCGCGCACCTTTGGTGATCTGAACGTCCACCTCTCCCGGGTGCACCACCTGATTGAGGTGGATTACCCCTGCCCAGCCCTGCCCTACATTGAGCCCAATGACAAGGACCGCAAGATTGGCGAGCTGGTTGCCGGGCTGATTCATGACGGGGACTGCCTGCAGCTGGGCATTGGCGGCATGCCCAACGCCGTGGCCGAAGCCCTCAAGGGCAAGAAGGACCTGGGCATCCATACCGAGATGCTGACCACTGGCATGATGGAGCTGTACAAGTCCGGCGCGGTCACCGGCGCCAGGAAGCAGATCCACAAGTACAAGATGGTGTGCACCTTCATCATGGGCTCGGAAGAGCTCTATGCCTTTGCCCATGACAACCCCGGGATTGAGGTGTTGGCGGGCAGCTACGTAAACGACCCCTACGTAGTGGGACAAAATGACAACATGGTGTCCATCAACTCCACCATCGAGATTGACCTGACCGGCCAGTGCGCCAGCGAATCCCTGGGCAGCACGCAGTTTTCCGGCACCGGCGGGCAGACGGACACCGCGGTGGGCGCACAGAACGCGAAGAACGGCCGCTCCTTCATTTGCCTGTATTCCACCGCCATGGTGCGCAACCCGCAGACCGGCGAGCGGGAGGAGAAAAGCAAGATCGTGCCCCAGCTGATGCCAGGGGCCGCCGTCTCCCTCTCCCGCAACGACGTGGACTATGTGGTGACCGAGTACGGCGCGGTGCGCCTGCGCGGCACCAACATCCGCGAGCGGGTGGAGCTGCTCATCAGCATTGCCCACCCCAAGTTCCGCGAGGACCTGCGCCAGCAGGCCATTGCCCTTGGCATCATCACCGCCTGATGGCCAGCTTTGATTTTCAGGGCAAGGCCGTCCACTACGAGCTGGTGGGCGAGGGCCGGCCGCTGCTGCTGCTCAACGGGATCATGATGTCCACCAAATCCTGGACCCCCTTCCTGGAAGCCTTCCAGCAGGGCGGCAACCAGCTGCTGCTGGTGGACCTGCTGGACCAGGGCCAAAGCCAGGCCATGGACCAGGAATTCGCGCTCTGCCTGCAGGCGGAGATGCTGGCAGCGCTGCTTGGTCACCTGGGCATCCCCTCAACCGCTGTGTCTGGCACCAGCTACGGGGGTGAGGTGGCGCTGAACCTGGCGGTCAGCCACCCGGACATGGTGAACCGGCTGGTGCTGGCCAACACCGTGGCCCACACCAACGCCTGGCTGAAGGAAATCGGCCAGGCCTGGAACCTGGCCATGGACAAGCCGGAGGCCTACTACGCCACCACCATCCCGGTCATCTACAGCCCGGATTTCTACGACCGCAAAGCCGGGTGGATGGACCAGCGCAAGCGGCTGCTGACCACCACCGCCTTTGCCAATCCGGACTTCCTGGCCCGGATGGCACGGCTGACCCGCTCGGCCGAGAGCCACGACGTGCGCGACCGCCTGCACCTGATTGACTGCCCCACACTGATCATCTCCTCCACCCAGGACCACATCACGCCCCTTGAGGAGCAGGAGTACCTGCGCGACCACATCAGGGGCGCCGACCATGTCATCTTCCCCAAGACCGGGCACGCCGCCTTTTATGAGCGGCCGGACGCCTTTGTGAGCGTGATGATGGGCTTCATCAACCACCTGCGCCCCATCATCGTGATGTAAAGGAGGCAGCATGGCCTATACCTTCCGCAACCGCCCCATTCACTATGAGCGCCACGGCACAGGGCCAACGCTGCTGTTGCTCAACGGCATCATGATGTCAACGGCCAGCTGGGCGCCCTTTGTGCCGGCCTTCACCAGCGCCGGCAACAGCCTGCTGCTGGTGGACCTGATGGACCAGGGCAAAAGCGGCGCCTTTGAAGAAGGCTACCGGATTGATGACCAGGCGGAGATGGTGGCCGGGCTGCTGGACCACCTGAACATTTCACAGGCCGGGGTGATGGGCACCTCCTACGGCGGCGCGGTGGCCCTCAGCCTGTCCCTGCTGCACCCGAACAAGGTACAGCGGCTGATGCTGGCAGCGACCCGCGCCTATACCGACCCGCTGTTCCGGGTCATGTGCGAATCCTGGCTGCATGCCTGCCAGAGCCCCCAGGCGCTGTACACCGCCACCATGCCGCTGTTTTACGGCGCCAGCTTCCAGCAGCGCGCCGGGGAATGGCTGGCCAGCCGGCGTGCGCTGCTGGAGAAAACAGCCTTTGCCAGCCCTGATTTTACCGCGCGCTTTCAGCGCCTGGTGCGCTCCATCCTGGACTTTGACCTGCGGGAGCGCCTGGGCGGCATCACCGCCCCCACCCTGGTGCTGGCGCCGGCGGAAGACCTGGTGATGATGCCCTGGGAGCAGCAGCGCATCGCGCAGGGTATCCCGGGCGCCCACCTGCTCACCCTGCACCAGACCGGGCACGTGATGTTCCTGGAGAGGCCGGAGCTGTTCATTCCGCTGGTAATGGGCTGGTTTGCCCACCCGGGTACAATCGCACTGCCCTGACCTGAAGGATCTGAATGGAGGTTGCCGACAAGATGCCCCAAAAAGAACAAGCCCCTTTCCAGCCCAAAACCCAGCGCGGCTGGCAAACCCAAAAACGCATCATCCGCGCGGCTGAGCAGGAGTTTGGCAAGCGGGGCTACCATAACACCTCCATCAACGACATCGCCACCGGTGCCAAGGTGGCACCCGGCACCATCTATATCTATTTTGAGGACAAGTATTCCCTCTACTGCCACCTGCTCAAACAATACGGGCACGAAATCCGCATGAACATCGCCGAGGCGGTGCGCAGGCTGACGGACCGGCTGGAAATTGAGCGGGCCGGCCTGCTGTCCTTCCTCAAGCAGGTGCGCAAGCAACCGTACATGTACAACATCATCTGGGAATCCCTCTACATCAACCCGGACCTGTTTGTGGAATACTACGAGAACTTTGCCCATCGCTACCGCGTTCAGCTGGAGCAGGCCGGCGACGCGGTCACCCGCATGGACAAGACGGTGATGGCCTACATCCTGATGGGCATCTCCAACTTTGTTGGCCTGAAGTACGTGTTTTTTGACAAAAAAGCCGACCTGGAGCGGGTGGTGGACGAGGTGATGACCTTCTACCGCCACGGCATGGCCGGCCTGGGGCAGGCCGCTGAAGCACCAGCCGCCCAGGAGACGGAAAATTAAATTGCTGAAAATGTGACCAAAGGGGCTTCTCACGCTTGACAGAACCGGCTTTGGGTGGTATCTTTGACTTCGCACCTTGCGGGAATGGCGGAATTGGCAGACGCGCTAGATTCAGGTTCTAGTGAACAGTACGTTCATGCAGGTTCAAGTCCTGTTTCCCGCACCAGCAGCAGTGCCGTACAAAAACGGCACTGCTGTTTTTTGCGTAAACTACAACATGGCTAGTGGCACAAGCCGGGTACATACAACCTCTATCAGCCTTAAAGGGCGTGTCCACGCGCTTTGACACAGCAGCACTGCAAGGTCCCGCTCCCTTACCACCCTCAGACCACGGTCCTGTATCCGATGAGATCAAGCCGACACTCTTCAAACCTCCACCCTTCCCCCAGGCTGACGCTGCCTGGGCGCGCCGACCTGATATTCTGGTTTCCCCGTTCAAACATCCACCATATCTGGTATAAATCATGCCAAACCAGCCAAGGAACAACAAAGTGTTGACAGAAGGCCATGCCTGTGCTACTTTATGGTTCGTTAGCCTAACTAACTGATTGAAAGGAGGTGTTCCCCATGGACGCGTTTGCCACCGCGCTCAATGACCTGCTGGTGAACACCTTTCACGACATTCTCAAGCTGGAAGAGGAATCCCTTCGCCGCTTCAGCGCCTACCGGCTGAGCATCAATGAGATGCACCTGCTGGAGGCCATCGCCAAGGGCAAGGGCGCCGGGCGCAGCATCACGGACATCGCCAAGGAACTGTCCATCACCCTGCCCTCGGTCACCGCAGCGGTCAACAAGCTGGCCAAAAAGGGTTTTGTGGAGAAGTGCAAGAGCGAGGATGACAGGCGCCTGGTCATTGCCCAACTGACCCCGGAGGGCCGGCGGGCTGAGGCCTCCCACCGCTTTTTCCACCGCAGCATGGTGCAATCCGCCTCCCGGGGACTCAGGGAGGATGAAAAAGCCGCGTTGCTCAAAGGCCTGCGCAACCTGCACGCCTTCTTCAAGCAACAGCAGCAGGACATGAACACCGACGGCGCCCTGCAGGGCTGACAGGCCTTGGCGTTTGGGCCAACATGGCGCCATGTGAGGAGACAGTGCATTGAACATACTGGGAATTGGCCGGGCCCTGCCCCAGCAGGTGGTGACCAACCAGCAGCTGGAACAGATTCTGGACACCTCTGATGAATGGATCGCAAGCCGCACCGGCATCCGGGAGCGGCGGGTCATGGAAGGCCAGCACCTGACCGGGCTGGCCCTGCAGGCCGCGCAGGAGGCGCTGGCGGACGCCGGGATCAAAGGGCAGGAGATTGACCTGATCCTGGTGGCCACCACCATGGGGGACTATCTTTTCCCCTCCCTGGCCTGCCTGATCATGGAGGACTTGGGCGCTTCCTGCCCGGCGATGGACCTGCACGCGGCCTGCACCGGTTTTCTCTATGGCCTGCAGACGGCTGACGCCTTCCTCAAAAGCGGCAAGGCGCGCCATGTGCTGCTGGTGGGCGCGGAAGCCATCACCCGCCTGGCGAACTGGACCGACCGCTCCACCTGCGTGCTGTTTGGGGACGGCGCGGGCGCCGTGGTGCTGGGAACCAGCGAACGGGAAGACCTGCTGGGCATCCACCTCAATGCCCAGACGGACAGCCGCCTGCTCTACAGCCTCTCCCCCGCGGGCAACAACCCCTTCACCAAGGGGCATGACGACCCCAGCCAGGGCCTGGTGATGGTGGGGCAGGATGTGTTCCGCTTCGCGGTGGGCCAGTCAGAGAAGGACCTGAAGACGGTCGCGGAAGCCGCCGGCATCCCCATGGACCAGGTGGACTGGGTGCTGCTGCACCAGGCCAACCGCCGCATCCTGGACACCGTGCGCAGGCGCCTTGGCATTGACCCCAGGCGCATGCCCGACAACATCCACCGCACCGGCAACACCTCGGCCGCCAGCATCCCGCTGCTGCTGTGGGAGCTGTACCATTCAGGCCGCCTGCTGCCAGGGCACATCCTGGCCCTGAGCGCTTTTGGCGCGGGGTTGACCAGCGGCGCCTGCCTGCTGCGCTGGGGCAAACAGCCCCCCAGCGAGCTGATTCCCGCGGATGATTTGTTTGAACAACCAGTTCAGAATCCCTAGACCTGTCCCCTGACCGATGCGAATTGGCCAGCACAGCCCCACAAGCCGGGCGGGACGCCCGGCAAATGAAAAACGGAGGATACACAGATGGACATCCAGAACAAAGTGATCGAGGCCCTGACCCAGCGCACCATCAGCGGGGACGCGCCCATTACCCGGGACACCAGCTTCGCCGACCTGGCGCTGGACTCCCTGGACGTGGCGGAGATGGTGATGGACCTGGAGGACGCCTTCAACGTGACCATTGACATCACCAAGGTGAAGGGCACCGTTGGCGACCTGATTGATGTGATTGAAGAGGCCGCGAAATGATTTCCACCCGGGTATCTGAGCTGTTTGGCCTGGAATACCCCATTCTGCAGGGCGGCATGGCCTGGGTGGCGGACGCGCAGCTGGCCAGCGCCGTCTCCATGGCCGGCGGCCTGGGCATCATCTCCGCGATGAACCTGGACGCCGAATACCTGCGTGGCCAGATCCGCCAGTACCGGGAGACCACGGATAAGATCTTTGGCGTGAACATCATGCTGATGAGCCCCCACGCCGAGGCCTGCAGCCAGGTGGTGGCCGAAGAAAAGGTACCGGTGGTGACCACCGGCGCGGGGCTGCCCGGGCGCTTCATCCCCATGTGGCTGGAAGCCGGGGTGAAGGTGGTGCCGGTGGTGCCCTCTGTGGCCATCGCCAGGCGCGTGGCGCGGGAAGGCGCCTGCGCGGTCATCGCGGAAGGCTGTGAGGCGGGCGGCCACATAGGTGATCTGACCACCTTGACCCTGGTGCCCCAGATTGTGGACGCGGTGGACATCCCGGTCATCGCGGCCGGCGGCATCGCCGACGGGCGGGGTGTGGCCAGCGTGCTCATGCTGGGGGCGGAAGGGGTGCAGTGCGGCACCCGCTTCATTGCCGCGCAGGAGTGCAGCGTGCCCCCGGCCTTCAAGGAAAAGATCGTCTCCGCGCGCGACATTGACACCATGGTGACCGGCCGCCGGCTGGGCCACCCGGTGCGCGCGCTGAAAAACAGCTACATGCTGGAGTTTGCCAAGCGCGAGCGCGACAGCAGCATCAGCAACGAGGAGCTGGAAAAATTCGGCACCGGCGCGCTGTACCGCGCTGCCCGCGAGGGCGACATGGAAACCGGCTGCATCATGGTGGGCCAGTCGGCCGCCATGGTGAAGGAAACCCTGCCCGCGCGGGACATCATTGTGGGCATGTTTGACCAGGCCGAGCAGCTGCTGAGAAAGACCGGGCGATGGGTCAGCTGAGCTTCGTCTTCCCCGGCCAGGGCAGCCAGCAGCCGGGCATGGGCCGGGCGCTGTATGAGCAGTCCGCCGCGGCGCGTGCCGTGCTGGACCGGGCGGAAGCCCTGATGCCGGGTTTGCTGGCCACCTGCTTTGAGGGCCCGATGGACGCCCTGACCCAGACAGCCACCGCCCAGCCCGCGCTGTTCGCGGTGGGCCTGGCCACGGCCATGGCGGCGGAGGAAGCGGGGCTGCGCCCCCAGGCGGTGGCCGGCTTCTCCCTGGGCGAATGGACAGCCATCTGCTACGCAGGCATGCTGGATTTTGACACCGCCTTCCACCTGGTGCGCCAGCGCGGCCAGTGGATGCAGCAGCGCGCCCAGCACAGCCCTGGCGGGATGGCCGCGGTGCTGCGCATAAGCCCGGAAGAGCTGTCCAGGCTGCTGGAGGACTTTCCCAATGTCTGGCCAGTGAACTACAACACCCCCGAGCAAACGGTGGTAGCGGCCTGCCAGGAGGACCTTGAGGCCTTCCTGGAGGCCATGAAGGCCAGGGGCGTGCGCTGCCTGCGGCTCAACCTGGCCGGCGCCTTCCACTCCCCCCTGATGGCACCTGTGCAAAAGCAGCTTTTGGACGCCCTGGCTCCGCACAGCCTGCGCGCGCCCAGCCTGCCGGTGTACAGCAACGTGACCGGCCAACCCTACCGCATGGACAGCGCGCGGGAGGACCTGGCGCGCCAGGTGTCAAGCCCGGTACAGTGGACCAGCTGCCTGCGGCACATGCATCAGGCGGGCTTTGACACCTTTTTGGAATCAGGCCCTGGGCGGGTGCTCAGCGGGCTGGTGGTGAAAACCCTGCCCCTGGCCAGGGCGCTGCAGGCGGAGGATGTTGAGGGGCTGCGCCTGGCGCGGGAACAGATTGGAGCGTGCTGGTGAGCAAGGAACAGGTGACGGCACTGGTAACGGGCGGTTCGCGCGGGATTGGCCGCGCCATCGCGCTGGCGCTGGCGGAGCAGGCGGACAACATGGCCATCTTCTTTGCCGGGCGCCAGGACAAGGCGGAGGAAACGGTAAGGGAACTGGAGGCGCTGGGCCTTCAGGCCTTGGCGCTTCAGTGCGATGTGGCCGACGCCCAGGCGGTGAAGGCGGCCACAGACAAGGTGCGGGAAGCCTTTGGTCCCATCCGGGTGGTGGTGAACAACGCCGGCATCACCCGTGACACGCTCACCCTGCGCATGAGCGCGGAGGATTTCGCCAGCGTGCTGCACACCAACCTCAGCGGCGCCTTCCACGTCATCCAGGCCTGCTACCGTGACCTGATGAGGGCGGGCTGGGGCCGGGTGGTAAACATCGGCTCGGTCTCCGGACTGATGGGCAACCCGGGCCAGGCCAATTATTCCGCCGCCAAGGCCGGCCTGGTGGGCCTGACCAAGACGGTGGCCAAAGAGCTGGCGCCACGGGGTGTCACCGTCAACCTGGTCTGTCCCGGGTTCATTGAGACGGACATGACCGGCGCCATGGACGCCCAGGTGCTGGCCCGGGCGGCCGGCGCCATCCCGGCCGGGCGGCTGGGGCGGGCGGAGGAGGTGGCCCAGGCGGTCAGCTTCCTTTGCTCCAGGCGGGCGGACTACATCACCGGTGCTGTCCTGCAGGTGGACGGCGGCCTGTACATGTGAGGTATTGACAATGAATCGTGTGGCTGTAACCGGCATGGGCATCATCTCCCCCATCGGCAAGGATGTGGGCAGCTTCTGGCAGGGTCTGACCCACGCGCAGTGCGGCATTGGCCCGCTCACCCGCTTTGACACCACCGGCTACAAGGTGACCATCGCAGCAGAGGTCAAGGGTTTCAACCCCGCTGACCACGGATTGGACCCGGCGGAGGCCCGGCGCATGGACCTGTACACCCAGTACGCCATGGCGGCCGCCCACCAGGCCATGGGCCAGAGCGGGCTGGTAGGGCAGGTGGCCCCGGAGCGCCTGGGGGTGAACATCTCCAGCGGCATCGGGGGCATTGAGACCTTTTTCAGGGAGAGCGAAAAGCTGCTGTCCCGGGGACCGGGGCGGGTATCCCCGCTGTGCATCCCGATGATGATTGGCAACATGGCAGCGGGCAACGTCGCCATCCGCTACAATGCCCAGGGCGCCTGCGTGCCGCTGGTGACCGCCTGCGCCACCTCCACCCACTCCGTGGGCGAGGCCTACCGGCAGATCCGCCACGGCTATCTGGACGCGGTCATCACCGGGGGCAGCGAAGCCTCCGTCAACCCCATCGCCATCGCCGGTTTCACCAGCTGCATGGCGCTGAGCGAGGTGAACGAGCCGCTGGCCTCCAGCCTGCCCTTTGACCTCAACCGCAAGGGCTTTGTGCTGGGCGAGGGCGCGGCCGTGCTGGTGCTGGAAAACCTTGCGCACGCCAAGGCGCGGGGCACCGCCATCCTGGCAGAGGTGGTGGGCTATGGCAGCACCTGTGACGCCTACCACATCACCGCGCCGGAGCCCACGGGCGACGGGGCCACCCGGGCCATCCGCCTGGCGCTTGAGGAGGCCGGCGAAGCGGGGCTGGACAGCCTGTACATCAACGCGCACGGCACAGGCACGCCCCTGAACGACAAGACGGAGACACAGTCCATCAAGAACGCCCTGGGCGAGGGGCGGGCCCGGCGCGCGGCCATCTCATCCATCAAGGGCGCCACCGGCCACATGCTGGGCGCGGCCGGCGGGGCGGAGCTGATCGCCACCATTCTGGCGCTGAAGGAAGGCGTGCTCCCCCCCACCATCCCGCTCATCACCCCTGACCCGGCCTGCGACCTGGACTATGTGCCCCGGGCCGCCCGGGCGGACCAGCGTGTGCTTGGCATCTCCATCTCCCTGGGCTTTGGCGGACACAACGGCGTGCTGGCCGTCAGGAGGGGCGAATGAACATTGAACGAATCCAGCAGATTATCCGGCTTTTTGAGGAAAGCAGCCTGTACAGCCTGAAAATCCAGGAGGGTGAGGAGCGGATCAGCCTCAGGCGCGCGCCCGCCCCCCATCAGCTGGCCCCCCACCTGATTACCCAGGTGGAGCCGGCTGCCATCATGCCCAGCAAGGCGCCACTGGACAGCCAGGAGGAGGGCGTGGATTTCAACCGCATCATTGAGGTGACCTCCCCGGTGGTGGGGGTCTTCTATGAAGCGCCGGAACCGGGCGGCCAGCCCTACATCAAGGTGGGCGACCGGGTGCAGCGCGGGGACGTGCTGTGCCTGATTGAGGTGATGAAGCAGGTGACCGAGGTCACCGCGCCGCAAAACGGCCAGGTGGCGGACATCTGTGTGACCAATGGCAACGTGGTGGAGTTTGGCCAGACCCTGGTGAAGCTATGCTGAACACGCAACAGATTCAGACCTTTCTCCCCCACCGCCCGCCCATGCTGCTGGTGGATGAGGTGGAGGTGGACGAACAGGGCACCGCGCGCGGCTGCTATACCGTGCGGGGGGATGAGTACTTCCTGCAGGGGCATTTTCCTGGCTATCCGGTGGTGCCCGGCGTGGTGCTGTGCGAGATGATTGCCCAGGCTGCCGGCGCGCTGGTGCAGGACGAGCTGGCCAAGGGCAGCCTGCCGCTGTTTACAGGCATGGAAGGCGTGCGCTTCCGGCAGATGGTGCGGCCAGGGGACAGGGTGGAATCCACCTGCCGCCTGCTGCGCGCTTCAGGACGGCTCATCAAGGTGGCGGGCGAGGCGCGGGTGCAGGGCCAGGTCTGCGCCCAGGGCGTGTTCCTGTTGATGCTCACCAAGAAGGACGCCTAGCATGTTTTCCAAGCTGCTGATTGCCAACCGCGGGGAGATTGCCGTGCGCATCATCCGCGCGTGCAAAGAGATGGGCATCAAAACGGTGGCTGTCTATTCCCAGGCGGACAAGGACGCGCTGCATGTCTCCCTGGCGGATGAGAGCATCTGCGTGGGGCCCGCCCCCGCGCCGCTGAGCTACCTGAACCAGCAGGCCATTCTCTCTGCCGCCATCAACACCGACTGCAAGGCGGTGCACCCGGGCTATGGCTTTTTATCAGAAAACGCTGATTTTGCCGATCTGTGTGAGCAAAACGGGCTGATCTTCATCGGGCCCTCCGGCGAGGTGATCCGCCAGATGGGCAACAAGGACGAGGCCAAGCGCACAGTGGCGGCCGCCGGCGTGCCGGTCATCCCGGGACGCGAGGACGTGAAGGACCTGAAGGAGGCCCAGGAGGCCGCGCGGGAGATTGGCTTCCCCCTGCTGATCAAAGCGCGCAGCGGCGGCGGCGGGCGCGGCATCCGCCGGGTGGACCGGATGGAGGACCTGAAAAACGCCTACTCCACCGCCGCGCAGGAAGCCAAGGTGAACTTCAGCAACCCCGCCCTGTACATGGAAAAGCTGCTCAGCGAGGTCAAGCACATCGAGGTGCAGGTGCTCTGCGACAGCCAGGGGCACAGCGTGACCTTTGGCGAGCGGGACTGCTCCATGCAGCGCAAACACCAGAAAATCCTGGAGGAAAGCCCCTGCGTGCTGCTGGGCGCCCCCCAGCGCGCGCGGCTGATGAAGGCGGCGCGCCAGGCGGTGAAGGCCCTGCGGTATGTGGGCGTGGGCACGCTGGAATTCCTGCTGGACCGGGAGGGCAATTTCTTTTTTATGGAGATGAACACCCGCTTGCAGGTGGAGCACCCGGTGACGGAGATGGTGTCCGGCATTGACCTGGTCAAGTGGCAGATCCGCGTGGCGGCCGGCCTGCCGCTGACGTTCACCCAGCGGGACATCCGCAGCCAGGGGCACGCGATAGAGTGCCGCATCAACGCCGAGGACCCGGCCCAGGGCTTCCAGCCGGCCGGGGGCAGGGTGGACATCCTGCACATCCCGGGCGGGCCCTGGGTGCGCTTTGACACCGCGCTCTACCAGGGCTATGAGATGCCCCTGCATTATGACAGCCTGATCGCCAAGCTGATCGTGCACGCGCCCACCCGCCAGGAGGCCATCCGCAAGATGCAGGCCGCGCTGTGTGAGACGGTGATTGAAGGCGTCAACCACACCGCCCTCTTTCAGGCGGACCTGATGGGCGAGGAAGCCTTTGAGGATGGCAGCTACACCACGGAATACCTGGCGGGGAAGGGAGCCTTCCATGCTTGACAAATCCATGTTCAAAAGCCCCAACCTGCGCCTGGAGCACGGGCTGGCCGATGGCGCCGGGCTGCCCCTGGTCTGCCCGGGCTGCAGGCGCGAGGTCAGCCAGGAGGTGTTTGAGCAGGAGTTCTGCCAGTGCGCGCGCTGCGGCTACACGCACAAGATGAGCGCGCGCCAGCGCATCGCCATGATCCTGGATGAGGGGAGCTTCCTGGAGCTGGACGCCGGGCTGCAATCCAGCGACCCGCTGGGCTTTCCCTCCTACCGGGAGAAGCTGAATCAGGCGCGCACCAGCAGCGGCGAGAAGGAGGCGGTCATCACTGGCCTGGGCAGCATCGAGGGCCGGCGCTGCGCCTTTTTCGCCTCCGAGCCCGGGTTCATGATGGGCTCCATGGGCGCGGCGGTGGGCGAGAAGCTGAGCCGGCTGTTTGACCGCGCGGCGGCGGACCGCCTCAGCGTGGTGGGCTTCACCATTTCCGGCGGCGCCCGGGTGCAGGAGGGCATCATCAGCCTGATGCAGATGGCCAAGGTGTCCGGCGCCGTGCGGCGGCATTCAGACGCCGGGCTGCTGTACATCGCGGTGCTGTGTGACGCCACCACCGGGGGCGTGGCGGCCAGCTTCGCCATGCAGGCGGACATCATCCTGGCTGAGCCGGGCGCGCTGATTGGCTTTGCGGGGCCCCGGGTGATTGAGCAGACCACCCGGCAGAAGCTGCCCGAGGGCTTTCAGCGCGCGGAGTTCCAGCTGGAAAAGGGCTTTGTGGGCAAGCTGTGCCGCCGACCGGAGCAAAAGGCGCTGCTGGCCTCCCTGCTCGCGATGCACGAAGTGGAGCCGGCATGAACGCGTATCAGAAGGTGCAGCTGGCGCGCAGCAACCTGCGCCCGGACGCCAATGCCTACATCAGCCAGCTGATTGACGGCTTCATCGAGCTGCACGGCGACCGCCGCTTTGCCGATGACGCCGCGGTGGTGGCGGGCCTGGGCTATTTCGAGGGCCAGTGCGTGACGGTGCTGGCCCTGGAGAAGGGCGTGGACACGCCTGAGCGGCTGCGGCGCAACTTTGGCTCCGCCCAGCCGGAGGGCTACCGCAAGACCCTGTGGCACATGCGCCAGGCGCAAAAGTTCAGGCGGCCCATCCTGTGCCTGGTGGACACCGCGGGCGCCGCCTGCGGCATCGGCGCGGAGGAGCGCGGGCAGGGACAGGCCATCGCCGAGAACCTGTTTGAGATGATGGGGCTGGAGGTGCCCGTGCTGTCGGTGATCATCGGCGAGGGCGGCAGCGGCGGCGCGCTGGCGCTGGCCTGCGCCAACCGCGTGTACATGCTGGAGAACGCCATCTACTCCGTGCTGTCCCCGGAGGGAGCGGCCAGCATCATCTACAAGGACGCGGACAAGGTGGATGAGGCCAGCGAGGCGCTGAAGCTGAGCGCCCAGGACATGCTGCGCTTTGGCGTGATTGAGGGCATCCTGCAGGAGGGCAGCCAGTTTGAGCTGGCGGCGGACGCCATCCGCAACGCCTTCAGGAAAGGCTTGAAGCAGCTGCAGGGCCTGAGCGGCGAGCAGATTCGCGACCAGCGCTACGCGCGCTTCGCCAAACTGGGAGGAAACTTGCGATGATTTACCTGGTGACGGATTCCACCGCCTGCATCACCCGTCAGGAGGCGCTGGACCTGCGCTGCGTGATGGTGCCCATGCACTACATCCTGGATGGCAAGCAGGCCTTCCAGGAGGGCTTTATTGAGGATTCCACCGCCATCAAGGAACGGCAGCGCCTGCATGAGTTCAGCACCGCCCAGGCGCCCACCTCCGCCTTTGTGGAGGTGTTCAGCCAGCTCAAGGAGCAGGGGCACCAGGCGCTGTGCCTGACCATCTCCTCACGCCTGAGCGGCACGTTTTCAAACGCGCTCAAGGCGGCGGAGGAAGTGGGCGGCGATTTTTTGGTGGTGGACTCGCGCACCACGGCCGGCGCCATGTACCTGCTGCTGCGGCAGGCACGCCAGATGCTGGACAGCGGGCTGGGCCTGCAGGAATGCTTTGACCGGCTGCTGCAGCTGCGCAGGCAGACCTATACCATCTTCACCATCCAGGACATGGACCCGCTGCGGCGCAGCGGGCGGCTGGGCTATATGCGCTCCTCCGTGTCCACCCTGCTCAACCTGCGCCCGCTGCTGACCCTGCAGGATGGCAGCGTGGTGAGCCACTCCCTGGCCCGGGGCAAGCAGGACCAGCTGCGTCAGATGGTGCTGGGCCTGCATGGCAAGCCCAGGGAGGTCATTGTGCAGCACTGCGGGGACGAGGAGGCAGCGGAGGCACTGGCGCAGAAGCTGGTTGAGAAGGGCATCCAGGTGATGCGGCGGCAGATTGGCATCGTGCTGGCCATCCACCTGGGGCTGCCCATCCTGTCCACCGCCTGGCTGAGCGCGCAGCCTGTTTAATCTCTGATCAGGCTGACATCCCCCGCCAGCAGGCGAAGGACCCCCTGGTCCGTGCGCACCAGCAGCGCGCCCTGGTCATCCACATCCAGCGCGATGCCGGAACGCTCCTGTCCCTGATATTCAAAGCGCACCTGCTGCCCCAGGTTCACACAGCGCGCGCGGTAATCCACCATGTGCGCGGGCACCTGTGGCAGGGCGTCCATGATTCCGTTGATCAGGCTTGCTGCCAGCCGCTCCAGGGTGAGCGGCTGTTTGTATTCTGTCAGGCTGATGGCGCTTGCCGCCAGCTCCTGGGGGAAGGCCGCCCCGCCCAGGTTCAGGCCGATGCCGATGACCGTCTGGTGGAGCCTGCCCCCCCGGATGACACCCTCACACAGGATGCCGCCCAGTTTCCTGCCCCGCAGCATCAGGTCATTCACCCACTTGATCTGGATGGCAAGGCCACTGAGGGCTTCCAGGCTTTGGGCCGCGACCACCGCCGCCAGGGTGGTGAGCTGCCCGGGCGAGGCACCCTGGCTTTCCACCAGCAAGCTCAGGTACAGCCCACCTGAAGGCGAAAAAAAGGAGCGCCCCCGCAGACCTTTGCCCGCGCTTTGCTGCCCGGCCAGCACCGCGGTGCCAGCCGGCGCACCCTCCCGGGCAAGCGTGAGCAGGTGGGTGTTGGTGGAAGGCACCTGGTCCAGATACTGGACAGGCGCGGGGTACTTCAGCAGGGAACGCAGCAGGTTCAGGTCCACCTATCCTCCTCCAGGAGCAAATCATGCCTTCAGGCTGACAGCGCCTGCCGCACCCGCTCCTGCAGGGCGGGCAGCACCTGTGCCTCAAACCAGGGGTTTTTCATCTGCCAGCGGAAGTTGAGCGGCGAGGGGTGCACCAGCGGGAAGCAGCCGGGCAGGTAGTCCTGGTAGGCGCGCACGGTCTCAGTCAGGTTGCGCTGACGATCCTTGCCCAAATAATACCCCTGGGCGTAGGTGCCAATCAAGACCTTGAGGGTGGCCCTGGGCATCAGGGCCAACAGCCTTGGGTGCCACAGCGGGGCAAAATCCCGGCGCGGGGGCAAATCACCCGACTTGCCCCTGCCCGGATAGTAAAAATCCATGGGGATCAGGGCCACCTGGTTGACATCCCGGAACACCTCTTCCGTGATGCCCAGCCATTGCATCAGCCGCTGCCCGCTGGCATCCCCCCAGGCCAGCCCGGCCTGCTGCGCCTTGATGCCGGGCGCCTGGCCGATGATGATCACGCGGGCCTGCTCCCCCGCCTCAAACAGGGGTTGCCAGCCCTTTTGGGCATAAACCTGGTTTGTTGGATGGCGCCTGATGTCCTCACGCACCTGGTTGATGCTGTCAGCCATCCTGCGCCTCCGTCCCGGGGTAGGTCACCTCTTCACCCTGGACCCGGGCAAAGGAGGTAAACTGGTGGTCCGCCGACTTGCCAGGGCCCAGGATATCCACCACCCGCACGCCGCGGGCCAGCAGCGCGTCCCCCACCAGGGAGCGGTGGCAGCGCCAGGGCACTGCCTCCGCGCACATGATGGCGGTGGGGGCGGCCTGGGCCAGGTGAATCAGCTCCTCCAGGCCCTGGAAAAAGCCCGGTGTCTGCATATAATCGGCGTAATTGCGGAAGGAGGCGTTGCGCCAGGCGGAGTTGAGCCCGCTGTCCGTCCTGGGCCGCAGCCCACCCAGCGCCTTGAGGTGCACATAGGCAATGCCCGCGTCCTTCAGCGAGGCTGCCAGCGCATCCTGCTCATATTGGGGGTTGTGCCGGGAGCGCGGGATGGAGCGGATGTCAACCAGGGTGCTGATGTCAAACGCCTGAAGCAGCGCCACAAAGTCATCAATGGGCCTGGTGGAGTGCCCGATGGTATAGATGGTGAACACCAAACCGCCTTCTTCCTGCCATGTTCATCGCCCCAAAAATGGGGGCTATATGCAGATTATCTACCCGGCAGGCAATGAAGGAAACAAACGGCTCAGCCGGCCAGGCCGCTCAGGCGCGGGGCCAGCAGCGCCGCCAGCGCGCACTTGACCAAGTCCCCGGGGATAAAGGGGTACACCGCCAGAGGCAGCACCTGGGGGATGGTGCGCCCGGTGAGCAGGGCCAGCCACAGGGTGCCGGGCACATAGCAGGCCAGCAGCGCCAGCAGGCACAGCAGGAAGCGCTTGACCAGGCTGTCGGCGCGGTGGGCCAGCAGCGCGATGACCGCGGTGGCCAGGAAATAGCCCAGCAGGTAGCCGCCGGTGGGCCCAAACAGGGCGGTGGGCCCTCCGCGCAGGCCCGAAAACACCGGCAGGCCCAGGGCGCCCATGAACAGGTAGGCGCCAATCGCGATCAGCGCCCAGCGCCTGGGCAGGATGAAGCCGGTGAGGTAGACAGCCAGCAGCGCCAGGTTGATAGGCACCAAGGGCATGGGGATGGCCAGCTGTGAGAACACGGCAATCAGCGCCATCATCAGGGCCGCCAGCAGCATGTGCCTGGTGTTGCCGCGGCTGTCCCAGGCCCGGTAGGAGGTGGTGTGTGCGTTCAAGGTCTGTCCTCGCCTTCTGTGTCAATGGCACCGATGGTAGCACGATGCGCAGACAGGGTCAACAAAGCAAAACCGCCCGGGAGCCTGCGCGCCCGGGCGGCTGAAATCACCGGAGGTTGTCCGGTTGCATGGGCGCTCAGCCCAGTTCCAGGTCCTCCAGCCCCAGCTGCTCAAAATAGGCGGGCAGCTCCTGCGCGGACTGGATGCGCGGGTAATCCGCCAGCTGGCGCAGGGAGGATTCCACATGCTGCCCTTCCAGGTGCACCTCGCGGTTGTTCTCGTAGACCACCTTGCCCCACTGCTGGCGCTCGGGCCCGCGGTATTGCAGGTTGTCATCGTCCGTCTCATGGCGGAAAAACTTGCCCTCGCCGGAGAGCAGCATCAGGTTCTCGCGGATGAAGGTGGCATCAATGTGGCCACGCACCAGGTCACGCCCGTCGGAATTGTAGAGCAGGTTGCGGTAGAACTGGCCACCTTCAGCCAGGGATTGGCTGCCGCAATCATACAGATAGAGGGCGGATTTGTGATAGGCGCTGCCATCGTTGAAGGAGGTGCTGTAGCGGATGGTGTTGCCGGACAGCTCGGCTGCGTTGACATACTGGCAGAACATGTAGCCCGCGCCGGCGTTGTCGTAGGAATAGCAGTACTCAATCAGGCAGTCGCGTGTGCCGCCGTCAAAGTCAAAGCCGCCGCCATCGGTCTTGGACCACTGGGTGCGGTTGTCATGGGAGAGGCAGTAACGGAAGACCGCGCGATGGGTATTGGCGCACCAGATGCCCACCGGGCCGTTGAAGCGGCTGTTGTTCATGTCCCAGCCGTTGTAGGAGGCATCGCAGTACTCCACCAGGGCATCCTGGGTGTAGTACAGCACGATGCCGTTGCCGGAATGGTTGGCGGTCACCTGGGGATCGCCCGGGTTGTTGACGGCGCTGCAGTGGGTGATGGTGACATCCTGGGACCAGCCGCCCTGCTCGCCCTGGGTGACGTGGATGCCGGCATAACCGTTGTCATGGGCCTTGAGGCGTTCAAAGCGCAGCTGGCTGACCCCCCTGGCCTCAAAACCGCCGCGCTGGAAGCCGCTGGCCGTGCAGTCCTGCACAGTGATGCCACGGCCGCCCAGCACCAGCAGGCCTACACCCTGGCGGTTGTGGTACTTGCGCCCGGCCCCAACAAAGCGCAGGTTGCTGACGGTGATGTCCTCACAGCCTTCCAGCACCAGGCCGTGGCCTTCTCCCCCCTGGATCAGGGCGCCTTCCGCAGGCGCGGTGATGTCAAGGCCGCGCACCTCCTCCAGGCGAAAGCCCGGGTAGACGCCGCCGGCCTCAAGCTGCAGGGTATCCCCCGGCTTGAAGGCGCGCTGGCTGATGAATTGTTCAAAGGCTTCCGGTTTGATCTGGTGTATCATGTGAGCTCCTTTCATTGCACCTTGAGGGTCAGTTGTTGCGCGGCCAGGCCCTGGGCGCTCACGGTGAGCACCAATTCGCCAGCATCCTGCCCCGCGCGCAGGATGGCCAGCGCGCGGCCCATAAAGGTGTTGCGGTAAGGCAGGCCATAGACCTCGTCGCTTTGTGGGTTGCCGCTGCCCAGGGCGGCCAGGCTGCCCGCGCCGGAGACAGCGCACTGCACCAGCAGGTCAGCATCGGGCACCAGCCTGCCTTCCTGGTCCAGCACCTCAATGCTGACATAGGCCAGGTCCAGGCCATCCGCCCGGAGAACCGCCCGGTCCGCCATCAGGCGGATGGACGCAGGCGGGCCCGCGGTTTCCAGCCGGGAGCGGGTGTAGGGCTGCCCCGCGCGGTAGGCCACGGCCTCCAGCACGCCGGGCTGGTAGGTGAGGTCGGCGCGGGCCCTGAGCTTGTCCACCGCTACCCGGGCCGCATGGACGCCATTGATGAGGAACTCCACCTCCTCCGCGTCCGCGTAGGCTTCCACGGTGATGGGCTTGCCCACCCATTCCTCTTCATAGTTCCAGGTGGGGTTCACATCCAGCCATTCCCAGCCATAGCCGCCCCAGGCCTGGCCCTGGAAGCGGGGATGAAGGGTGAAGATGCTCAGGCCATCCTTCCTGCCCCACATGATTTCCCGATAGTAGGACTGGGGACGGCGGAAGCCGCAGATGTCAAAATCCCCGCACCAGGCCTGGTGCCAGGGGTGGGGCGCGCCAAAATTCTTGTCCGTGTCCTGGGGGCGCATCACGCGCCCGATGCCGGCTTCCCCCAGATAATCCCAGCAGGTCCAGATGAAATCCCCTGCCACGTTGGGGTTGTCCAGCGTGGCCTGCCAGGTTTCCCAGGTGCAGGAGGCCAGGGTTTCCGTGCCCATGATGACCCGGTTGGGGAAGTGTTCTCTGTCATGGGCGTAGCGGGTCCAGAGGTAGTTGTAGCCGGCGAAGTCCAGCTCATTGATGAAGGGCTGGCTGTGCTCACCAAAGTAGTCCGCCTTCATGAGGGTGCGGGCTTTGCGCACAAAGCCATCGCCAATGGTGGGCAGGAAGGGGGCGTACTCCTTCGGGTCGTTGAAGCCATTGAGGGCGGAGTTGATGGGGCGGGTGGGGTCCAGGGAACGCACCAGCTGCGCCTGTTTGCGCGCCCAGGCCGGGCCGTCCCCATGGCCATCGCGCTCGGGGATTTCATTGCCGATGGAGTAGGAGAAGACGCAGGGATGGTTGCGGGCGGACAGCACCATGGCGGTGGTGTCCCGCTGCCACCAGTCATGGAAATAGAGGTGGTAGTCCAGCGGCACCTTGCCCTCCGCCCAGGCGTCAAAGGACTCAGTCATCATCAGCATGCCCAGCCTGTCACAGGCGTCAAGCAGTGCCTGGGAAGGCGGGTTGTGGCTTGAGCGCAGCGCGTTGTAGCCCACCTCTTTCAGCAGGCGCACCCGGCGCTCCTCCGCCGCGGGGAAGCTGGCCGCGCCCAGCGGCCCGTTGTCATGGTGCAGGCAGCCGCCCTTGAGCTTCATCGCCTTGCCGTTGAGGCGGAAGCCCTCTTTGGCATCCAGCTCAATCTGGCGCACGCCCAGGGGCTGGGTGTGCACATCCCCAGAGGGCAGCGACAGCTCCAGCGTGTACAGGTAGGGGTCATCCACATCCCACAGGCGGGGCTTTTGCAGCAGCAGCTCAAACAGGTCCTGGCCATCAGGCTGGTTCAGCCCCAGGACCTCCTGGCCCCTGTCATCCAGCAAGCGCAGCCTGGCGCCCCCATGCCCCCCATCCAGGCGCACGTTGACCTGTGCCTGGTCCTGATTGGCGCGCACTGTCCAGGCGAAGACCTGCCAGGGCAGGATGTGCTCCTTAGGTCCTGACAGCAGGTTGACCTCACGGAAGATCCCGCCGCCGGAATACCACCGGGTGGCCGGCTGGCGGGCCTGGGTGATGATGGTGAGGGTGTGCTCAGCATCCGCCTTCACCCGCCCGCTCAGGTCCACCAGGAAGGGGGTGTAGCCGTAGGGGTGCATGGCCAGCTGGTCGCGGTCCAGGTAGACCTCGGCGTTCATGTAGACGCCGTCAATCATCAGGTAGACCGCTCCCCCGGCCTGGTCCGCTGTCAGGGTGAGGGTTTTGGTGTACACGCCGCGGCCTGCGTCAAAATATCCATTGCCGCTGCGGCCGGGGCTGTCCGCGCGGCGAGGCAGGCCCACGATGTAGTCATGGGGCAGATCCACCGGCACAACAGGGCTTTGAACGACCCGTTCAGGTTCGCCAAAGGTGAAGCTCCAGCCGTGGTTCAAGGGCAGTTTCTTCATTTATTTTCTCCTGTACTCATAAATCGTCAGGCTGCAGGCCGCCAGTGTCCCCCTTTGGTCATCCGGCAGCCTGGACAGGGCCGGGTGCAGGTCATCCGGCCCGGAGCCGGTATAGACCCAGGCCGCTTCCAGATCAAACTGCCCGCCCTCCAGGCTGATTGGCGGGCATGGAACGGCTGACAAGCCCTTGTTGACCACAAAAAGGTTGAGCGCCGCACCGTCCTTGCCCGCTGAGACAAAAGCCATCAGGCCCGGAAGCGCCTCACAGGCCAGCATGCTGTCCTTCAAGAAACGGCTCAGCAGCATGATGGGCTGGCTGGAGGGCAGCAGCTGGTTCCGGCTTCCCAGGCCATACCAGATGCGGCGGCTGTCCTCCTGCTGGTCCATCCAGCGGGTGTTCCACAGCAGCCCGTAGGCCACCTCCGGCAACTCCAGCATTTGGGCAAAGATGCAGAAGGTGACCAGGGCATGGCCCAGGTTGTTGTCATCCGCCCAGTGCGGGCGATTAAACAGGTCAGCGTAGTCCTTGGAGTTGAGCTCCGCGATGATGAGCTGAACCTGATCCCTGCGCCCGGGCAGCAGCTTGTGCAGGTGGCCGATGGCAGCCCGCGCGCCTGCGACCAGGTCGACCTTGTCATGCTTCACAAAATAATCATAGCTGCCCCAGTCCATGCAGGAATACTGGCTGACCACCAGGCAGTCGATGTCCTGTTCCACCAGGGGCAAAAAGGCCTGCCACCAGTCATCCCGCTGGCCGCTGACACAGATTTTGATGCCGGGGTCCAGCGCCTTCATGGCGCGGGAAAAACGCCGGATGACGCGCGCCATCTCCTGCGGGGTGGCGGTCTGGTTGTGCCAGTTCTCGTTGCCAATCTCCCAGAATACCACCCCATAGCCCTTGTCCAGGTTGGCGTGGCGCAGCATGCCCAGGGCGTTTGCCAGGTAGGCGTCCTCGCTGACGCCGGTGCGCTCCTGGCTGTCGTAGGCCACCACCACATGGGGCTGGGCCCCGGTCTGACGGCACAGGGCGATGAAATCGTCCAGGTCCATCAGGGTATGGCCGCGGGCGTATCCCTCGTACTTCTCCAAGGGATGGGGCTTGCCATGCTCAAACAGCACCCAGTCGGATTTCTCCCCGCCGGGGTAGCGCAGGTGGCCAGCCCCCATCTCCAGCACCGCCTCGGCCAGGGGCCGCGCCTGCGGGCGGTTGCTGTCGTGATCCCGCAAATAGTTGATGTTGATGCCAAAGGGGCGGCCAGAAAACTGAGAGAGAACCTGATCTGTCTGCACGCGGATTGCGCTCATGCCTTCCTCCAAAAATTCGTCTGCCGCTGTCAATACATGAACACCGCGGGGGGCGGCATGCCGCCCCCCGCGGGGGTGGTTTAGCGATAAGGGTCCAGCTTGGCCTTGTTCTTGGCCGCCAGCGCGTTCTGGGCGGCGTACAGCTTGTCATAGCCCAGCTCCGCGCGGCGGGCGACAAACTCCTGGTGGATCCTGTCAAACTCTTCCTCGCTGGGCGCGGTGATCATCTTGGACAGCGCGGTGCCCCACTCCAGCCCGATGTTGGTCTCAATGAGGTATTCCTCGGAGTCCGCGGGCATGGACAGGTCGGTCAATTCCGGATAGTGCACCATGTAGGGGATGGACCAGGCGATGTAGTCATCAAGCGGGGTGTAGGGGGCCTTGACCTTGGCGGCGAACACGTTGGTGATGTCGGTGTTCCACCAGGCCCAGTTGTTGCCGTAGACATTGTAGTCGCGCACAAGGTCCTCGGCGGACACGCTGCCGTCGGTCATGAAGGGCTTGAACTCCTCCACGCCCTCCTCGTTGTAGTCCCAGGTGACACCCTCCACGCCATAGTAGATGGCGTGCTGGCCGCGCTCGCCCATGATGTAGTTGAGGAAGCGGAAGGCACGGGCCGGGTCCTTGCAGGAGGTGGTGATGTAGGTGTTCATCCAGCCATTGAGCAGCACCTTGCTCATGATCTTGGGCGGGCCGCCGGCAGAATTGCGCATGGCGTCCACCGGGATGTAATAGATGCCGGTATCCTTGCCGCCCCTGTCAATATAGAGGTAGTTGTTGGCCAGGGTCACCGCCTTGCCGGCGAAGCTGACAAAGTAGCGCCCCGCCCTGAACTTCTCATCAATCTGCGCCTGTTGGTCCACGAACACATCCCGGGAAATCAGGCCTTTCTCAAAGGCTTCGCGGAACATCTTCAGCCAGCGCAGGTACTCGGGGTCCGTCAGCAGGTCGTGCAGGCTGCCATCCTCGTTGTAGCGGTCAATGCCGGCCATCTGCTGGATGTAGGAGTACAGCGCGTCATTGCCTGAATCACCGAAGGGTTGCAGGCCCACCAGGGAGATGGGCACGCCGTCCACCAGGGGGAACTGCTCCTTGGCCAGCTCCAGCGCATGGATAAAGCCCTCGGGCGTGGTCATGTCCGGGGAGCCGATGGCCTCGTAGATGTCCTTGCGCACGGACACAACCCGGTCACCCACATAGTTGCCCAGGGCGGCGGTGTCGTTGGCCTTCACCATGGCGTTGACGTTCTCAAAGGAGCTGGCAAAATTGGGGTAGGCATAGATGTTGCCGTCATCATAGCTGTTCCAGCTGATCAGGCTGGGGGACACGATGTCATAGAAGGACTTGTCATACTTGTCCGCCAGCTCGTTGAGCGGCAGGAACTTCCCGGCAGCGATAAATTCCTGCAGGCCCGTGTCATACACGTTGGCCATGATGATGTCGGGCAGCTCCCCGGAGGCCAGCATGGTGTACATGCGCTCCGCTTCGCTGCCGGTGGGGGTAATGAACTCCACGTTGACCCCGGTCTCATGGGTGACCAGCCAGTCGCTGCGGGTTTCAATGGAGGTGTCCCAGGAATTGGTGAACCAGGACAGGTTGACGTAGACCGTCAGGTCATAGGGAGAGGTGTCCGTCTGCCAGTCGCCCTGCTCTGACTCCGCCAGGGCCGGGGCGGTGACCGCCAGCAGCATGATCAAGGCTGCCAGCATTGCCAGGAATCTGTTCATGTGTGGTCCTCCATGTCTTATAATATATGGTTATGTCCAAATATATAGTTCCACGCCCTGTATTTTGGCATGGCCATCACACAGGCACCCGCGTGGTGGCAGGCGCCATGTGGGCCTGTGCCATCCTGGCAGGCTTGACTGGCGCCGTCATGCTTGGGAACAGCGGGGGCGGCATGCCGCCCCCTGTGATATGGTTTAGCGGTAGGGGTCCAGCTTGGCCTTGTTTTTCTGCACCAAGGCGTTGCGGGCTTCCATCATCTGCGCATAGCCCAACTCATCCCGCCGTGCCAGGAAATCAGCAAGAACCTGGTCAAACTCAGCTTCATCCGGCGCGGTAATCAATTTGGTCAGGGTAATCCCCCATTCCAACCCAATGTTGTTGTCAATCAGGAATTCCGGTGAATCAGCGGGCAGGGACAGGTCGGTAAGCTCCGGATAATGCACCATGTAAGGGATGGACCAATCAACATAGAGCTGCTGCGGGGTAAACGGCACTTCAATTTTCCCCGTGAAAACATTGATGATGTCTGTGTTGAACCAAGTCCAGTTGTTGCCATAAACATTATAGTTGCGCGCCAGGTCTTCGGCGGATACGCTGCCGTCCGTCAGGAAAGGCTTCAATTCTTCAATGCCATCCTGGTTGTAATCCCAGGTGACGCCTTCTATGCCGTACCAGATCGCATGCTGCCCGCGTTCACCCATCATGTAGTTCAGGAAACGGAAGGCACGGGCCGGATCCTTGCATGACGTGGTGATGTACGAGTTCATCCAGCCATTGATGAGCAGCTTGCTCATGACGGTGGACGGGCCCTGGTTTGAGTTCTTGAGGGCATCCACAGGCATATAGTAGATCCCGGTCTCCTTGCCGCCCATGTCCTGGAAGAGGTAGGTGTTGCTGGCAGAGATGTCGGACTTGCCGGCGAAGCTGACAAAATAGCGGCCAGCCTTCAGTTTTTCATCAATCTGGGCGCGCTGATCGGAAAAGACATCGCGGGAAATCAAGTTCTTCTCAAAAGCTTCCCGGAAGCATTTCAGCCAGCGGATGTACTCCGGATCAGTGACCAGATCATGCAGGCTGCCATCCTCATTGTAGAAGGGGATGCCCGCCATTTGCTGCACATAGGTCCAGAGCGCGTCGGTGCCGCTGTCCCCAAAGGGCTGGAAGCCCACCAGGCTGATGGGCACACCGTCCACCAGGGGGAACTGCTCCTTGGCCATCTCCAGCGCCTTGATAAAGCCTTCTGGCGTGGTCATGTCAGGGGAGCCAATGGCCTCATAGATGTCCTTGCGCACAGAAATGACGCGGTCGCCTACATAATTGCCAAGCGCGGCGATGTCATTCGCTGCCATCATGGCGTTGACGTTTTCCATGGAGCTGGCGAAATTGGGGTAGGCATAGATATTGCCTTCGTCATCGGAGTTATAGCTCACCAGACTGGGCGCGACGATGTCATAGAAGGATTTGTCATACTTGTCCGCCAGCTCGTTGAGCGGCACACAATAACCCGCATCAATCATCTCCTGCATGCCCGCATCATAGACATTGGCCAGGATGATGTCCGGCAGGTCGCCGGAGGCCAGCATGGTGTACATGCGCTCGGACTCGCTGCCGGTGGGGGTGATGAACTCCACGTTGACGCCTGTCTCCTTGGTGATCAGCGCGTCGCTCCGGGTCTCCACCGAGGTGTCCCAGGTGTTGGTAAACCAGGACAGGTTGACATAGACGGTCAGGTTGTGGGGAGAGGTGTCTGTCTGCCAGTCGCCCTGCTCGGACTCCGCCAGGGCCGGGGCTGTGACCGCCAGCAGCAGCATCAGGGCTGCCAGCATTGCCAGGAATCTGTTCATGTGTGGTCCTCCATGTTTTATGATAAATGGTTATGCCCAAACTCATATTTCCACGCCCTGTGTTTTGGCACGGCCATCACCCACAGGCACCCGCGTGGTTGCCGGCGCCATGTGGGCCTCTGCCCTCCTGGGCAGGCCTGACTGGCGCCGTCATATATGAAAAAAGCAGGGGGCGGCATGCCGCCCCCCGCGGGGGTGGTTTAGCGGTAGGGATCCAGCTTGGCCTTGTTCTTTGCCGCCAGCGCGTTCTGGGCGGCGTACAGCTTGTCATAGCCCAGCTCCGCGCGGCGGGCGACAAACTCCTGGTGAAGCCTGTCAAACTCCTCCTCGCTGGGCGCGGTGATCATCTTGGACAGCGTGGTGCCCCACTCCAGCCCGATGTTGGTCTCAATGAGGTGCTCCTCGGAGTCCGCGGGCATGGACAGGTCGGTCAGCTCGGGGTAGTGCACCATGTAGGGGATGGACCAGGCGATGTAGTTGTCATTGGGGGTGAAGGGCGCGTCCACCTTGGCGGCGAACACGTTGATGATGTCGGTGTTCCACCAGGCCCAGTTGTTGCCGTAGACGTTGTAGTCCCGGGCCAGGTCATCGCCGGAGACGCTGCCGTCGGTCATGAAGGGCTTGAACTCCTCCACGCCCTCCTCGTTGTAATCCCAGGTGACGCCCTCCACGCCATAGTAGATGGCGTGCTGGCCGCGCTCGCCCATGATGTAGTTGAGGAAGCGGAAGACGCGGGCCGGGTCCTTGCAGGAGGTGGTGATGTAGGTGTTCATCCAGCCGTTGAGCAGCACCTTGCTCATGACCTCCGGCGGCTCGCCGGCAGAATTGCGCATGGCGTCCACCGGGATGTAATAGATGCCGGTCTCCTTGCCGCCCATGTCAGTGTAGAGGTAGTTGTTGGAGCCGTTGATGTCCGCTTTGCCAGCGAAGCTGACAAAGTAGCGGCCCGCCTTGAGCTTCTCGTCAATCTGGGCGCGCTGGTCCACAAAGACGTCGCGGGAGATCAGGCCCTTTTCATAGGCTTCGCGGAACACCTTCAGCCAGCGCAGGTACTCGGGGTCCGTCAGCAGGTCGTGCAGGCTGCCATCCTCGTTGTAGCGGTCAATGCCGGCCATCTGCTGGATGTAGGAGTACAGCGCGTCGTTGCCCGTGTCGCCAAAGGGCTGGAAGCCCACCAGGGAGATGGGCACGCCATCCACCAGGGGGAACTGCTCCTTGGCCAGCTCCAGCGCATGGATAAAGCCCTCGGGCGTGGTCATGTCCGGGGAACCGATGGCCTCATAGATGTCCTTGCGCACGGACACAACCCGGTCACCCACGTAGTTGCCCAGGGCGGCGGTGTCGTTGGCCTGCACCATGGCGTTGACGTTCTCAAAGGAGCTGGCAAAATTGGGATAGGCATAGATGTTGCCGTCATCATAGCTGTTCCAGCTGATCAGGCTGGGGGACACGATGTCATAGAAGGACTTGTCATACTTGTCCGCCAGCTCGTTGAGCGGCAGGAACTTGCCCGCGTCAATGTACTCCTGCAGGCCCGTGTCATACACGTTGGCCATGATGATGTCGGGCAGCTCCCCGGAAGCCAGCATGGTGTACATGCGCTCGGACTCGCTGCCGGTGGGGGTGATGAACTCCACGTTGACCCCGGTCTCATGGGTGACCAGCCAGTCGCTGCGGGTTTCAATGGAGGTGTCCCAGGAATTGGTGAACCAGGACAGGTTGACGTAGACTGTCAGGTCATAGGGAGAGGTGTCCGTCTGCCAGTCGCCCTGCTCCGACTCCGCCAGGGCAGGGGCTGTGACAGCCAGCAGCATGATCAAGGCTGCCAGCATGGCCAGGAATCTTTTCATGTGCGTACCTCCAATATTTTACATCAAGGGTTCACCCCTTGATAGAGCCGATCATGATGCCTTTGACAAAGTATTTCTGCAGGAAGGGATAGACCATGACGATGGGCGCGGTGGTGATGACCATGGTGGCCATCTTGACGGATTCGGAGGTAATCTGCCGCTGGGCCACCACATCGGGCAGGTTGATCTGGGTGAGCATGTTGGCGGCGGAGGACTCTGCCACAATCTTGAACAGGATGGTCTGGATGGGCAGCAGCTTCTCCGAATCGATATAGAGCACGGCCACAAAATAATCGTTCCAGTGGTAGACCCCGTTGAACAGCGCCATGGTGGCGATGATGGGCATGGACAGCGGCAGCACGATGCGGAAGAAGATGCCGATGTACCCCGCGCCGTCTATCTGGGCGGACTCGGACATCTCCTTGGGCAGGGACCTGAAGAAGGTCATCATGATGAGCATGTTGTAGAAATTGAACATGGCCGGGATGATGTAGACCCAGAAGGTGTTGCGCAGGCCCAGGTTGCGGATGAGCATGTAGTAGGGAATGAGCCCGCCGGAAAAGAACATGGTGATGATGCCCAGGGTCATGTAGAAGCGCCGGCCCATCAGGTGGCTGTGTCCCAGCGCGTAGCCCACCATGCCGGTGAAGCTGACCGCCGCGAAGGTGCCGATGATGGCGCGGGAGCCGGAGATGAAGAAGCCCTGCAGGATCTTGCCGTTCTTGAAGACAGCCAGGTAGTTGGCGGTGGAAAACATGCGCGGCCAGAAATAGATGCCGCCGCGCGCGGCGTCCCGCCCCTCGTTGAAGGAGATGATCAGCACATACCACAGCGGGTAGAGGATGAGCAACATCAGCAGCAGCATGAACACCACGTTGATGATGTCAAAAGGGGTTTCATTGTTGAGGCGGATGCGTTTTTTTCTCATGTTGGTCACCTGAGGAAGGTGGAGCCGGTCGCGCGCTCGGACACCTTGTTGGTGATGAGCAGCAGGATCAGCGACACCACGGACTTGGTCAGCCCCACGGCGGTGGAGTAGGAGAAGCGCCCCAGCTGGATGCCGATGCGGTAGGTGTAGATGTCCAGCACTGTGCTTCGGTTGGCGTTGAGGGTGTTGCGCAGCACGTAGATCTGGTCGAAGTTGGAGCTGAGGATGTAGGCGGACTGCAGGATGAACAGGATGGCGATGGTGGGCGCGATGCCAGGCACCGTGATATAGCGCGCCTTCTGGAAGCGGTTGGCGCCATCCAGGGTGGCGGACTCATACAGTTCGGGGTTGACCCCGGCGATGGCGGCGATAAACAGGATGGCGTTCCAGCCGGTCTCCTTCCACAGGTGGGAGAACAGGGCCACGCCCCAGAAGTAGTTTTCGTCACTCAATAAATAAGTAGGTGTCTTGATCAGCTTGAGCTGAAACAGGATCTGGTTGATGAGGCCGTACTCCGAGGTCCAGGAGATCAGAAAGCCGCCCAGCACCACCCAGGAGAGGAAGTGGGGCAGGTAGGAGATGGTCTGCACCATGCGCTTGTAGCGCAGGTTCTTGAGCTCGTTGAGCAGCAGCGCGAAGATGATGGGCACCACAAAGCCGATGCTCAGGTTGAGCCCGGAGATGGCCAGGGTGTTGATCAGCACGTTTGGCAGGTTCTTGTCCGTGAGGAACTCTGAAAAATGCTTCAGCCCCACAAAGGCCCCGGCAAACACGCCCTCGGTGACCTTGTAGTTTGAAAACGCGATGTATATGCCCGGCAGGGGCACGTAGGAGAAAATGATCAGCCAGGCTGCCCCCATCAGCGCGATCACCTGCAGGGGCCACTGCTCCATCAGGCGCGCAAAAAAGGTTTTCTTGCGGGGACTCACGTGAACTACAGCCCTTGGTTTGTCCAACTGGCACCTTCCTTGCGTGGCTTGTAGCCACTAAAATCATGTCAATGTACTGTCGTTTATTTTCTAACACAATCAATCCGGATAGTCAAGGCGCAGATTTTTTGGTTTTTCCCGGCCCAGCCTGTATACTGGGGCCAAGAAACCCGAAAAGGAGTTGGATGCATGAGGATAGGTCTGAGCTCGTACTCGCTGGACAGCCTGATCAGGTCCGGGCGCATGAGCCTGCTTGAGGCCATTGATTGGGTGGCTGCCCAGGGCGCAGAGGTGATGGAGCTGGTGCCCTTCGCCTTCCGGTTTGATGACCCGGACAGCGGCAAAATCGACACCGGCTACATCAGGCAGGTGCGCCAGCGGGCCCGGGACGCGGGGCTTGAGCTGGTGAACTACTCGGTGCTGGCTGACCTGCTCAAGGAAGGTGAGGCGCAGGAGAAGGAGGTGGCCCGGGTCTGCCACGAGGTGGACATCGCGGCCGAGCTGGGCCTGACCCGCATGCGCCATGACATCAGCGCCTTCCGCCGCCCGCTGGAAAACAGCACCCAGGCTGATTTTGAGCGCCTGCTGCCCCAGATGGCCCAGGCCGCCACCCGGATTTCCCTGCATGGCAAGCGCCGGGGTGTGATGTCCCTGCTTGAGAACCACGGCTTTTTCGTGAACGGTTGTGACCGGGTGGAGCGGCTGCTGGACGCGGTGGACACGGACAACTACGGCCTGCTGCTGGATACCGGCAACATCGTCTGCGTTGATGAGGACTCCACCGCTGCCGTGGTGCGCCTGGCACACCGCTGCCAGATGGTGCACCTGAAGGATTTCTATGTGCGTACCCGGGACCCGGGCGATGCCTCCCAGTTTGACTGCGCAGGGCAGTGGTTCCGCTCCCGGGGGGGAAAGTACCTGCGCGGCGCCATCCTGGGCCAGGGCGACCTGGATGTGCCCGCGGCCATGAAGGCGCTGAAGGACGCAGGCTTTCGCGGTGACATCGCCATTGAGTTTGAGGGCATGGAGGAACCTGCCTACGCCAGCGCGGTCAGCCTGAACAACGCCCGGCGTTTTTTGGACAGCATTTAAACCGAAAAAGCCCCTGACCTGGCGCCCGGTCTGTTGACGCCGCGCCAGGTTTTGCTATGATGGGCCTGTTTGGCGCCCAAGGCGCCGCATACAAGGAGGCAGATCATGTCACGCAAAGAGGAGCCCGGCCGCTCGGCCAGGCTGTTGTTTATGGTGACCGCGCTGTTCTGGAGCGCCCAGTACAGCTACACCCAGTTCATCAACCCGGAGCTCTCCCGCATGGGCATGAACGCCGCCTTCATGGGCCTGGTCTCCGGCGCCTACGGGTTTACCCAGATGGTGCTGCGCATCCCCCTGGGGATCCTGGCGGACCGTGCCGGGCGCCAGAAACCCTTTGTGGTGGCGGGCAGCCTGCTGACCATGCTGGCCGGCCTGGGCTTTGTGCTGTTCTATACCCCGGGCGGCTTCCTGCTCTCCCGGGGGCTGGCCGGGGTGGCATCCGCCTCCTGGGTGAGCTTCACTGTCCTGTACAGCAGCTATTTTGCCCACAGCGAAGGCCCCAGGCGCATCTCCCACCTGAACACCGCCAACATGGGCGGGCGGCTGGCCGGCTTTTTCCTGATCATCCTGATTGTGCCGCTGATGGGGCTGGTCGCCTCCTTCTGGTTCAGCGCGCTGTGCGGCGGCATCGGCCTGGTCATGAGCCTGGGCCTCAAGGAGCGCCCGCATGAGCGCCAGGGCATCAGCTGGCAGGTGCTGCTGCAGGTGTCCCGGGACAGGTACCTGATGGCCTGTTCCATCATGGGCATCCTCACCCAAGTCCTGGCCTTCAGCACCTACACCGGCTTCACGGTCAACGCGGCCAAGGCGCTGGGCGCACAGGACGCCAGGCTGACCTGGCTGAACATCGCGCTGCTGGTGCCCACGCTTGTGATGAACCTGCTGGTGACCACCCGGCTGCTGAGGATCATGTCCGGCCGGGCGCTGGTCATCGCCGGCTTTGTGGTGGCCGCCTTCTACTGCCTGCTGGTGCCGCTGGCCACCAGCCTGTGGCAGCTCTACCTCATCCAGATTCTGGGCGGCTTTGCCAGCTCCCTCACCTTCGCGGTGCTGATCGGGCAGAGCGTGCGGGACATCCCCCAGCACCTGCGCGCGGTGGCCATGGGCGTGTACCAGGCGGTGTATGGCATCGGCATGACGTTGGGCCCCATCCTGATGGGCCTGATGATTGACAACGCCGGCATGAAAACCGCCTTCTTTGTGATGGCCGGCGTCTCGCTGCTGTCCGCGGCGCTGGCCTACCCGCTGCTTGGCGCGCCGCCCCGGGCAATGGAGGAGCCGCCCCAGGCAATTGAGCAGCCCCCTCCAGCCGTGGTATAGTGGGGGCAAGGACAACAATGGAGGCATGGGTGAACTTACCAATTTTACCGGACCTTGCCGGTCAGACCGCGGTGGTGACCGGGGGCAGCGGCGTGCTGGGCGCGGAGTTTGCCAAGGCGCTGTCCGCCTGCGGCGCCAAGGTGGCCATCCTGACCCGGCGGGAGGAGAGCGCCCGGGCGGTGCTGGCGCAGGTTGAGGGCGACGCCGCCTTCTTCCAGGCGGATGTGACCGACCAGACCTCCCTGCAGGCGGCCCGCCAGCAGGTGCTGGCGCGCTTTGGCCCACCCAGCATCCTCATCAATGGCGCGGGCGGCAACAGCCCCATGGCCACCACGGAGGATGAGCACTACCTGGCGACGGAAGGCGTGAAGGACTTCTTTGAGCTGGATGCCCGGGGCCTGCGCCAGGTTTTTGACCTGAACTTCCACGGCGCGCTGCTGGCCACGCAGGTGTTTGCCCGGGACCTGATTGGCCAGCCCGGCGCCTGCGTTGTCAACATCTCCTCCATGAGCGCCTACCGGCCCCTGACCAAGATCCCCGCCTACTCTGGCGCCAAGGCGGCGCTGCAGAACCTGACCCAGTGGCTGGCCACCTATTTCGCGCCGGCCGGGTTGCGGGTGAATGCCATCGCCCCAGGTTTCTTCGTGACCAACCAGAACCGCGACATGCTGTATGACGGGGCGGGCCAGCCCACCCCGCGCACAGAAAAAATCCTGCGCGCCACCCCCATGGGCCGCTTTGGCGAGCCGGAAGAGCTGCTGGGCACCCTGCTGTACCTGGTCAGCCCGCAGGCCAGCGGCTTTGTGACCGGGGTGGTGATCCCGGTGGACGGCGGTTTCAGCGCCTACGCCGGCGTATGAAAGGAGAGCAACACCTGATGAAGTATGACCTGATCGCGCCCACCAGCATGGGCATCCGCCTGTGCCCCCTTGACCGGCAGCCGGTGGGGGTGGGCGGGCAATACAACATGACCGCCACCAGCGCTGAGAGCAACGTCCTGAACATCTCCGCCTCCCTGGGCCTGTCCGCCCACGCGCTGAGCGGCTTTGTGAAGGACAGCCCCATCGCCGCCTTCATCAAGGGGGAACTGCGCCGGCGCAACATCAGCTTTGAGGGGCCGGAGATGGACGCGGGCGGGCCCTGGGGCTACCGGCACCAGATTAACTTCGCCGACGCCGGCTTTGGCCCGCGGGGCCCCCGGGTATACAACGACCGGGCGGGCGAGGCGGGGCGCGCGCTCAAGGCGGAGGATTTTGACCTAAAGCGCCTGTTTGAGCGGGACGGCGTGCGCATGATGCACCTGTCCGGCCTGTTTTTGGCGCTGTCGGAACAGACGGCGGCATTGTGCGTGAAGCTGGCCGAGCTGGCACAGGCCAACGGCACCCAGGTCAGCTTTGACCTCAACCATCGCGCCTCCTTCTGGACGGGGCGGGAAGCTGCGCTGCGGGAGGCCTTCACCCGCATCGCGGGGCTGAGCGACATCCTGATTGGTAACGAGGAGGACTACCAGCTGGCGCTGGGCATCCAGGGCCCGGAAGCGGGCGGGGAGCAGATCCACGACCAGATGGATGCCTTCAGGCAGATGATTGAGCAGGCGCGCCAGGCCTTCCCCAGGGCCCGTGTCTTCGCCACCACGCTGCGCCAGGTGATAGACGCCAACCGCCACCTCTGGGGCGCGCTGCTATTCAAGGATGGCCAGTGGCACACCGCCCCGCAGCGGGAAATCCAGGTGCTGGACCGCATCGGCGGGGGCGACGGCTTTGTGGGCGGGCTGCTCTACAGCCTGCTGCGCGGCTTTGAGGGCGAGAAATGCCTGCAGTTCGCCTGGGCCACCGGCGCGCTGGCGGTGACCATGCTGGAGGATTATGCCAGCCCCGTGGATGAGGCGCAGGTGATGGCGGTGTGGGCCGGCAACGCGCGCGTACTGAGATAAACAGCCAAGGAGGGAAGAAACGTGGGCAAAGCGGACATCGGTGTAATCGGCCTGGCCGTGATGGGCGAAAACCTGGTGATGAACATGGAAAGCAAGGGCTTTACCGTGGCGGTGTTCAACCGCACGGTGAGCCGCGTCCGGGAGTTTGTGGAGGGCCGCGCCAAAGGCCTGAACATCCTGGGCGCGGGGACGCTGGCGGAGTTTGTGGGGCTGCTCAAGAAGCCGCGCAAGGTGCTGCTGATGGTCAAAGCCGGGCAGCCGGTGGATGATTTCATCAACCTGCTGCTCCCCCACTTGGAAACCGGCGACATCATCATGGACGGCGGCAACAGCCACTACCCGGACACCGCCAGGCGGGTGGCCTATGTGGAAAGCCGGGGGCTGAAGTACATCGGCACCGGGGTTTCCGGCGGTGAGGAAGGGGCGCTCATGGGGCCCAGCATCATGCCCGGTGGCAGCCCGGGGGCCTGGGAGCACGTCAAGCCCATTTTGCAGGCCATTGCCGCCCAGGTGGATGGCCAGCCCTGCTGTGACTGGGTGGGCGAGGGCGGCGCCGGGCACTTTGTGAAGATGGTGCACAACGGCATTGAGTATGGCGACATGCAGCTCATCAGCGAGGTGTACCACATGATGCGCGAGGTGCTGGGCATGACGCCCGACGAGATGGCGGAGGTGTTCGCGGACTGGAACCGGGGGGAGCTGGAAAGCTACCTGGTGGAGATTACCGCGGACATCCTGCGGGTCAAGGATGAGGACGGCAGCCCGCTCATTGACAACATCCTGGATGCAGCCGGGCAGAAGGGCACCGGCAAGTGGACCGCCCAGAACGCGCTGGAGGAAGGCGTGCCGCTGACCCTGATCACCGAGGCAGTCTTTGCCCGCGCGCTTTCCAGCGACAAGGAAGGCCGGGTGGCCGCCTCAAAGGTGCTCAGCTATCAGGGAAACGCGCGGGCGCCGGAGCGCGCCCGGCTGATCGACCAGCTGCGCCAGGCGCTGTACGCCGCCAAGATTGTGTCCTATACCCAGGGCTACATGCTCATGCGCGCGGCCGCCGGCACCTACCAGTGGAACCTGAACTACGGCGGCATCGCCATGATGTGGCGGGGCGGCTGCATCATCCGCAGCGCCTTCCTGGGCAAAATCAAGGAGGCCTTTGACAAGAACCCGCAGCTGGAAAACCTGATGCTGGACGCCTTCTTCACAAACGCGGTGCAGCAGGCCCAGCACGCCTGGCGCAAGGTGTGCGCCACCGCCTTGCTGCACGGCATCCCCGCCCCCGCGCTGACCTCGGGCCTGGCCTTCTTTGACGGCATCCGCACCGCGTGCCTGTCGGCCAACATGCTGCAGGCCCAGCGGGACTATTTCGGTGCCCACACCTACGAGCGGGTGGACCGGCCCCGGGGCGAGTGGTTCCACACCAACTGGACGGGCAAGGGCGGCAGCACCGCCTCCTCCACCTACAATGCATAAGCTGAGCGGCCTGCGCCCGCAAGCCCTGTACGCGCCGGTGGCGGGCGGCCTGACAGACAGCCAGGTGGACGGCGCGCTCAAAGCCGCCTTGACAGGGCTGAAGCCCGGGCTGCGCCGGGTGCTGCTGGTGCCGCCGGACGCCACCCGTCCCCACGCCAAGGCCGGGCTGATCACCCAGCTGCTGTACAGGTGGCTCAGCCCTGGCTGTCAGGTAGACATCCTGCCCGCCCTGGGCACCCATGTGCCGCTGAATGAGCAGGCCTGGCGCGCGATGTTCCCGGTTATCCCGTTTGAGCGCATGCTGGTGCACGACTGGCGGCACGAGGTGGTCCAGGTGGGCCTGGTGCCCGGCGGCCTGGTGTCAGAGCTGTCAAACGGGCTGATGGCGGATGACATCCCGGTGCAGGTCAGCCGCCATGTGCTCAACCCCGCCTATGACCTGATCATCAGCATCGGCCAGGTGGTGCCCCATGAGGTGGTCGGCATGGCCAACCACAGCAAGAACATCTTCATCGGCTGCGGGGGCGCGGGCGTCATCAACGCCACCCACATGCTGGGCGCGGTCTGCGGCATCGAGACCATCTTGGGCCGGGACCGCAACCCGGTGCGCGCGGTGCTGGATTACATGGCGCAAGAATTCGCGGCGAAGCTGCCCCTGTGCTATGCCCTCACCGTGACCACCGCCCAGGCGGAGGAGGTGTGCCTGCACGGGCTGTTCATCAACAGCGAACGCCGCGCCTTTGAGCAGGCGGTGGCCCTGTCCAGGGAGAAGAACATCACGCGCCTCAAGCGCCCTATCCCGACCTGTGTGGTGACGCTGGACGAAATGGAGTTCCAGTCCACCTGGCTGGGCAACAAGGCCATCTACCGCACCCGCATGGCCATGCAGGACGGCGGGGAACTGATCATCCTGGCGCCGGGCGTGCGTCGCTTTGGGGAGGACGGGGCTGTGGACGCCCTGATACGCAAATACGGCTACCGGGGACGGGATGCCATCCTGCAAGCAGTGGCGGACCAGGCCGACCTGCGCGGCAACCTGTCCGCCGCAGCCCACCTGATCCTTAGCTCCAGCGAAGGGCGTTTCCGCGTCACCTACTGCACCCGGCACCTGAGCCGCGCGGAGGTGGAAGGCGTGGGCTATTCCTGGCAGAACTATGAGGAGGCAGCGGGGCAGTACGGCGGGTTGCAGCCAGGCTTAAACCTGCTGGACGATGGCAGGGAAGTGTACTTTATCCGCTACCCGGCCCTGGGGTTGTGGATGCTGGGCTGACGCCCTTCCCCTGCGCGCCATCGCGCCGGGTCTGGTGCCCCGCCTGTCCTGGCGGGGCATCTGGCACGGGTTTTGATACCATCTCAGGTCCCCTGTCTTCAAGCTGAGAATCATCACGCAACAGTATAAGTGCATTCTGTCTTATCCACAGCAACAAAGGAGGACACATGGCAGGACGGGTCTACCTGAAACCCACCAAGGAGGCGCGGGTGCTGGCCGGCCACCCCTGGGTGTTCGCCAGCGACATTGACCGGGCTGAACGCGGGGTGCAGGACGGCGATGTGGTCAGTGTGGTGGCCGCGCGCGGGCGGCCTTTGGGGCAGGCGGTGTACAATGCCCGCTCCCAGATCACCCTGCGCATGCTGACCACGGGCGAGGAGCAGGTGGACAGCGCCTTCATCCACCAGCGGGTGGCCCAGGCCATCCAACTGCGCCGCCAGCTGGGCTTGCTGGGGGCCTGCCGCCTGATCAACGCCGAGAGTGACAGGCTGCCGGCCGTGGTTGTGGACATGTTTGCAGACGTTTTGAGCGTGCAGATCCTGTCCCTGGGCATGGCGCGCTTTGAGCAGGACCTTGTGGACGTGCTGGTCAGGGAGCTGGCCCCCCAGGGCATCTGGGCCCGCAACGATGTGCCGGTGCGGGCGCTGGAGGGCATGGCGCAGGCCACCGGCCTGCTGTATGGCCAGGTGCCTGATACGGTAGAGATACAGGAGAATGGCTTGCGCATGCTGGTGGACGTAAAACATGGGCAGAAGACCGGCTATTTCCTGGACCAGCGGGAAAACCGCGCCGCCCTGGCCTCCTACGCCAAGGGGGCACGGATGCTGGACATCTGCACCCATACCGGTTCCTTTGCCCTGCACGCCGCCATGTATGGCGCAAGGGAGGTGACCGGGGTGGACCTGTCCGGCCAGGCGCTGGGCACCGCCTATGAAAACGCGAGGCTGAACAGCTTCAGCCAGGTCAATTTTGTGATGGCCAACGCCTTTGACTATTTGCGCGAGCAGTCCGACCGCGGGGAGCAATATGACCTGATCGTGCTGGACCCGCCCGCCTTCGCCAAGAACCGCGCCAGCCTGCCTGGCGCCACTAAGGGCTACAAGGAAATCAACCTGCGCGCCATGAAGATGCTTGCGGACGGCGGCATCCTGGTCAGCTGCTCCTGCTCGCAGAACATGCTGCCTGACCGCTTCCGCGACACCGTGCAGGAAGCCGCCCGGGACGCGCGGGTGGGCCTGCAGCTGCTGGAGTGGCGCGGGGCCGGGCGCGACCACCCCAGCCTGCCCGCGGCGGCGGAGACCAACTACCTCAAGTGCGGCATCTTCCGGGTGCTGCGCTGAGAAGCGTCTTCACAAACGCAGCAAGAGACAGCGCCCGCGCGGCGCAACCCGCCCTAGCTTCTAAACCAGGTCAACCATGGCATACAAGACCCCACCCCCCCTGCGCGCCTTGCCGGGGCCCGCTTTCCTATGTATAATACGGGCATCAGAGGAAGGGCGGGCTTTGCATGAGCGTTGAGCGGGAAAAATCCAATTTTATCTGGGACATCATTGACCAGGAATTGAAGGAAGGCCGGGTGGAGCGGGTTCACACGCGCTTCCCGCCGGAGCCCAACGGCTACCTGCACATCGGGCACTGCAAGGCCCTGGTGGCCGATTTTGCCACTGCTGAGCGTTACGGCGGCCTGTGCAACCTGCGCTTTGATGACACCAACCCGGAAAAAGAAGAGACCGAGTATGTGGATGGCATCATGGAGGACATCCGCTGGCTGGGCTTTGAATGGAACGGCGGGCTGTATTTTGCCAGCGATTATTACCAGCAGTGCTATGACATCGCCGAGGACTTCATCAAGCGCGGCTTGGCCTATGTGGACGAGCTGAGCCAGGAGCAGATCCGCGAGTACCGCGGCAGCCTGACCCAGCCCGGCCGCAACAGCCCCTTCCGCGACCGCCCGGCAGAGGAGAGCCTGGACCTTTTCCGCCGCATGCGCGCCGGGGAGTTCCCCGAGGGCAGCTATGTGCTGCGCAGCAAGATTGACATGGCCTCGCCCAACATCAACATGCGCGACCCGGTCATGTACCGCATCCTGTATAAAGAGCACCACCGCACCGGCAATGACTGGTGCATCTACCCGATGTACGACTTCTCCCACCCCCTGGGCGACGCCATTGAGGGCATCACCCACAGCCTGTGCTCCCTGGAGTATGAGGACCACCGCCCCCTGTATGACTGGGCGGTGGAAAACGCGGGCTTCCGGGAGAAGCACAAGGACAAGCACGGCTACAACACCTATGGCCCCAGGCAGATTGAGTTTGCCCGGCTCAACCTCACCCGCACGGTGATGAGCAAGCGCCACCTGCGCACGCTGGTGGAGGGCGGCCATGTCTCCGGCTGGGATGACCCCCGCATGCCCACCCTGGTTGGCATGCGCCGGCGCGGTTACACCCCCGAGGCCATCCGCGACTTCATTGACCGGGTGGGCCTTGCCAAGGCGGACAGCGTGGTGGACCTGGGCCTGCTGGAATTCTGCGTGCGCAACGACCTGGGCGCCCGCGTGCCGCGGGTGATGGCGGTGCTCAAGCCGCTGCGGGTGGTGCTGAGCAACTGGCCGGAAGGCAAAACCGATGAACTGGAGCATGAAAACCATCCAGACCACCCTGAGTTTGGCAGCCGCAAGGTGGCCCTTGGCCGGGAGATCTTCATCGAGCAGGATGACTTCATGGAAGACCCCCCCGGCAGATTCTTCCGCCTCAAACCCGGCGGCGAGGTGCGCCTGAAGGGCGCCTACATCATCAAGTGCGAGGACGTCATCAAGAACGATCAGGGCGGCATTGACCACCTTGTCTGCTCCGTGGACCTGGACAGCCGCAGCGGCAGCCCCGGCGCCGCGCGCAAGGTGAAGGGCACCCTGCACTGGGTGAATGCTGACACCGCGCTGCCCTTTGTGGGCCGGCTGTATGAGCCGCTGCTGGCAAACCCCGATGACCTGGACGATGAAAGCGACAGGAAGGATTTTGTCGCCCGCCTGAACCCCAACAGCCTCACCACCGTGCACGGCCTGATGGAGCCCAGCCTGGCTGACGCCCAGGTGGGGGACACGTTCCAGTTCCTGCGCAACGGCTACTTCTGCAAGGACCGGGACTCCACCCCTGAGCTGCCCGTGTTCAACCTGGTGGTGGGCCTGAAGGACAGCTACAGGCCGCAGTAGGACAGGGATGCCAAAGGGCCGGCTCCCTGGGAACCTTTTGACAATCATAGGGTTCCGTCCCGTTCAAAGAGCTTTCATTATTTCCTTTGGTTGATACCAGAGTGATGCCGGCGGGCGTTGATTGCGCGCCGGCAGCAAAGGAGCGCCATGACCAAGGTACGTACCCGTTTCGCCCCCTCCCCCACCGGCTTCATGCACCTGGGCGGCCTGCGCACAGCTCTGTATTGCTACCTGTTCACCAGAAAGCACCAGGGCACCTTTATCCTGCGCATTGAGGACACCGACCAGGAACGCTTTGTTGAGGGCGCCACCCAGGTGATTTACGACACGCTGCGCGCCTGCGGCATGAACTGGGATGAGGGGCCGGACATCGGCGGCCCGGTGGCGCCCTACATCCAGTCCCAGCGCAAGGACAGCTACCTCCCCCATGCCGAGCGCCTCATCAAAAGCGGCCATGCCTACCGCTGCTTTTGCACCCGGGAGGAGCTGCAGCAGCGCCGCGAGACGGCGGAGGCGCGCGGGGACACCTGGAAGTATGACAAGCACTGCCTGGGGCTGAGCCAGGAAGAAATTGACAGCAAGCTGGCCGCCGGGCTGCCCCACGTGGTGCGGCAGAACACGCCGCTGACTGGCGAGAGCAGCTTTGATGACCTGGTTTTTGGCCACATCGCCGCCCCCAATGACACCCTGGATGACATGGTGCTCCTCAAGCAGGATGGCATGCCCACCTACAACTTCGCAAATGTGGTGGATGACCATACCATGGGCATCACCCATGTGATCCGCGGGATGGAGTATCTGTCCTCCACCCCCAAATACAACCTGCTCTACCAGGCGCTGGGCTGGCCCATCCCCCAGTACATCCACCTGCCCACCGTCATGCGCGACAGCAAGCACAAGCTGTCCAAGCGCGACGGGGACGCCTACTACAGCGATTTTGTCAAAAGGGGCTACCTGACGGAGGCCCTCATCAACTACCTGGCGCTTGTGGGCTGGAACCCGGGTGATGAGCGGGAGTTCTTCACCATGGACGAGCTGGTGGACGCCTTCAGCGTGGCGGGCCTGTCCAAGTCCCCGGCCATCTTTGACATCAACAAGCTCACCTGGTTCAACACCGAGTACATCCGCAGGCTGCCGCCGGATGAATACCTGCAGCTGGCCCAGCCCTGGTTTGACAAGGCGCTGCAGGGCCAGCCAATGGACATCCCCCGCCTGGCGCAGTTGATGCAGGGGCGCACCGAGGTGTTTGAGCGTATCCCGGACATGATCGCTTTCCTGCGTGAACGCCCTGCCTTTGACAGCGCGCTGTATGACAACAAAAAGCAGAAGAGCAGCCTGGACAGCACGCCCGGCGCGCTGGAGCTGGCGCGCGGCCTGCTCAGCCAAATCCAGGAGTGGACCGAGCCCAACATCCACCAGGCGTTGATGACAGGCATTGCGGCGGCGGGCCTGAAGAACGGCACCGTGCTCTGGCCGCTGCGCATCGCCTTGTCCGGCCAGCTGTCCACCCCCGGGGGCGCGATAGAAATCGCCTACCTGCTGGGGCGGGAGGAGGCCCTGCGCCGCCTGGACAGCGCGCGGGCCGCGCTGACTTCGGGCTGAAGCGGTCAAGTTATGGTAAAAACCGGATGAATATGGCCAGATATGACGTAAACGCCTTGTAAGACCGGGCGCAACTGTGTATACTGTGCCCAGACAATATTGGAGGAAGAGAACGATGAAATCAGTACCGATCAAACTCAGTTTCGCGGAAGAGGTCAAGACCTTTGTGAACGTGGCCAACCGCTACGATTATGACATGGACCTGCGGGCCGGGCGCCATGTGGTGGACGCCAAGTCCATCCTGGGCATATTTTCTTTGGACCTGAGCAAGCCCATCACCCTGGAGGTGTACGCGGAGGACTGCGATGACCTGCTGGAGGAGCTCAAGGCCTTCATCGTCTGAGATACAGATTGACCCTGCTGCCGCGCCCCGCTGCCCGGCAGTTTTTTCATGCCTGGCGCCACCCCGGCCCATGGCCCGGGCAACTTGACATCCGCGGGCGGATATGATGAGATGCGGCCAGCAAAGCGCGTACGCGCGAACATAAATATTACATCAGGAGGTAAATATGGCCAGAATCCTTGGAAATGCCCTGCCCAACATGCCCTGGGAGGACAAGCCAAAAGGCTGCCAGGCCCCGGTGTGGCGCTACAGCGGCAACCCCATCATCCACCGGGACGCCATCCCATCCTCCAACAGCGTCTTCAACTCCGCCGCGGTGGCTTACAAGGGGAAGTTCGCCGGGGTGTTCCGCTGTGACAACAAGGCGCTGGAGATGAACATCCATGCCGGCTTCTCCGATGACGGCATCAACTGGCGGATAGACCATGAGCCCATCCACTTTGAAGGCGATCCCCATGTCACCCGTTTGCAGTACCGCTATGACGCGCGGGTGTGCGAGGTGGAGGGCAAATACTATGTGGTCTGGTGCAATGGCTACCACGGCCCCACCATCGGCCTGGGCTGGACGGAGGATTTCAAGACCTTCCACCAGCTGGAGAACGCCTTCCTGCCCTACAACCGCAACGGCGTGCTCTTCCCGCGCAAGGTCAAGGGCCACTACCTGATGCTCAGCCGGCCATCGGACACCGGGCACACGGCCTTTGGCGACATCTTTGTCAGCCAGAGCCCGGACCTGGTGTACTGGGGCCGCCACCGCCACGTGTTTGGCACGGCGGGGGGCTGGCAATCCACCAAGGTAGGCGCCGGGCCCACCCCCATCGAGACGGACGAGGGCTGGCTGATGATCTACCACGGCGTCATCACCACCTGCAACGGCTATGTCTACCGCTTTGGCGCGGCGCTGCTGGACCTGGAGGAGCCCTGGAAGGTCATCACCCGGGGCGCCTGGTACCTGCTGGGGCCCGAGACCCTGTATGAGCAGGCGGGCGACGTGCCCGGGGTGACCTTTCCCTGCGCCGCGCTGACAGACGCTCTGACTGGCCGCATCGCCATCTACTACGGCTGCGCGGACACCGTGACCGGGCTGTGCTTCACCACAGTGAACGAGGTGCTGGATTACATCAGGGAGAACCCGATGTGAGCGCGCCCCTCATCATTGACGCCCATGCCGACACCCTCTACCGCCGCGCGGGCTGGCCCGGCCAGCCCTGTGACCTGAGCCTGGACAGGCTGCGCACAGGCGGCGTGGCCCTGCAGGTGCTGGCCCTCTTTGTGGGCGACAGCCCGGACAAGGACAGGCGCGAGGCGCACCTGCAGCGCATGCTGGCGGAGCTGGAGATGTTGAAACGCGAGGGCTGGACACAGGTGGACGATCCCTTCGACCTGCGGCCGGGCCATCCACGCCTGATGCTGTCCATTGAGGGCTGTGAGTACCTGGAGGACGGCCTGCACACCATCGCGCCCTTTCGACAAATGGGCGTGCGCATGGCCGGGCTGACCTGGAACTACGAAAACAGGCTGGCCACCCCGGCGGCCATCAACCAGACAGACGGCTTGAAGCCTTACGGCCTTGAGGCAGCCAGGGAGCTGCAGCGCCAGGGCATTGCCCTGGACGTGTCCCACCTGAACATCCCGGGATTTTATGATGTGCTGAACCGGACAAACGCGCCGCCGGTGGCCAGCCACTCCAACTGCCGCGCGCTGTGCGACCACCCCAGAAACCTTGACGACGCGCAGCTCAAGGCGCTGTTCATGGCCGGGGGCTGGGTGGGCATCAACTTCTTCCCGGTCTTCCTGGCGCCGGCCGGTCAGCGCTGCGACCTGGACACAGTGGTCAACCACATCGACCACATGCACCAGCTGGGCGGCGCAGGCCACGTGGGCTTTGGCAGCGATTTTGACGGCATCAGCGCCAAGCCCGAAGGCCTGGACAACCCGGGAGATTTCCCGGCGCTGCTTAGGGCCCTGGCCCGGCGCGGCTACAGCCCGGCCGACCTGGAGGCCATCGCCGGGGGCAGTTTTCTGCGCTACTACGAGCGCATCACCCCATCAGCACGCCATGAAACCCGCATCAAAAAACCAGCCCCCTCATTGGATCTCGCGGGAACTGGTTGAAGCGCTGAGGCTGGTGTGTCCCTCGTCCCGCACGAAAGCGGCGATGGACAGAACCAGCAGGTGCGCCAGCAGCAGGCCGGGCATCTTCTGCCCAGGCCTGCTGACTTGCTTTGTCTCGTTTTGCCTTATTCTGCCGCCTTGTCTATGCGAAGGCCGCCCGCCTCCTCCATCAGCACCTGCCTCGCGGCCTGCTTGGCGGCGCGCATTGCCACCGGCAGGGGCAGGCTGGCGAGTGTCTCCAGATCCGCCCATACGCCGTCCTTCACCGGCAGGCAGGCTGTGGCCCGCGCCACATAGATGCGCATGTTCCACACCCGGTGGGTAAAGACGTGGCGCGCGGCGCCCACCTCCTCCACAAAGATGTTGCGCGGCGCAAACCGCCGCACCCGCATCAGCGCGGCCGCCGGGCCGGCGTCCCCCTCATGCAGCAAAAAGACATACAGCCCCCGCAGCAAGGCCTCCTGCCGCCGCACCAGCAGCACCTTCCCATCACAAAACAGCAGGCAGACCGCCACATCCACCTGCCGGGGCGGCCTTTTGGCCTGCATGACGGGCAGGCTGGCCGGGTCACCTTCCTGAAACGATTTGCAATCCGCCTGCAGGGGGCAGCGGGCGCAGTCCGGCGTGCCGGGCAGGCAGATGGTGGCGCCAAGGTCCATCAGCGCCTGGTTCATGTCCCCGGCGCGCCTGGCGGGCATCAGGGACAAGCCCAGGTCATACAGCTGGCGGCGCACCGAGGGGGTGCCGATGTCCTCCTCCACCAGGAAGAGGCGGCTGATGACGCGGTTGAGGTTGCCGTCCATGGCGGGTACCGGCTCGTCATAGGCGATGGAGGCGATGGCCGCGGCGGCATAAGGGCCCACACCGGGCAGCTGGCGAAGCTTCGCCGAAGTCGTTGGGAAAATGCCCTGCAGCTCCCCCGCCACCAAGCGGGCCGCCTTGTGCAGGTTGCGCGCGCGGTTGTAATAGCCCAGCCCCTCCCAGGCCTTGAGCACCTCCTGCTCACTGGCCCGCGCCAGGGCATGCACATCCGGAAACAGCGCCAGGAAGCACTCATAATAAGGCCCCACCGTTTCCGTACGGGTCTGCTGAAGCATGATTTCGCTCAGCCACACGCGGTAGGGCTCCCTGGTGCCACGGAAGGGAAAAGCGCGCTGGTGCCGGTCATACCAGGCCAGCAAACGCCGGGTGATTTGCCCCGGTGTGCCGGGGTGATGGGCAGTCAACCCTTGCCCTGCTGCTGGTTGAGCTTTTTGAAGAAGTGGTACTCGTCCAGCAGCTCGCTGTGCAACCGGGTGGAGGTCCACTGCGCGTTGTTTTCCGTCAGCATGGCCTTCAGCTGCACCGGGGGCAAGCCGGCTTCGCGAAAACCGTCCAGAAAGCGGCTGAGCATGCCCTTTTGCAGGAAGGCCATGAGCATCATCTCCTCCTGGAAGTTCTCCCCCTCATAGGCCTCCTGGGTGGTTTCCATCAAGCCACACAGGGCGCCGATGGTCTGGGCGTAGGCCTCAGGCGGCACCAGGAAGGGCTGGATGCCCAGGCTTTCAGCCAGCCCGCGCACCGCCTGCGCGCGCGCTCCCTCCATGTTGTAGCAAAGTACCAGGGGCTGATTCATGGCATGCCTCCGTCAAATGTCGATGGGCCTATCATACCACAAGGCTTGACGCTGGGCCCAATCTTCTGTAGGATGTGAGGCAAATCTGCGCCGTACACAAGGATGCCATGAAGGCATCATTGCCTTTCTGAAGCAGGCAAGGGCGCGCTTTGGAAAGGATGTTTCTGATGAAAAACAACAAAATCCTCCGGCTCACCCTGGCTGCCCTCTTCCTGGCCCTGGGTATTTTGCTGCCCTTTTTGACCGGCAACAACCGGGTGCTGGGCAACGTGATGAGCCTGATGCACATCCCCGTGCTGCTGTGCGGCTTTGTGTGCGGGCTTCCCTATGGGGTGGCGGTGGGCCTGATCACCCCGCTGCTGCGTTCCTTGCTGGTGGGCATGCCGCCCATGGTGCCGGTGGCCCTGGCCATGGCCTTTGAGCTGGCTGCCTATGGCGCGCTGGCCGCGCTGCTCTACCGCGCCCTGCCCAAGAACCTGCCCATGCTCTACCTGGCGCTCATCCTGTCCATGATTGGCGGGCGGTTGGTGTGGGGCCTGGCCAGCTACATCATCTTCAGCGCCATGGGCAACCCCTTCACCCTGCAGATGTTCTGGACAGCCGCCTTCATCAACCCGCTGCCGGGCATCATCTTCCACATTGTGATCATCCCCCCCATCCTGCTGGCATTGCAGGCCAACAAGCTCTTCCCGCTGAAGGGAGAATGAGCGAGGGTGCATGAAAATACTGGTGATTGACGGCCAGGGCGGCGGCGTGGGCAAGGCGCTGGTCAGCCAGCTGAAAAAGACCCTGCCTGAACAGCAGGTGCTGGCGCTGGGCACCAATGCCCTGGCCACCGCCGCCATGCTCAAGGCGGGCGCCCAGGCCGGGGCAACCGGCGAGCACGCCATCGCCTGGCAGTGCCGCGACGCCGACCTGATCCTGGGCGTGACAGGCGTGCTGGTGGCCGGCGCCATGATGGGCGAGGTGTCCCCGGGGATCAGCCTGGCCATCGCCCAGAGCCCCGCTGTCAAAATCCTGATTCCCTCTGAACGCTGCGGCGTGCAGATCGCGGGCACGCAGCGGCTGAGCCTGGACGAGGCGGTGGCCGACTGCCTCAGCCGGGCGATGGCGCTGATACAACAGCAAGCCTAGGCAAAACGCGCGTACAACAAACGCTCCCCTGGCCGGGGAGCGTTTTGTTGTGCCCATATGCGTGTTATTTGTTGCTTTCAACCGCCATGATCGGGTCCATCATGTTGAGCATGGCCTCGCGGCGGGCAATGTATTCAGGCTTGTTCTCCCAGAATCGGATGTATTCGGACCTGGGGGTGGGGAAGCGGTAGTAGGTGATGCGGTTGCGGATGAACATCAACACGTTGGTGTCCCCGCCCAGCTGGTTCTGGATGCTGAAGGGCTGGTTGAAGGCGAAGGCGCTGGGGCCTGGCATGTTCTCCGGCTCCACGATGTCCACGTCGGCATAGGAATTGTAGAAGGTGACAAACTCGCTGATCAGCTCGGTGGAGAAGTCAGGCTTCTCCTGGTCAAACATGTAGTAGCTGACCGTCACGGTGTCCTGGTTGACATCCACGTAGGCCTCGCCCACCTCAAACATGTTGCTGGCCACCAGCACAAAGGTCTGCCGGCCCTGGATGCTCAGGTCGATGGGGGTAAACATATACCACAGGTCGGTCAGGCGGGGGGTGACATCACGGAAATGCGGCCCGAAGGATGACACGGTGTTGCGCGGCAGGTAGTTGCCGTAGGCCTGGTCATAGATGCGGGTTTCCACATTGTTCTTGTCCTTGCGGATGGTCAGCTTCTGGGCGTACTGCAGCTGCCTGGTCTCCCCGCCCTTCACCTTGATGGTGTACATGTAGGTGTTCATGTCGCCGTTCCAGCGCAGCTTGTCATACACATAGGCCTTGACCGCCACAGGGGCGTCACCCTGCAGGATGGAGAAGGTCATGGTCTGCACATAGCGATGCGCGGACTGGTCATACACGGTGACGGTGACTTCCAGGTCCTTCTTGGAAATGTTCTCAATGGTGAAGACATCGGCCTCAGCATCCGGGCTCTTGAAACGGAAGCTGCGGTTCTCCGCCACCTTGATGGTGCCGCTGGCCGCCGTGGCGGGCACAAGCGCCACCAACAGCAAAAGAGCCAGCGCAATTGACATAAAGCGTTTCATGGGTTTCCATTCCTCCTTACAGTGCTCCTGGTTGGGAGCCTCAACCATACAACGAAGCATGAACAATAATTCATGCATGCGGCGTGTTCCCACCTTGAAAATATACCCGGCAAGGGCCGGGGTGCCTGAGTTCACATATCGTTCACCAAACGGATAAGAAACGATCAAAAAGCCGGGGTAGGATAAGGATGCGGTGGCCTGAGGCCAGCCGCACAAACGACAGGAAAGGATGTATGAGCATGACAGCCAGAAAACATTTGACAGCCATGATTGCCAGCCTGCTGGCCCTGGTGCTGGCGCTGGGCATGGGCATCAGCGCCACGGCGGGTACCGGCACCCTGAGCCCGGATGAGGTGAGCGCCATTGTGGACACCACCACCAACCAGGCCGAGGTGACCAGCCCCTATATCGAGGTCTCCAAAAAGGCGATGGAGAGCGTGGTGGGCGTCAACAACTACCAGGTGCGCCAGAGGCGCCAGTTTGGCTACAACTATGGTTTCCCCTTTGAACAACGCCCGGACATGCCCGAGCAGGAGATGCGGCGGGGCACCGGTTCCGGCACCGTGATTTCCCCCTATGGCCATGTGCTGACCAACTACCACGTGATTGACGGCGCCAGCCGCGTCACGGTCAACGTGGGTGAGCGGGAACTGCAGGCCAGCATTGTGGGCTCAGACTCGGTGCTGGACATCGCCGTGCTGCTGGTGCCGGGGCTGGACCTGCCCGCCGTGCCCCTGGGTGACAGCGACGCCGTTCAGGTGGGCGAGTATGCCATTGTCATCGGCAACCCGCTGGGCACCCAGTTTGAGCGCAGCGTCACGGTGGGCATCGTGTCCGCGGTGTCGCGCATCATGACCAGCACCGGCCTGGACCGCTACGGCCTGCGCACCGAGAGCGAAAACCAGATGATTCAGGTGGACGCCGCCATTTCCTCCGGCAATTCCGGCGGGGGCATGTTCAATGTGCTGGGCCAGCTGCAGGGCATCCCCACGCTTAAGCTGCTGGATGGCAGAAGCAGCATCTTCTCCACGGACATGACCTCGGTGGACAACATCGGCATGTGTGTGCCCATCAACGTGGCCAAGCCGCTCATCCGCTCCGTGCTGGAGAGCTATGACGCGCAGGAAGCCGAGGCCGAGGCGGCCCAGGTGCGCGAACAGGAATCCGGCAAGCCCCGCCCCAGGATGGGCGTGCGCATCGGCACGGTGGGTGCCTACCTGCCCGCTGACCAGGGCATTGTGCCCCAGGGCGCCTTCATCGCCGATGTGGAAGCCAACAGCCCCGCGGAAGCGGCCGGCCTGCATCTGGGTGACATCATCGTGGAGGCGGACGGCGAGATCATCACCTCCCAGACCCAGCTGATCAACAGGATCCAGCTCATGGCTGAGGGGGACACCATCCAGCTGAAGGTGTACCGCGTCAGCGGCCTGCTGGACGCGCTGGAGGACAGCAGCAAGCTGCGCGGCCTCGGCACGGGCGAGTACCTGGACATCGCGGTGCAGCTGCGCGTATTGGACGAAACCGAAATGTAACAACCTGTCTGCCCCTGGGTGGCTGGCGCCTGGCGCCGGGTATATTTGGCCCGGCGCCCTTTGTTGCTGCCCAGGCACAAGCGATGTGGGCTGGCGGCCTTGCGGCGGCAAAATTTTCTTGAAAATGGCATTTTGGGCTTGCATTCCGCAGGGATATCGGGTATATTATGTGCAGGTTTAGCACTCACATCAGAAGAGTGCTAACAATACCAAAGATCGAGGAGGCTTCTATGAACGTCAAACCCCTGGGTGACCGCGTGGTCATCAAAAATGTGGAGAGTGAAGAAACCACCAAGGGCGGCATCATCCTGACCGGCGCCGCCAAGGAAAAGCCCCAGATGGCCGAGGTCATCGCGGTGGGCCCCGGCGGCAATGTGGATGGCAAGGAAATCACCATGCACGTGCAGGCCGGCCAGAAAGTCATCTATTCCAAGTACGCGGGCACCGAGGTCAAGCTGAACGGCGAGGAGCTGATCATCGTCCGTCAGGGCGACATCCTGGCCGTTGTGGAATAATCCTGTAAAGATTCAAGAAGGAGCAAGAACATGGCAAAGCAACTGAAGTTTGGCGACGAGGCTCGCCGCGCGCTTGAAAAAGGCCTGAACACCCTGGCCGACACCGTGAAGATTACCCTGGGGCCCAAGGGCCGCAACGTGGTGCTGGACAAGAAATACGGCGCCCCCACCATCACCAACGACGGCGTGACCATCGCCAAGGAGATTGAGCTGGAGGACGCGTTTGAGAACATGGGCGCCCAGCTCATCAAGGAAGTGGCCACCAAGACCAATGACGTGGCGGGCGATGGCACCACCACCGCCACCCTGCTGGCCCAGGCCATTGTGCGCGAGGGGCTGAAGAACCTGGCCGCCGGCGCCAACCCCATGGGGCTCAAGCGCGGCATCGAGCAGGCAACCGAAGCCGCCGTGGACGCGCTGCGTGAAATGTCCCGCCCCATTTCCGGCAAGCAGGACATCGCCCAGGTGGCCTCCATCTCCGCCGGGGATGAGACCGTGGGCCAGCTGATTTCCGACGCCATGGACATCGTCGGCAACGACGGCGTCATCAGCGTGGAAGAGTCCAAGACCATGAAGACCGAGCTGAACACGGTGGAAGGCATGCAGTTTGACCGCGGCTACGCCTCCGCCTACATGGTGACGGACGCGGACAAGATGGAAGCCGTGCTGGAGGAGCCGCTGATTCTCATCACTGACAAGAAAATCAGCAACATCCAGGAGATCCTGCCCATTCTGGAGCAGGTGGTGCAGGCCGGCAAGAAGCTGCTGATCATCGCCGAGGACGTGGAAGGCGAAGCCCTGGCCACCCTGGTGGTCAACAAGCTTCGCGGCACCTTCACCTGCGTGGCCGTCAAGGCGCCCGGCTTTGGCGACCGCCGCAAGGAAATGCTGCGTGACATCGCCATCCTGACCGGCGGCCAGGTCATCTCCGAGGAGCTGGGCCTGGAGCTGAAGGAAGCCACCATGGACATGCTGGGCAGCGCCCACATCGTCAAGGTGGACAAGGAGAACACCACCATCATCGACGGCGCTGGCTCCAGCGAGGACATCAAGGCGCGCGTAGCCAACATCAAGACCCAGATTGAGGACACCACCAGCGATTACGACCGGGAGAAGCTGCAGGAGCGCCTGGCCAAGCTGGCCGGCGGCGTGGCGGTCATCCAGGTGGGTGCCGCGACCGAGGTGGAGATGAAGGAGCGCAAGATGCGCATCGAGGATGCCCTGGCCGCCACCCGCGCGGCGGTGGAAGAGGGCATCGTGCCCGGCGGCGGCGTGAGCCTGCTCAACGCCCAGGCCAAGGTGCAGGAGCTGCTGGAGCGCACCCAGAATGACGAGCGCACGGGCGTTGGCATCATCCTGCGCGCCATTGAGGAGCCCATCCGCCAGATCGCCAGCAACGGCGGCGTGGACGGCTCGGTCATCATTGACACCATCGCGCGCAACGAGAAGAAGGGCTTTGGCTTTGACGTGGCCAAAGGCGATTATGTGGACATGATCAGCCGCGGGATCATCGACCCGACCAAGGTCTCCCGCAGCGCGCTGCAAAACGCGGCCAGCATCGCGGCCATGGTGCTGACCACCGAATCCCTGGTCACCGACATCCCCGCGCCCGAGCCGGCAGCCCCGGCCCCCGGCGGCGGCATGGGCGGCATGTACTAAGATCCAGGCCGAAGGAAACCAAGGCGGAGGGCGAAAGCCCTCCCCTTTTTCTTTTCATCGGTTGTTTCCTGGGATCCAGCCTTGATCAACAGCGGCAAATCCGGCCAGCGCCCTCACCCGCCTGGCGCTTTCCTGCGGCCGCAGCCCACGGCCTGTCCCGGTTGAGGCAAAGGCACATATTTCCATGTGGTTTCTGGTGTGTCCCAGGCCGGTTCGTCTGAATATTTCTTTGGCTATCCAAAACGGGCATAAATATGGATCAAATTTTACAAAAGCCTTGATTCTTGTGGTTGTATACCGTATAATCCACCATATATTGTGGAGAGGGGTGGCTGCGCGCATGAATCCTTTGGCTGTGTTCGGCCTGGTTTTGTGTTGCCTGACCGCGGTCTGCCTGTACGGCTGGTGCCTGCTGGACAGGCGGCGGGAGGACTGGCAGCTGCAGCGCTTGCGGGAGAGCGCGCTGTACCGCCAGCTCAAAGCCCAGGTGCAGGCCATCAGCCACCATGACATTGACGAGGTGCGCATTGAGTGCAGCGGCATCCTGATCACCAGCGTCAGCCCCGCGCATACCCTGATGAGCTTCAGTTTCAAACAGAACGGCAACAGCCTGCGCAATGACACCTTCACCTGGATGTACGCGCAGCTGTTGGCGATGGACTTCCCGCTGCTGGCCCACCGCCCGGCCTACAAGCTGGAGCGCTACAAGGTGTACCGCCTCAACGGCAAGCCGGAGCGCGCTTATGCCTACATCATGCGCCGGGGCTACAAGGATTACCTGCTGGCTGAGCGCGCCCCGGCCCAGCTGCGCATCTACTGAGCGCGGCTGGCTGGAAACAGCCAAACATTTCACCCCCGCTGGCGGCGGGGGTTTTGCGTTACAAGGTTGATACAGCTTGGCATCACAGGCCAGGCAGCCTGGTTTCCAGCTTGGCCTGGGCGTACTGGCGCAGCAGCTCCAGAGGCAGGCTGTCGGGCAGCTCGCCCGCCTTGTCTATACCCCGGACAAGCACCTGGCGCAACCAGGACAGCTGAGAATCGCTCAGCCACGAATGGCGGGGCACGTCCTTGCCGCAGGACAGGCAGCACAGGCCATCCTCCTGCGCCAGCAGATAGGCGCCTTCCTCCCCAAGCGCGCGGCCACAGCGCGCGCAGTGGTTGAGCCGCGGTTTATAACCGGTGAGGGTGACAAAGTGCAGCAGGAAGGCGGTGGTGACCGCCTGGATGGGCAGGTCTTCAAAGGCCAGCCGGCGAAGCGACCGCGCCAGCAGGATGAAGAGGTGGCCAGCCTGCTCCTCAGGCTGGATGACCCGCAGGCAGGCGGTGGCCATCAAGGCGGCATGCGTGAGGCGCTCATAGTCCAGCCGCAGGGGGTAGAAAGCCTCCACCACGCCGCAGGACTGCACCATTTCCTTGCTCTTGCCGGTGAACAGCACATACTCCCCCAGGGTGAACAGCTCGGAGGCCGCCATCAGCGGGCTTTTGGGCTTGCGGCAGCCTCGGCACAGCGCGTCCACCCTGCCCAGCTGCGGGCTGAAGAGGGTGAGGATGCGGTCGTTTTCCCGGTAATCGCTGCGCTGCAGGACCAGGGCCTGGGTGGTGCGGTAGGGCAAGGCGTTTCCTTTCAGGCTTCATTTTTATTGCAATATCAGCATAGCCTGCCATGGCCAGGCCTGTCAACGCGACAAACCCGGCGGCTGCCGGGTTTGTGATGTTGGTCTGCCCTTTGCTCAGCGGCCGTCCCCCATGAAGAAGATGGCCACGGTGCCGGGCCCGGCGTGCGCGCCGATGATGGTGCCCAGGGTGAAAAACTCAATCCCGGCGACCGAGGGCATGCCCTCCCGCACCAGGCCAGCCAGGTACTGGGCATCCTCCAGGCAATCGCCGTGGCTGATGAACACCATCTGCCCGGTCTTGGGGTTGGACAGCTGGATGACCTTGTCCGCCAGCGCCTTGAGCGCGCGCTTTCGCCCGGTGGTCTTGTCCCTGGCAACCAGCTTGCCTTCCTCGCTGACGTGCAGGATGGGCTTGATGCGCATGACGCTGCCCAGCAGGGCGGAGGTGCGGCTGACCCGGCCGCCACGGAAGAGGAAGTTGAGGTCATCCACCGTGAACCAGGAATTGATGCGCTGACGGTTGTCCAGCAGCCACTGCTCGGTCTCCTCCAGGGTTTTGCCTTCCTCACGCTGGCGGATGGCGTAGTAGACCAGCAGCGCCTCGCCGCCGGAGGCCAGCAGCGAATCCACCACGGCAATCTGCGCCTGCGGGTGCTTTTCCAGCACCAATTCACGGGCCGCCAGCGCCGACTGGACGGTGCCCGACAGGCCGCCGGACAGGCCGACGTACAAAATTTGCTCGCCCTGGGCGGCCAGCTCCTCAAAGCAGGTGGTGGCGGCATCCACAGTGACCTGGGCGGTGGTGGCCACTTTCTGGGCGCGCAGGTCTGTATAGAACTGCTGCAGGCTGGCCTCATCCTCCACGTGGTACTGCTTTTCTACGTTGTCCATGCGGTAGGGCATGGGCAGCACGCGCAGTTTCTGGAAACGCTTGTAAAACTCCAGGGAAATGTCGGAACCAACGTCTGTCACAATCCAAAAAGACATGAGGGCTTCCTCCAGTTCACAGATTTGCAAGCCCGAAGGCTTTTGATTGATTCTACCCGCATCGGCAGGCTTTGGTCAACAAAGCCTGGGAGCTGTGCCCCACCGGCCTATTTCTCAAACAGCCTGAGCACATCGGCCTGGCTGAGCCTGGTGGGCATGGCCTCCCCCGGGGTGATGAGGCGGTCAAAGAGCCGGCGCTTGCGCCGGCCCATGTCCACCACCGCCTCTTCAATGGAGGCGCGGTTGATGAGGTGGATGATGCTGACCGCCTTCTCCTGCCCCAGGCGGTGGGCGCGGTCATTGGCCTGGTCCTCGGCTGTGGGGTTCCACCAGGGGTCGTAGTGGATGACGGTGTCCGCCCCCGTAAGGTTCAAGCCGGTGCCACCCGCGCGCAGGGAGATCAGGAGGATGGGCTCCTGGCCCTGGTTGAAGCGCTCGGCCAGGGTGATGCGCTCCTGGGCGGGGGTGTCCCCATCCAGGTACAGGCTGGGGATGCCGGCCTGGTCCAGCCGCTGGCGGATGATCTTGAGCATGGAGGTGAACTGGGAGAACAGCAGCACCCGCCGGCCGTTCTTGAGCGCCTCGGGCAGCAGGTCCATCAGCAGCTCCAGCTTGGCCGATTCACCGGCGTACTCCGGCATGGCCAGCTGCGGGTGGCAGCAGATCTGCCGCAGCAGGGTGATGGCGGACAAAACCTCGATCCGGCTGCCATCCAGCCCCTTTTGCGCCAGCAGCTCGTTGACCCAGTTGCGGGATTTGTACAGCGCCGCCTGGTAGACCCGGCGCTGCTCCGCCCCCATCTCGCAAAACATGGTGGTGCTGAGCTTGTCCGGCAGCTCTGTCATGACATCGGCCTTGAGCCGGCGCATCAGGAAGGGCCGTATGCGCAGGCGCAGCTCCTCCGCGTGGCGGCCGTCCTCATACCGGCGGATGAACTCCCGGGCGGAGAAGAGGTAGCCTGGCAGCACAAAGTCAAACAGGGACCACAGCTCCGTCACGTTGTTTTCCATGGGCGTCCCGGTCAGCGCCAGGCGGGTATGCGCGTTGATGCGCTTGGCCGTCCTGGCCGTCTGGCTGGTGAGGTTTTTGATGTTCTGCGCCTCGTCCAGCACCGCGAAGCGGAAGCGCGTGCCCTCATACAGGGCGATGTCCTGGCGCAACAGCGGGTAGCTGGTGATGATGACATCCACCTCCGGGTTTTCCAGCGCCTCCAACAGCGCCTTCTCCCGCACCGCCTTGCTGCCATTCACCACCACAGCCCGCAGGCCGGGGGCAAAATGCTCAATCTCCGCAAGCCAGTTGTACACCAGGGTGGTGGGCGACACGATCAGGCTGGGCAGGCGCGCCGGCTCGCTGCCCGCGAAATAGGCGATGGCGGCAATCATCTGCGCGGTCTTGCCCAGGCCCATTTCATCCGCCAGGATGCCGCCCAGGCCCAGCATGTGCAGCGCGCTGATCCAGCGGAAGCCCCGCAGCTGGTAGTCAAACAGCCCCGCCACCGGGCTTTCCAGGCCCTCCGGGTCCAGGGCCAGCGCCCTCTGGCTGCCCTCGTCAAAGGTGATGGGCAGCTTGTCCTTGTCAATGAGCGCCGCCAGGTAATGCGCGCGCATGGCCGGCAGGTCGCGCCCGTCGCGCTCGGGCGCCAGGCTTTCCAGGTAGGCGTCCGCCAGCGCCTGCCACTCCCTGGCGTCATCCAGGGTGACAAAGGCGCCATTCTTGTAGCGGAAATACTTTTTGCGCTGGCTGAGCGCCTGCAGCAGGGGCAGCATTTCCTCGCTCAGCTGGCCCTGGTCGGCCAGCTCCAGGCTGATGCGGCCGGCGCGCAGGCGCATGTGCGCGCTGAGGCTGGGCGCCCGCGGGGTGAGCTGGCGGAAGGCCTGGCTTAAATACACCTCCCCCAGGCGGTGCAGCCCGGACACGCCCTTCATGAGGAAGTCAAAGATCAGGTCGGGATCTTGCAGGTCGGCCCGGCCGGTGCGCGCGCGGAAACCATAGCCTGCCAGCAGGTCCATCACCTGGCGCTCCCGCGCGGCGTCGCGCAGCAGGTAGGCGGGCAGGTTGTGCTGGTGGGTGAAGGGGTCGGCCTGCAGCTCGCCATAGGCGAAGACCACCCGGGCGGCGATGCCGCTGCCCTCCTGGTCCAGGTAGATCTTGGCCTTGAGGGGGTATTGCAGCAGGCGCTCCTGCAGCTCCTCCTCCATCACCACCACCTGACTGCGCTGCAGCCAGGGCAGCAGGTCCGAAAAGACGCGCGGGGTCTGGGCGCGGGTGAAGCGGAAGCTGAACTCCTCCCCCACCTGGGCCCTGGGCAGCACCCGCAAGAGCGAAGCCTCCATGCGGCTGAGGCGGCAGAGCCTGCCGTCAATCAGGGCGTGGCCGCCCCCGCCCACCGGCATCACCTGGGCCTGCCAGGCGCCGCTGAGCACCACGCCGCGGATGTCATAGCCCAGGTTGAACAGCAGGGGCAGCGACGCCTCCGCGATGCCCTGCTGCTGCCCCTCCCCCGCCTCCGTCACCAGCACAAAGCGCATCTGTTCCAGCAGGCGCAGCAGCAGGTCCAAAAGGGCAGGGGGCAGTGGCAGGTCGCGGCGGCCGCGGCCGGTGATCGCCGCCTGGGCCTGGGCCAGCGCCTGCACATGGGCTGTAAGCTGCGCGCACAAGGCCTGGGACGCCTCATCCAGGCGCATCCAGGCGGGCGAATAGGTGAAGTTCTTGCCCACCTGGTAGGGCTGGCCGGAGGCCAGCGCCTCCAGAAAGGCGGGGATGTCCCGGATGTAGCTGGGGCGCGTCTCCCCGGCCTTGAGGCTGAGGGTGGGCTGCTGGCCCAAGCGCAGCACGGGCAGCAGCACAATGGCACCACCCTCGGGCAGCGCGCCCTGGGCAGCGTCAAGCAGTGCCTGGCAGCCGTCCTGCGGCCGCATCTGCTCATCCAAGCGCCACGCCTCCTCTCCTGCTTTGGAACATCAAGTAAAAACCCACAGGCTGAAGGCCATGGCCGCCATGCCCAGCACCAGGCCATACATGCTCAGGTGGTGCTCGCCATACAGCTGGGCGCTGGGCAGCAGCTCATCCAGTGAAATGAAAATCATGATCCCGGCCACGCCGCCAAACAGCAGCCCCTGCAGCTGCTGGCTCATGAAGGGCAGCAAGATCAGGTAGGCGGTGACCGCGCCCAGGGGCTCAGCCAGGCCGGAAAGCAGCGCGTAGCGCATGGCAATTTTGCGGCTGCCGGTCGCGTGGTAGATGGGCATGGACACCGCGATGCCCTCCGGGATGTTGTGGATGGCGATGGCCGCGATGATGGGGATGGCCAACCGCAGGGACTGGGTGGCGGACACGAAGGCCGCCATGCCCTCGGGGAAGTTGTGGATGGCCAGGGCCAGCGCGGTCATCAGCCCCGTGCGCTTGAGGCGGCGCTTGTCCTGGTCGGGCCGGACAGGGCAGGCCATTTCATGGGGGTTGTCCTCGCAGGGCACTAGCTTGTCGATGATGGCGATGAGCAGGATGCCGGCAAAAAAGGCCAGCATGGCATACAGCAGGCCGTTCTTGCTGCCATGGGTCATTGCCAGCATGTTCCGGGCCTCGGGCAGCAGCTCCATCAGGGAGACGTAGATCATCACCCCGGCGGACAGGCCCAGGCTGAGGGAGAGCACGCGCCGGTCAATTGACTTGGAGAAAAAGACCACCGCCCCACCTATGCCGGTGGACAGGCCAGCCAGCGTCGTGAGCAAAAATGCTTCCAGCAGGTTTTCAAGGCTGTGCATGGCGGCCTCCGCTCATGGTTGGTCAGGAAGGCGCGACAGGCGGGCAAAATCGCGCGCGAGGGCGGGCAGGGCGCGCTCATAGGCCAGGCCAAAACGCGTCGGTGTATCATAGCGCTGGGTGTGGCGCAGCGAGGCGTCCAGCATGTCACAGGCAGTCTCGCAGGCCTGGCCCAGGTCCAGGCCCAGGCTGAGCCCCGCAATGACCGTGGAGGCCAGCAGGTCCCCCGTGCCCGGGTAAGAGGCGGGGTAACGGCGGCGGAAGGTGGCATGTGATGGCTGCCCCTGGCTGGCCGCCAGCACGCCGATGCGGTCGCTGCCCTGGGTGACACCGGTCAGCACCACCTGGGCGGCGCCCAGGCTGAGCAGCTGCCCGGCGTCTGGGGGCGCTGGCTCCTGCCCTTCCACCAGCGGCTGCCCCAGCAGCAGCGCGGCCTCGGTGCGGTTGGGGAAGATGGTGTGGGCCCGGGCGCACAGGCGCCGGAAGCCGGTCACCAGCTCCTCCTTGCAGTAGGCATAGCGGCGCCCCATGTCCCCCATGACCGGGTCCACATACAGCCGGGCACCGGGCGCCAGCAAATCGGGTAGGGCGTCCTCCAGCATGTCCAGCTGGCTGTGGTGGGCTACATAACCGATGTAGACCGCGTCAAAACGCAGGCCCAAGCGTTTCCAGTGGGCCAGGCTGCCGGCCATGTCCTGGCTCAGGTCGCTGCGGTGTACCTGGCCAAAGCCCCCTGTGTGGGTGCTGAGGTAGGCGGTGGGCAGAAAAGCCACGCTGCTGCCGGACAGCGCCAAAACCGGCACAACAACCAGCGCGGAGCAACGCCCCACGCTGGACAGGTCCATGGCCACCAGGATGCTGTGCTGGTGTTGTGTGCTTGAAGTCACCTGTTAATTGGGCCGCTGCTTGCCAATGAAGCAGATGGCCAGCGTGCCCGGGCCGGCATGCGCGCCGATGACCGGGCCAATCATCACAATGCGTACCTCACCCAGATCGGGCAGGCGGTTGCGCAGCTGGTTGCGCAGGGTTTCGGCCTCCTCGCGCACATCGCCATGCAGGATGATGACCATCTTGCCGGCGCTGTCGCCAATGTTGTCCACCGCCTTTTCCACCAGGGTCTTCATGGCCTTCTTGCGGCCCTGCACCTTGGAGTGGGCCTCCAGCTTGCCCTCCTTGCTGATGGTCAGGATGGGCTTGATGTCCAGCACCGTGCCCATGACCGCGCTGGTGGCGGAGATGCGCCCGCCCCGGCGCAGGTAGGTCAGGTCACCCACGGTGAACCAGGCCTGGGCATTCAGGCGCTGGTCCATCACCCACTGGGCCACCTCATCCATGGACTTGCCCTGCTCGTACAAGGCATGGGCGCCAATCACCAGCAGCGCCTGGGGCGCGGAGATGGACAGGGTGTCCACCACCATGAAGCGGCGCTCAGGATACTTGGCCTGCAGCTCCTTCTGCGCCTCCAGCACGTTTTGGAAGGTGGCGGACATTTTGGAAGAAAAGGCCAGGAAGAGCAGGTCGCTCTCCTTGAGAATGGGCTCAAAATACTCCAGGTAGGCAGCGGTGGGCAGCAGCGAGGTGAAGGGCTTGGCGCCGCTTCGCATGCGGTCAAAGAGAACTTTCTCAGCGCCGGAGGCGCCGTTGTCGTCATAACGCTCCTCGCCATCCAGGTTGTAGGGCATGCGGACGATGGGGATGTTTTTCTCCCGGGCAATCTCATGGGGCAGGTCGGAATCGCTGTCGCTCATGAGGATGTAAGCCTGTTTCATGTCTACCTCCTGATGAATTGGAAAATCAACGCACTTTATTGTAAACGGATGCCCTGGCTTTTGCAAGTTGTGACAAGGGAAACGCAGGCGCATCAAGCCTGGCCGCGGGCCCTGCGCCCAAGAAACGGACAAATCCCGGGCCGGGCCGGCAGTGTGACGGGGCGCGTTTTCGCAGCCGCGCCCGCTCAAGATGTACTTTCTTGTACAAGAAGGCGGGGAATGGTGTGAAAACGTTGAAAAAGTGGGTAAGAAACTGTATGATAACTGGTGGCGCGCGCACTGGCAAAAGCGTGCTGCAAGAGAATGTATCCACAAGGAGGAAAATCTATGCCGAAATACGTATACCTGTTCACCGAGGGCAACGCGTCCATGCGCAACCTGCTGGGCGGCAAGGGGGCCAACCTGGCGGAGATGATCAACATCGGCCTGCCGGTGCCCCAGGGCTTCACCGTGACCACCGAAGCCTGCACCCGCTATTATGATGACGGGCAGATGATCGCGCCGGAGGTTGAGGAGCAGATCCTGGAGGCGATGCACAAGGCTGAGCAGGTTGCCGGCAAGAAATTCGGCGACATCAACGACCCCTTCCTGGTCTCTGTGCGCTCGGGCTCCCGCGCGTCCATGCCGGGCATGATGGACACCATCCTGAACCTGGGGCTCAACGATGTGGCCGTGGAAGGCCTGGCCAAGCTGACCCAGAACGAGCGCTTCGCGTATGACTCCTACCGCCGCTTCATTGAGATGTTCGCAGGCGTGGTGATGGACGTGGAGCGCCGCCACTTCGCGGCCGAGCTGGACGCGGTCAAGCAGGAAAAGGGCGTGGAAGGCGACACCGACCTGACCGCGCAGGACATGAAGGAAGTGGTGCGCCGCTTCAAGGAGACCTACAAGAAGCACAAGGGCGAGGACTTCCCCCAGGACCCCAAAACCCAGCTGATGGAATCCATCAAGGCGGTTTTCCGTTCCTGGAACAACCCCCGGGCCATCTACTACCGCCGGATGCACGACATCCCCGGCAGCTGGGGCACCGCGGTGAACGTGCAGGCCATGGTCTTTGGCAACATGGGCGATGACTCCGGCACCGGCGTCGCCTTCACCCGCGACCCCTCCACGGGCGAGAACAAGCTCTACGGCGAGTACCTGATGAACGCCCAGGGCGAGGACGTGGTGGCCGGCATCCGCACACCCAACCCCATCTCCACCATGAAGGACAGCATGCCGCAGGTGTATGAGCAGTTTGTGCGCAACGCCGAAATCCTGGAGAAGCATTACCGGGACATGCAGGACATGGAGTTCACCATTGAACGGGGCAAGCTGTACATGCTGCAGACCCGCAACGGCAAGCGCACCGCGGCTGCGGCGCTGAAAATCGCCGTGGACCTGGTGAACGAGGGCCTGATCAGCGAGAAGGAAGCCGTGCTCAAGGTGGACCCGCGCCAGCTGGACACCCTGCTGCACCCCAACTTTGACCAGAAGGCGCTGGCTGAGGCCAAGCCCGTGGCCACCGGCCTGCCCGCCTCCCCGGGCGCTGGCGCTGGCAAGGTCTACTTCACCGCCCACGAGGCGGCCGCCGCCGCCAAGGACGGCCAGGACGTGGTGCTGGTGCGGGAAGAAACCACCCCTGAGGACATCGAAGGCATGGACCTGTCCAAGGCCATCCTGACCGCGCGCGGCGGCATGACCAGCCACGCGGCCGTGGTTGCCCGCGGCATGGGCCGCCCGGCCGTGGTGGGCTGCCATGAAATCATCATTGACGAGAAGGCCAAGAAAATGACCACCGCCACCGGCGAGGTCTTCCACGAAGGCGACACGGTGAGCCTGGACGGCTCCACCGGCCATGTGTACCGCGGCCTGATCCCCACGGTGGACGCGGCAGTCACGGGTGACTTCGCGACCCTGATGGCCTGGGCTGACAAAGCCCGCACCATGAAGGTGCGCACCAATGCTGACACGCCGCGGGACACCCGCCAGGCGGTGGAGTTTGGCGCAGAGGGCATCGGCCTGTGCCGCACCGAGCACATGTTCTTTGAGGCCAGCCGCATCGCGCTGGTCCGTGAGATGATCCTGTCGGATTCCGAAGCCCAGCGCCGCAGCGCCCTGGACCGCATCCTGCCCATGCAGCAGAAGGACTTCGAGGAGATGTTCATCGCCCTGGAAGGCCGCCCAATGACGGTGCGCTACCTGGATCCGCCGCTGCATGAGTTCCTGCCCGCCAAGAACATGACCGAGGAGATCAAGGCGCTGGCCAAGCAGCTCAACACCACGGTGGAAAAAGTGGTGGAGAAGATTGACTCCATGCATGAGTTCAACCCCATGATGGGCCATCGCGGCTGCCGCCTGTCCGTCACCTTCCCCGAGATTGCCGAAATGCAGACCCGCGCGGTGTTGCAGGCTGCCCTCAAGGTGAAGAAGGAGAACGGCATCCCCGTGGTGCCGGAGATCATGATCCCCCTCATCGGCACCCAAAAGGAGCTAGCCTTTGTCAAGCAGGTGGTCATGGAGACCGCCGAGAAGGTCTTTGAGGAGCAGAACGACAAGATTGACTTCCTGGTGGGCACCATGATTGAAATCCCGCGCGCCTGCGTGACCGCGGATGAGATCGCAAAGGAAGCCGAGTTCTTCAGCTTTGGCACCAACGACCTCACCCAGATGGGCTATGGCTTTAGCCGTGATGACGCCACCAAGTTCCTGGATGACTACATCAACAAGGGCATCCTGGAGAACGACCCCTTTGCCCGCCTGGACCAGAACGGCATCGGCAAACTGGTGGAAACCGCCATCACCCTGGGCCAGAAGGGCCGCCCCGGCATCAAGCTGGGCGTGTGCGGCGAGCACGGCGGGGACCCCTCCTCCATCGAGTTCTTCCACAAGGTGGGCCTGGACTATGTGAGCTGCTCCCCCTTCCGCGTGCCAATCGCGCGCCTGGCCGCAGCCCACGCCGCCATCAACGAGGAGAACGCCAAGGCCTGAGCGCCCTGAGCTGATCCCTCCCCACTGACCAAAGCAGCACCCCGCACCAAGGCGGGGTGCTGTTTGTTTGCCATCCAGGGGACAGCCCAGCTTCGCGCATTCTGGCCGCGTGAAGACAGGCAGGGCTGAATGGAAGGTTGCTTATTCCAGCTTGAAAGCCAGCTCAATCTCCTTCACCTGGGCGTCGTCAATCTGCACCACCGGGCCGATTTCCCGCGCCGCGATGACCGCTTTCGCGGAGAACTCCAGCACCTCCAGGCGGTCAAAGGCGTTGAGCAGGTCTTTGCCGGTCACGATGACGCACTCGTTTTCCACGATGATGACCGGGTTGCGGGCGGAAAAAGCGGCCGCCGTGCCGGCAATGTCCGCTGTGGAGCTGAGGAAGGGCAGCTTCTTCACCTCCCGCAGGGCGATGTAGCTCTCGGGGATCAGGCGGGAATCAAAGGGGATGTCGGTGACCGCGAAGGCCATGATGGAGGGCGCGTGCGCGATGAGGATGCTGCCTACCTCCGGGTGGGCGTCGTAAATGGCCTGGTGCAACCGCACCGAGCGGCTGGGCGTCAGACCCGCCTGGCGCAGGCCATCCCGGATGAGGACCAGGTCTTCCGGCGCCAGGTACTTGCGGTCCTTGTTGTAGGGGGTGATGAGGAAGCTGCTGCCTGCCACCCGCTGGGAGTAGGTGCCCTGGGTGGAGGTGAACAGGCGCTGGTCATAGGAACGGTGGATGAAGCGGCACATGTCCCGCCGGGCGGCGCGCTCGGGGCTGGTGGCTACCCGGGGGATGAACTCATCCATGGCGTTGCTGCGCGGTTTGGCGTACTCCGCCAGCTGCGCCTTGGTGAGCGGGCGGGGCTGGCCCAGCTTGAGGGCGTCAATCTCCAGGCGGCCGGAGAAGTCCAGCGTCTCAAAGGCCATGAAGGCGGTGAACAGATCAGCCGCGCCAATGACGCAGCCATGGTTCTCCATCAGCACGGTGTTGTAGCCCTCCTCAAAGCGCCGGGCGATGTGTTGCCCCAGCAGCTCAGAGCCCGGCACTGCGTATTCCGCCACGCCGACCTCCCCGCAAATCTGCTGCACATCGGGCACCAGTTGCAGGTTGGGCACGCGGCGCACCAGGGAGAAGGCGATCATGGTGGGCGGGTGCGCGTGCAGCACGGCGCGCAGGTCCGGGCGGCTGCTGTAAATCTGCAGGTGCAGCGGCAGCTCCACTGAGGGCCGGTGCGGCCCCCGCGCGCTGCCGTCGGGCAGGATGTGAATCATGTCCTGCCGGGTGAGGCTGCCCTTGTCGATTCCCGAGGGCGTGATCCATACGCCGCCGTCCTCGTCACGGATGGACAGGTTGCCGCCGGAGGTGGTGGTCATCCCGTATTGATAGATCCGCTGCATGATCATCACCAGCTGATCTGCCGGGTGGAGCAGTTCAAAGCGCATAGGTGCCTCCTTCCCGCCGCGGGCGGCTGTTGTGCGGCTGATAGATATCATACGCCAATTGGCGGGGGATTGCACCCCTGAAGACATCAACGGAAATCCTTGAACGCATCTTTTCCAGGGCTTTGCGGGCAGAGGCGCGCGCGGGATGGTATAATCATCGCAATACATGGAAGAGGTGGCTGAGATGGCAGACCGCACACAGGAGATTATCCGGCTCCAGAACGAGATCATCCGGCAGATGACCCGCAACAACCTGCGCCAGCTGGGTGAGGATTTGTGGGGCAGCCGGGAGGGGGATGACCATGTGGAAACCAGCCCGCCGCCGGGCTATCCCCCCGTGCCGGACATCCACGCGCCCCAGGCGCAGGAGGAGGGCAGCCGGCAGCAGCAGCCGGAGACGCCCACGCCTGCTGAGGACATGGAAGTGCTCAAGGCCGAGCTGAACAGCTACATTGGCCTGGAGGTGGTGAAGGCCGAGGTGGAAAGCCTGATCAACCTGGTGAAGGTCAACAAGCTGCGCCGGGAGCATGAGCTGCCCACAGAGGAACTGTCCCTGCACATGGTGTTCTCCGGCAACCCGGGCACTGGCAAGACGATGATTGCCCGGCTCATGAGCCGCATTTACCACAGCCTGGGCATCCTGTCCAAAGGCCACCTGGTGGAGGTGGACCGGGCAGGCATGGTGGCGGGCTATGTGGGCCAGACCGCCATCAAGACCCGTGAGGTGGTGGAGAAGGCGCTGGGCGGCGTGCTGTTTGTGGACGAGGCCTATGCCCTCACCACCCGCGGGCCACAGGATTACGGCCAGGAGGCGGTGGAGACGCTGCTCAAAAGCATGGAGGACCACCGCGATGACCTGGTGGTGATTGTGGCGGGCTATGTGGACCTGATGAATGATTTTGTACACAGCAACCCGGGCCTGGAGAGCCGGTTCAACCGCTTCCTGTACTTCCCGGATTATACGGTCGATGAGATGCAGGCCATCTTTGAGATGCGCTGCGAGAAGGCGGGCTACCGCCTGGAGGAGGGCGCGGCCGGGCGCCTGCGCGAGATTCTGCGCGAGGAGAGCGAGGACAACATCGGCTTTGGCAACGCGCGGGGCGTGCGCAACCTGTTTGAGCAGGCCATCGCCAGGCAGGCCAACCGCCTGGCCAAACTGGACGTGCTGACCCGTGACCAGCTGATGACCCTGCTTAAGGAGGACCTGGAAGCGGCGCAGGCCGATGTCCAGGTGCCCGCGCAGGAACATGAGGGCACCTGAGGGGCAGTTCAGGGCATGAACCGGCCTTTGCGTGAACAAGGCCTGCCTTGCCCAAAATGCCCGCGGCGATTTGCCGCGGGCATTGCAGTCTAGGGCTGTTCTTCATGGCGCCGGGGTCACATAGCTGTCGGCTGGCTGGCTGGGGATCTCCGTCTGGGTTGGCTGTGCCGGCGGCTGGTAGTGCTGGGCATCGGGGCTGGCCAGCTGGTTCAAGGTCAGTTCCCCCGCGATGCCGTCCGCCTCCAGGCCGTGCTGGGCCTGAAAAGCCTTGACCGCCGCCTGGGTGCCCTCATAATACTTGCCGTCAACCTCCGCCGTGTAGTAGCCCAGGTCCCTCAGGCGGCGCTGCAGCTCCATGACCTCCGGCCCCACCGAGCCCACACGGTACAGCGGCGCCAGTTGCCTGAAATCAAGGTCCGGCGGCGCCTGGGTGGGCACCGGGGTGGTGGCGGCCAGCTTCTGGTACGCCTGGTCCAGCTGGCGGGCGCGGATGAGGAAGAAGGCAATCAGCAGCGCCAGGGCCAGCAGCGCCAGGATGACCAGCCCGCGGCGCGGGCGTGCTTGCCGTTGTGCCATGTGCCCTCCTTCCAGAATCCCTGCCAGTATAAAACCGCGGCTGGCCGCTGTCAAACCAGCCGGCGCTTCCTTGCGCAGGCGCCGGCAAGCGGCTATACTTGCCCCCAGGAGGACGTATGCAGAAGTTTGTAGTGTTTGATTTGGATGGCACCCTGCTCAACACCCTGCCGGACATCGCCGGCGCCATGAACCGGGTGCTGTTCCGTTTTGGCCTGCCCCAACACCCGGTGGACAGCTACCGGCAGTTCACCGGCAACGGCGCGCGGGTGCTGACCCTGCGGGCGCTGGCCGGGCAGGAGGAGATGGCCGACCATGTGCACGCCAACTACCTGCAGGAATACGCGCGAAACAGCCGCCTGCGCACCGCCCCCTACGAGGGCATCCCGCAGCTGCTCAAAGCGCTCAACCAGCTGGGCGTGCAGGTGATTGTATACAGCAACAAGGATGACCCGGACACCCGCGAAGTGATTGCGCACTACTTCCCGGACATCCACTTCGCCGCCGTGCGCGGCGCGCTGCCGGACCTGCCCCTCAAGCCTGACCCCACAGCCCTGGCCGACATCCTGGACACGCTGGCGCTGCAGCCGCAGGACGGTCTGTACCTGGGCGACACGGTCATGGACATGCAGTGCGCGCAGGCCGCGGGCATCCCGGCGGTGGCCGCCCTGTGGGGCTTCCAGAGCGAGGAGGACCTGCGCGCCCAGGGGCCTGCCTATGCCATTCATGAGCCGTCCGCGCTGCTGGACATCCTGAAGGAGCGCGGGCTGGTCGCGGCACCCGGGGCACCTGAGCCCGTTGACGCGATGGAACAATAAATCTTGACGCAGGTCATTTTTTGACAGGCCATTACGCGCTATACTGCCTTCAGGCCAAACAGGCAAATACCCGCGAGGCGGGCACCACAGCGCCAGACGCTGAACAGAATACGGGAGGGAAGTATGCGCAAACAAATCAAGAACAATGTGTCCTGGGTGGGGAAGATTGACTGGGGCCTGACCAGCTTCCACGGCGATGACTACTCCATCAACAGCGGCTCCAGCCAGAACGCCTACCTGATTGAGGAAGAGAAGGTAGTGCTGATTGACACGGTCTGGTCGCCCCACTCCAATGAGTTTGTCGAAAACCTGAAGAAGGAAATCGACCTGAACAAGATTGATTACATCATCGCCAACCACGGCGAGGTGGACCACAGCGGATCGCTGCCCGAGCTGATGAAGCTGATCCCCGATACGCCCATCTATTGCACCGCCAACGGCGTCAAATCCCTGGTGGGGCAGTTTCACCACCCGGAGTGGAACTTCAAGGTGGTCAAGACTGGGGACACCCTGGACATCGGCAATGGCAAACAGCTGGTGTTTGTGGAGATGCGCATGCTGCACTGGCCCGACAGCATGGCCGTGTACATGACCGGGGACAACATCCTTTTCTCCAACGACGCCTTTGGCCAGCATTTCGCGGTGGAGGAGCTGTTCAACGACAAGGCCGACCAGTGCACCCTGTGGGATGAGGCCATCAAGTATTACGCCAATATCCTCAACCCCTTCTCTCCCCTGGTGAAGAAGAAGATCGAGGATGTGCTGGCGCTGAACCTGCCCATTGACATCATCGCCACCAGCCATGGCGCCATCTGGCGGGATAACCCTGCCCAGATTGTGGAGGCCTATTACAAGTGGTCCCAGGCCTACCAGGAGGACCAGGTCACGGTGGTGTTTGACAGCATGTGGGAAGGCACGGAGAAGCTGGCCAACGAGATCAGCCGGCAGGTGTCCCTGCTGTCGCCGGACACGCGGGTCAAGCTGTACAACGTGGCCAAGACCGACAAGAACGACATCATGACCCAGGTGTTCAAGTCCAAGGCCATCGCGGTGGGCTCCCCCACGGTGCACCAGGGGGCGCTGTCCACGGTGGTGGGCTGGCTGGAGTTCTTGAAGGAGCTCAAGTTCAAGAACAAGAAGGCGGCTGTGTTCGGCTGCTACGGCTGGAGCGGCGAGGGCAACAAGGTGCTGCGCGCCCATCTGGAGGAGGCCGGCTTTGAGACCATAGCGCCTGAAATCCGCTGCAGCTGGAACCCGCGTGAGGAAGACCTGGCCCAGGCCAGGGACGTGGCCAAGGGCTTGCTGGGGTTGGCATAAGATAAGGCCCAGATTGGGTCTATGGATGAGACAAGGGCTGCCGGTTGGCAGCCCTTGTTGTCGCGGCTAAAGGCCCGCAGGCATGTTGGGTGCCGGTACCCCGGCCCCTCTCCCCGCGTCAGCGGGTTCCATGTGTAGGTCGCAGGCGATGTTGTATTTTTTCAGGTACTCCTCATACAGGCTCTGGAAGCGCGGGCTGGCCTTGCCCTCATGCACCTGCTGCATGTAGGCGTGGGTGACCGGGTTGCCGGTGCGCTCAAACTCGATCACGTTGGCGGCGATGTTGGAGCAGTGGTCAGAAATGCGCTCAAGGTTGGTGAGCAGGTCGCTGAGCACAAAGCCCAGCTCAATTGTGCACAGGCCCAGGCGCAGGCGCTCCACATGGTTGGCCTTGATGTTGGCGCGCAGGCGGTCCACCACCTCTTCCAGCGGCTCCACCTGCTCGGCCATCTCGATGTTGGTCTCAATGAAGACCTGGGTCGCCAGGTCCACAATCTCGCGCACCGCGGCGCGCATGGTGTGGGTTTCAGCCTGCGCGGCCGGGGAAAAGCTGATGTTCTTGTCGTGCAGCTCCTGGGCCACCTCGCTCAGGTTGACGGCGTGGTCGGAGATGCGCTCAAAATCCCCGATGGCCTGCAGCAGCTTTGACACCTCGCGGCTCTCCCCATGGGACATGCGCTGCGCGCTGATTTCAATCAGGTAGGCGCCCAGACGGTCCTCATACCGGTCAATGGTGTGCTCGATGTCCTCCACCGAGATGAGCACCTTGGGGTCAAACTGGTCCATCAGGCTGTCCGCCTGCAGGAGCGCCTGCTGCGCCAGGCGCGCCATCTGCTGGGTAAGGCGGCGGCTTTGCTCTATCGCCATGGAGGGGGTGTTGAGCAGCCTGCGGTCCAGCAGCTCCAGCTGCTCGGCTTCCTTGCTGTCACGGATGGTCTTGCGGGCCAGCCATTCCAGCCAGCCGATGAAGGGGAAGAAGGCAAAGGTGGCCAGCAGGTTGAAGGTGGTGTGTGTGACCGCGATGCCCAGGGCGTGGACAGGCTTGCTGGTGAAGGTGAACCCGATGAAGCTGTCCAGGATGTAGAAGCCGGCCAGGAAGACCACCGAGCCGATGAGGTTGAAATACAGATGCACCATGGCCACCCGCCTGGCGTTGCGGTTGGCGCCGATGGCCGACAAGATCGCGGTGATGCAGGTGCCGATGTTCTGCCCCATGATGATGGGCAGGGCGACACCATAGCTTAAGGCACCGGTGTGGGAGATGGCCTGCAGGATGCCGACGGAAGCGGAGGAGCTTTGGACAATGGCGGTGACCAGCGCGCCCACCAGCAGCCCATACACCGGGTTGACAAACACCAGCAGCAGGTTGCGGAAGGATTCCAGCTCAGCCAGGCCCCTGACCGCGGAGGACATCTGCTCCATGCCGAACATCAGCACGCCAAAGCCCAGCAGGATGCCGGCGGTGTCCTTCTTGCGGCGGAAGCCCAGCAGCAGCACAACGCCCACCAGCGCGACCAGGGGCGCGAAGGTGGCGGGCTTGAGCAGGGTCATGAAAAAATTGTCCGAGCGAATGCCGGTCAGTGAAAGAATCCACGCGGTGATGGTGGTGCCAATGTTGGCGCCCATCACCACCGGGATGGCCTGGCGCAGCTGCATGATGCCGGAGTTGACAAAGCCCACGGTCATCACCGTGGTGGCGGAGGAGGACTGAACCACTGTCGTGACGCCGGCCCCCAGCATGATGCCCCGTACCGGGCTGCTGGTGAGCTGCCCCAGGGTGAGCTGCAGGCGCTTGCCCGCGCGGCGCTCCAGCGACTCGCCCATGACGTACATGCCGTACAGGAACATGGCCAGGCCGCCCAGCAGGTGGAAAAAATCGTAAATGCTCACTGTTTCCTCCGCGTGTTTGCTTGCGTAAAACAGAATGGACAATGCCCCAGACAGTGTAGCCCAAGGCAAAAACCATGTCAATTCACATGGCCAATTTCACCATGTTGATACAAAAAACCACCGCGATGACCTGCGGTGGTCCATGAGCCCCTAGGCAGCTACCGCTTGATCAGCAGCACGGTCACATCGTTCACGTTGGTGCCGGTAGGCCCGGTCATGATGAGACCGTCCACCGCCTTGAGGGCGTGGTAGGCATCGTTGTCATCCAGCATGGCCTGGGCATCCAGCCCGGCCTCCTCAAACCGCGCGGCGCTGTTCTGGTCGGCGTAGCCGCCCGCAGCGTCAGTCGGCCCGTCGGTGCCGTCAGACCCCAGGGAAAACAGGCAGGTGTTCTGGCAGGTGGCCAGGCCTGGAACCGCGGCCAGGGCAATCTCCTGGTTGCGGCCACCCTTGCCCTTCCCCCGCACACGCACCACAGTTTCCCCGCCACAGATAAAGGCCAGGGAGCGCGCGGTGCCCTGGTGATGCTGGGCGATGGACGCCAGGAAGGAGCCGGCCTCCCGGGCCTGGCAGCGCAGGGTATCCGTCAGTACCAGCGGCTCATAGCCCAGGGCCCTGGCGGTGTTTTCCGCCGCATCGCACAGCTGGCGAACGCTGCCGGTGATGCGGGTGGTGACCCTGTCCAGCTCCTTGGGGGTTTCCTCCCCCATGGCCTCAAGCGCCTGGGGGCTGAGCCGCAAACCATAGCGCCGGATGATGTCCAGGGCCTGCTCGCGGGTCGAGCTGTCCGGGTAGGCGGGGCCGGAGGCAATCATGTCCAGGGGATCGCCCAGCACATCGCTCAAGACCACGGCAAACACGCTGGCCGGGGCGCAGGCCTGGGCAAACCGGCCGCCCTTCACCCGGGACAGGCGCTTGCGCACGGTGTTGGTTTCCACGATGTCGCAGCCTGCCGCCAGCAGCTGCCGGGTGATGTCCTTAAGTTCCTCCAGGCTGACCTTGGGCTGCTCAAACAGCGCGCTGCCCCCGCCGGAAACCAGGAAGAGCACGGTGTCCTGCTCTGATAGCCCGCTGACCGCGTCCAGCGCGGCCTGGGTGGCCCGCAGGCTGTGCTCATCAGGCACCGGGTGCCCGGCCTCAAAAACCTGCAAGGGGTGAAGCGGCCCCAGGGAATGGCCGTGTTTGGTAATCACCACGCCGCCATCCACCTGCCCTTCCATGGCGTTGAGGGCAGCGGCCGCCATCTGCCAGGCTGCCTTCCCAATGGCAACCAGCACGACCTTGCCCTCCCCCTTGATGCTGTGCTCTGAGAGCGCCTTGATCACCGCGGTGTCGGGCAGGGCGGCTTTCAATGCCGCATCCATGATGCGCTGGGCGTCTTGACGTAAATCCATGTGCACCTCCTGTCTGCCTGCCATTATACAGGAAAAAGGCTGGCCTAGCGAGCGCGTGACCAAGGAAATGAAGCGCCGCGGCCTTGCCCTTTATGTGGGGAACCGGGACGGGGCAATCCAACGACCCGGCACACCGCAGCGGCGGACACCAATGCGAATGGGGTTGGTAACGCGGCGGGGAGGATGCTTTCTGGTTTAGCGCTTTTTCAGGCGACGCAGCCAGCCTTTCATGCCGCGATGGTCCTCCGGCGGCTTCACCTGCAGCAGGATGACCTTGTCCCCCGCCTGCAGCACCGTGTCCCCCAGGGGCACAATGACCTCATCCCCCTGACGCTGCACCATCACCACCAGGCTGTTGGCGTCCAGGGCCAGGTCCCTGATGGCCTGACCGGCCCATTTGTGGCCCCTGGGAATGGTAAACTCCGTCAGGTCATGGCCGGACTGGTCAAAGTATTTTTCCCCGCCCAGGACGATGATGTCCTCCTCCTGCAGTACCACCTGGCCACGGGGCACCACCAGCTGCCCCGCCCGCACAATCTTGGCGACAATGAAGTCAAAGGTGAGGCGCAGCTCGCTCACCTTGCGGCCCACCAGGTAGCTGCCCTTGTGGATGCGGGTACTGAGGAAGCCAATCTCCGCCTTATCCTGGTAATAGTTGAAGGTTTGCAGCACCGTGTCATTGGGATCCAGCATGTTCAGCCGCCTGGCGGCCGGAGGCATGAGGCTGCCCTGCACCAGGGAGCTGAGCACGCAGATGCCAAAGACGATGTGATAGATGTCGATGGAAAAGGTGGCGCCGCTGTTGACCACAAGGATGGCAAAGGCGATGGCGGCAGCCCCGCGGATACCGGCCAGGGACAGCATGTGCAGCTGATTGCGCCGCAGCCTAAAAGGAACCATCAGCCCCCAGACGCTGAGCGGGCGGGCCAGGATGGTCATGAACAGCATGATCAGCAAGGCCACGGGAAAGGCGGCGATGAAGCGGGGGATGTCGCTGAGCAGCCCCAGCACAAAGAACAGGGCGATCTGCATGATTTCGGTGAAGCCATCAAAGAAGAACACGACATCCCGCTTGCCGCGAAACTCCATGTTGCCCAGGTAGATGCCCAGGATGTACAGCGCCAGGTAGCCATTGCCGCCCAGCAGGGAGGCGGCCGCGTAGGTGATGAGCATGGCGCTCGCCATCAGCACGACGGACAGCCCATCCTCCCGCATGCTTTGCCGGCGCAGGTACCAGCCCAGCAGGAAGGCGAAGCCAAAGCCCACCAGCAGGCCCAGCGCCACCTGGGAAAGCACAAGCAGAGGCACGGAAAGGTCGGAGCCAATGATGACCGACAGGAACACCATGGTCATGGTGTAGGCGGTTGGGTCGTTGGAGCCGCTCTCCAACTCCAGCAGCGAGGCACTGTTGTACTTCAGGTTGAGGTTTTTGGAGCGCAGGATGTTGGACACGCTGGCGTAGTCGGTGGAGCCCACGATGGAGCCAACCAGCATGGCCTCCATGAATTCAAAGCCCAGCACCAGGTAGCAAAACAGCCCCGTGAGCAGCGCCGTGGTGATGACCCCCAGGAAGCTGAGCACGATGGCCTCCCGCGCCACAGGCCTGGCCATGCGCCAGTTGGTGCCAAAGCCGCCATAGAACATGATCACCATCAATGCCACAGTAGCCAGGTGATCGGCCAGGCGATAGTCCTCAAAATCCAGCCCCAGCAGCCCAAAGCCCATGCCCAGCACGATGAACAGCAGCAGGGCGGGGATGCCGTGCTGCTGGGACAGGCGGATGGCGAAGAGGGCCAGGATCAGGATGATGCCGATGATGAGGTACTGCAAGGGGGGACTCCTATCAGGTTGCTGACGTAAAAAGCGGCACACCCCGCAGGCGGGACCATGCCGGCGTTTGTCGGGCATATTTTACCATGGATTTTATCCCGGTCAAGGTGACAGCCTCAGGCCAGGCCCCTGCATCCACACCGACAGGCCGGGATGAGCACGGCAGAAACCACAACAAAAAAGCGGGTTCACCGGGCGCGTCTTGCACCGAGCGGTGGTTCCTTCAGGCCATGCGCGGATGTCAGTACCAGGTCTGGCCAAAGACGTTGATGTAAAAATTGTCCACATACTGGTAGCGGAAGAGCTCCGGCTGGGTCTGCTCCTCCTGCGGCAGCGCGCTGATATTGCGGTCCTTGCGCTGGGCCAGGCTGTCATACAGGTACCGGTAGCGGCGGATGCGGGCGTTGAGGTTGCCCTCCACCGTCTCCAGCAGGTAGACGCCATCGCCCCGGTATGCCACCTGTGTGACCAAGCCTACATGGGTGTAGGGCGTGCTGCCACGGCGGCCGTAGATGATGTAGTAGCCTGGCCGGGGGATATGGCTGAGGCGGTCGCGGCTTTCAAAGCCCTCAAACAGCTTGGTCTGGGAGGCCTGGCGCACCGCGAACAGGGCGCCGTCCGCCAGGGGCGGGGCCTTGCTGGCGCGGTATTCCGGGTTCATCTCTACCCCGGCCTCATCATAGAAATAGCCCACAAAGGCGCCGCACCAGCCAAAGCCATTCTTGGCGGCGGGGTTGAACCACTGGGTGTACAGGTTGTACTTGGGAAAGGCGGCGTGGTCAGCCTGCTCCCAGGCAAGGATGGCCTGGTCAATCACTTCCTGCACCTGTTCAGGCACCGGGCTCTCCCCCACCTGCACCTCACAGCGCAGGCGCACCTCGCCTTTCGCGTTCAAGCCCTGGATGAGCGTATATCCAGCGCTGAGCGCCGTGACCAGGCCCTCCTGGGAAACCGCGGCCACCTCCTCGTGCTTGCTGTGCCAGGTGAGGCCCTCCCCGTCCAACTGGGCGGTGTCGTCTGGCTGCATCATGAGCAGGGTGAGCTGAGGTTCCCGGCGGCTGGCCGCCTGGGTGGGCTGCAAGGCCAGGACAAGCAGCAGGGCAAGTAGCAGGGCGGCGGTTTTTTTCATACAGGCTCCTTGGGTTGAACAGGAAAGCAGGTCTGTGGGCATCATACCAAAAAGGGGGTGGGCGGGCAATCGCCCCGCAGGCCCCGCGCCGCGCTCCATGGCCTGTTGACAAGCCCATGGAATGGCTGTACCTTGAACACAACAGCCAAGGGCGGGGACCTCACAACAACATATCAGGGCGCAAAGCCCCCCATCCCCTGCCTGCCGGCTCATCCAAAGCCGTCCGCCAATCGCATCAAGCGATGACCGGGGCGAAAGTGCGCGGCGTGATTGGCGCGCCGCATAGCTTGCCCTGCCGGAACCGCCGGCAGTACGCGCAGGAGGTGCCGCATGCCCAGGTTTATCCCCGAACCTTACCGCATCAAGATGGTAGAGCCCATCAAACCAACCACCCGCGGAGAACGCGAGGCCTACATCCGCGAGGCAGGATATAGCCTGTTCCGCCTGCGCGCGGAGGATGTGTACGTGGACGCGCTGACAGATTCGGGCACCAACGCCATGAGTGACGCCCAGTGGTCCGCCATGCTGCGGGGCGACGAGGCCTATGCCGGAGGCCGCAGCTACTTCAGGCTGGTTGACACCGCGCGGGACATCTTCGGCCATGCCTTCATCCAGCCGGTGCACCAGGGCCGCGCGGCCGAAAAGCTGCTGTTGCCCCTCTACCTCAAGCCGGGCAAGTACGCCATTGCCAACCTGTTCTTTGACACCACGCGCGCCCATGTGGAGCTAGCCGGCGCGCGCTGCCTGGAGGCCTGCTGCCCGGAGGCCGCGGACACAAAGAGCCGCGCGCCCTTCAAGGGCAACATGGATGTGGCGCGGCTGGAGCAATTGATCCTGGAACACGGGGTGGACAGTATCGGCCTGGTGGTGATGACCATCACCAACAACTCCGCGGGCGGGCAACCGGTCTCCCTGCAGAACATGCGTAACACCGCCGCCGTCTGCAGGAAGTATGGCATCCCGCTTTGCATTGATGCCGCCCGCTACGCGGAAAACGCGATGTTTGTCAAGCTGCGGGAGGCCGAATGCGCGGGCTGGACGCTGCGGGACATCACCCGCGCTTTTTTCGACCTGGCGGACTGCTTCACCATGAGCGCCAAGAAAGACGCCATCGTGAACATGGGCGGCCTGCTGGGCATCAAGCGGGCGGACGCGCCCCAGGTGCAGCTGGTGAAGGCGGGCTGCATCTCCTACGAAGGCTTCTACACCTACGGCGGCCTGAACGGCCGCGACCTGGAGGCGCTGGCCGCCGGGCTGGTGGAGGGGCTGGATGAACACTGGCTGCGCTACCGCCTGGGCACCATGGAATACCTGGGGGCGCGGCTGGATGAGCTGGGCATCCCCTACCAGGCCCCAGCCGGCGGGCACGGCATCTTCCTGGACGCGACAGGGTTTTACCCCCAGATTCCCTACCATCAATTCCCGGGGCAGGTGCTGGCGGTGGAGCTGTACAAGGCCTGCGGGCTGCGGGGCTGCGACATCGGCAGCTACATGATGGGCAACGACCCGGACACCGGAAAGCAGCTGCGCGCCATCAACGAGTTCACCCGGCTGGCCTTCCCCCGGCGTGTGTACACCCAGAGCCACTATGACCTGGTGCTGGAAGGCATTGAGCAGGTGTGGCAGGAGCGGCAGGCGCTGCACAGCGGGTACAAGATCACCTGGGAGCCGCCCATCCTGCGGCATTTCCAGGCCAGCCTGGCGCCAGTGGCGGGCGAGGGATGACAGCCTGGGCAGGGCTGCCGGCGCTGTAATCACCACGCTGGCAGCCTTGTTTGGCATGCGCAGGTTTACAGCCGGAAGCATCCGGGGTGCCCCGCGCTGGCAGGCTTTCCGGGCTTTGGCATGGCGCCTCTGCTGTTCCAAGGTGCGTCTTCAGCCATGCGGCAGGGTACCGCCTGGCTTGTTGAGCCAGGCAATCAGGCCTGATTTTGGATGTAGAAGATTCACACCGACATCAACAAACGTGACGCCACCGGTGGTGGCGTTTTGGTGCAGGGCAACACCTTGAACCTCAACATAATCGCAGCGTTTCTGCTTGGGCTGGGGGTCAAACACAGGGGTATAATCTGCTTAACCCATGAGCAGCCATGTGATGGGAAACACGGACTTTGACTTGATGCTCGCCTGCCCATCAGGCCGGGCCGGGCATTGATTGCATGTGGAGAAAACGATGGGTTGTTGACTGAATTGTGTATAATGGTTGTAACTTGTAGCAATGAGAACCTGTCTTCCGGAACCGCTTGAAATGATTCCCCGTCAGGGAAAGGGAGGGAGAACCATAAAACACGTTCTGGTCATTGGCGCCGGCATGGCCGGTCTGTCCGCCGCCATCCGCCTGCGGCTGGCTGGCTACCAGGTGGAAATCTTTGAGAAGGAAGCCATGCCCGGGGGCAAGATGCACCAGATCAGGATGGACGGCCATGTCTTTGATGTGGGGCCCACCCTGGTGATGATGCCTGCTGTGTACCGGGACCTCTTCCGCCTGGCTGGCCGCGACCCGGAGGACTACATCCCCATGACCCGGCTGGAACCCATGTATGATGTGGTGTTCAAGGGCAGTCCCCCCAGGAAGTACAGCATTGGCTCGGACCTGGTGAGCCTGATGGAGATCGCGGAAGCCAAGGGGCCCAGGAACAGTGCCGGCTTCCTTTCCTACCTTGCGGAGATCTACAAGCGCTACCAGGTGGCGATGGCGTCCTTCATCACCCGGCCATTCCGGGGGCCCGGGGACATCTACACCCCCCACATGCTGCGGCAGACCATGAAGCTCAAGACCTTTGACAGCGCCTCCAACATGATGGCCTCCTTCATGCCCGATGAGGACCTGCAGCGCATGTTCAGCTTTCAGACCCTCTACATCGGGGTCTCGCCCCACAAAGGCCCCTCGCTGTACAACATCATCCCCATGATTGAGCTGCTCTACGGGGTGTGGTTCATCAAGGGCGGCATGCACACTATGGCCCAGCAAACCGCACGCCTGTTTGAGGAGCTGGGCGGCCGGATTCACTACAAGGCCGAGGTGGATCATATCCTCATCAGGGAAGGGCGTGTGGCCGGCCTCAGCGTGCAGGGCGAGGAGCACGCTGCCCCTTATGTGGTATGCAATGCCGATTTCCCCTATGCCATCACGCAGCTGGTCCAAAGCCCCGCAGCCAGGGGCAAGTACACGCCGGAATACGTGGACAAGATGGACTATGCCTGCTCCTGCCTGATCTTTTATTGGGGGGTGACCGGCAGCCTGGAGGACATGCCCGCCCACACCTTCATCATGTCCGAAGACCTGGACGAGAACCTGCGCTGCATCTTTGATGGCAGCCCCATCCCTGACCCCTCCATCTACCTGCACATCCCCTCCAGGGTGGACCCGGACATGGCGCCCCCGGGCTGTTCCAGCCTGTATGTGCTGTTGCCGGTATCCGAGCTGGGCGTTTCCAAATACGCCTGGGATGAGGAGCGGGTGGGCGACTACCGGGCCAAGGCCCTGGCCGCCCTGGCAACCCTGCCCGGCATGGCGGGCTTTTCAGCGGAGCAGATCCGTTGCGAGGCCGTGTTCACCCCCCGGGATTTTGAGGAGCGCTTCCATGCCTACCGGGGCAGCTGCTTTGGCCTGCAGCCTACCCTCAGGCAAAGCAACCACTGGCGGCCCCAGCCTAAATCCATGCACTGTGAAGGGCTGTACTTCACCGGCAGCAGCATACACCCGGGGGCGGGGGTGCCCATCGTGATTGAAAGCGGCCGGCTGTGCGCGGAAGAGCTGCGGCGGGACGAGCCGGAGGATCCCTTCAAATGATGGTTGATGACAGCAGCCTGGCCGTATCCTTCACCGCTGCCCTGGACATCATGAAAGCCCGCGCGGTCAGCTTTTATTCGGCCTTTTCCATGCTGCCGGCGGACAGGTTCCAGGCGGTGGCGGCCGTATACGCGTTTTGCCGCTTCGCCGATGACGCCGCGGACAGCCTGCAGCCCGGTGAGGCTGAAAGAGCCCTGGACCAGCTGGCACGGCTGGAAGGGCTGGTGCAAAGGCTCTACCAGGCAAAGGAAGGGCAGGACGAAGGTCTGCTGGAAAAGGCGGGTGACCAGCTTCTCTGGCTTCCCGCCTTTGCTGCCAGCATCCGGCGCTTCGGGTTGCCGCCAGGCCCCTTTCTGGACCAGCTGGCCGGGCAGCGCTGGGACATCCGTTTTACCAGCATCCAGGATACAGACCAGCTGATCCGCTATGCCCGCCTGGTTGCCGGCTCCGTGGGCCTGATGCTGTTGCCCATGCTGGCCAGAGACAGGGAGGCGGCAGGGCATCCAGGGCTCCGCAAAGCCTGTGAGGAGCTGGGGATCGCGATGCAGATCACCAACATCCTGCGGGATGTGGGGGAGGATCTGCGCCTGCGGGGGCGCCTGTACTTGCCCCTGGACCTGTTGCGGGCGCATGGCCTTGAACAAGAGCAGTTGCTGGCGCTTGCCCACTCAACTGCGGCCGGCAGCCCCGCCATCCCCCAGGCCTTCATCCGCCTGTGAGAGACCCTGGCAGCACTGGCCGACCGTTTCTACCAGCCCATTGCATCCTGGCTGTGTTTCCTCCACCCTGCCTGCAGAGCGCCCCTGTTGGCCGCGGCCCACAGCTACCGGGCCATCGCCGATGCTGTGCGGGCGGAGGGCTACAACTGTTTCTCCAGGCGCTGTTACACCAGCCAGGAAACCCGCAGGGCCATCTTCCGGCAGGCTGCCCTGCAGGTGCAGGGCCTGAACTGCTGACCCTTTTGTCTGATGCGCAAAAAGCAACACGAGGTATGACATGAGGAACGCGCTGGGCTTGTTGATTTCTTTCACCTATATCTTCCTTGTTTTGGGGCTGGTGACCCTCCTGGCCCGAAAGCAGGGCGGCGCCACGGAAATCTCCCGCAAGCTCATCCATATCCTGGTTGGCAACTGGGTCTTCATCACCCCCCTGTTCACCCAGCTGTGGGCTGTGATGCTGGTCCCCCTGTGCTTTGTGGTCATCAACCTGATCAGCCGCAAGCGCAAGCTGTTTTCGGCCATGGAACGGGATGATGACGGGTATGGCACGGTGTACTACGCCATCAGCATGCTGGTGCTGCCTGCCGCGGCCTTCCTGCTCCATTGGCCCACCCTGGCCTTCGTTGGCCTGCTCATCATGGCCTATGGGGACGGCCTGGCCGCTGTGGTGGGCAAGCGCCTGGGCAAACAGCACCCCTTTCCCTTCGCCCCGGAAAAAACCCTGGAAGGCAGCGCCACGCTGGGGGTGGTGAGCTTTGTGGTCACCTTCATTGCCCTGCTGGTTTTCCAGGGCCAGGGCGCGCTGCGCGCCGCCAGCCTCGCGGCGGTGTTTCTGATTGCCTTGCTGACAGCAGCCTTCGCCGTCTTTGTGGAGTTAGCCAGCGCTGATGGCTGCGACAACCTGAGCCTGCCCATTGCCACTGGCCTGTTCGCCACCCTCTGCCTGCAGTTTGGGAACCTGGGGCACTACCTGTTCCTGCTGGCCTGCCTGATCATCCTGGCCACTGCCTTTCGCCTGCGGGTCATTTCTCCCGACGGCGTCGTGGCTGCCCTGCTCACCGGCCAGACCCTCTATGCCCTGGGCAGGGTCTGGGTGGGGCTTTCCCTCCTCACCTTCTTTGTGCTGGGCAGCGTCGTTACCAAACTGAAGAACGCCAACAAAGCCCAGGCAGAAAGAATACAGGCCCAGACCCGTCCCCGGGACTGGAAGCAGGTGCTGTCCAATTCGCTTCCAGCCTGTATATTGCTGTGGTTCGCCTGCGTCCTGGACAGACCTCAGCTGGCCCTGCCGGCGCTGGCGGTGTTTTCCGCTGCCGCCGCGGACACCTTCTCCTCGGAAATTGGCATGCTGACGGCCAGCCCGGTGTTCAGCATCACCAACGGCAAACCCCTTCCCAGGGGCCTGTCCGGCGGAATCAGCTGGCTGGGCCTTTTGGCGGGGGCCGCCGGAAGCGCGGTTTTGTCCATCTACGCCTTTCCCTGGTTTGGTTTCCGGGGGCTTGTCCTTTGCACCCTGCTGGGCACCTTTGGTTCTGTCCTGGACAGCTTTCTGGGCGCGGTGTTCCAGGCCAAGTACAGGACACCGGAAAGCGGCCTGCTGGATGCCTCCCCCTTCGCTGGTGCCCGGGCCTTTCGCGGCTTATCCTTGGTGACCAACAGCGCTGTCAACCTGATCAGCCTCAGCATCGTCGCCGCCGTGGGCCTGATGTTTGTGGACCTCTGATACCCAAGATGCAGGTTCGCAGTGGCAAGGCTGGGTGCTGGGCAACCCATCTGGAGCAATTATTTGGGAACGTTGAATGGTGCAAGTGTTTTGAGTGTTTTCAAAGTTTTTTTACACTTTTTATCAAAAATGAAGCCAAATTCCTTGCGAATAAAAGGCTGGGATTGTTCAGAAGGATTAAGAGAAGGAATGAGTACCGAGAAGAAGAACATCACATCATGCTATTCAAGCTTTGGTTGCAGACAGTTGAATAACGAGGAGAATATCTCTTTTCTTCACTTTCGAATTATTGTCGAATCTTCATAAGAAATCGAATCAAAGTCCAATGAGTAAATTAGGTCGCTCCAAGTTCCAATAGAGTTTGACTCAACAGTGCCTATAGATACCAACTCGCGGTGAACGGTGCGGCCTGCTTTCTTAAAGATAACATAAAAATAGCCAGTGATGGCAAATGCGTTTCCATTATACACGCTCCCTGAAATTGATGCGTTGGATGGGAATGATTTGGACTGCTCATACAGAAAATCAGAAAAAGAAAGTTGATTAAACGGTTCTTTAGAACCTGAGTCCAAAGCTTTGTTTTTGTCCGGAATAGACTGAAGAATCTTCAAAACATTTGAGTTCTCAACGTCATGATGATTTATATACACACCGAAGAGTTCCATATAGAAGTTCGGCGAAATAAAGCTGATAGAGTACACTGAAGTTCGCAACTTTGCCCAGGGTGAGGAGGAATGGGCAAGCCACCGGGACTCCGCTACAATGGATGTTGCATAGACATTCACAAGGAGGAGAACCCCAATGGCTCAAAGC
>JAAYEI010000051.1 GCA_012728815.1 Clostridiales bacterium
CCAATTTCGCCCTGGGCGTTTTGTTGTTGACAGCACGGGCCCCCTGCTTGACCACACCCTCCAGCCCAAAGGCTGCCGCCGCCATGGTTTGCATCTCATCACCTCAGGCTGATTATACTGCATCCCGTGGCATCCTGCAGCGGCATGCTCCCAAAGCGGTGTATAATCCAAGGGGAGGATGCCTATGAAACGAGTGATTCTGATTGTGCTGGATTCCGTGGGCGTGGGGGAACTGCCCGACGCCGGGGGCTATGGCGATGTGGGCGCCAACACCCTGGGCAACACCGTGGCAGCCACCGGGCTGCGCCTGCCCAACATGGAGCGGCTGGGCCTGGGCGGCATCAGCCAGGCCGGCCTGCCCCTGCACCCAGAGGCCCGCGGCCTGTCCAGCCGCCTGCGGGAACGCTCCCCGGGCAAGGACACCACCACCGGGCACTGGGAGATGGCCGGCATCCGCCTGGACGCGCCCTTCCCCACTTACCCAAATGGCTTCCCGGCGGAGGTCATCCAGGCCTTTGAGCAGGCCATTGGCACCCGCACCCTGGGCAATGTGCCCGCCAGCGGCACGGTCATCATCGAGCAGCTGGGGGCGGAGCACCTGCGCACCGGCTACTCCATTGTCTACACCTCCGCGGACTCGGTCTTCCAGATCGCCGCCCATGAGGACATCATCAGCAACGAGCGCCTGTATGAGATGTGCCGGATAGCCCGTGACATCCTGCAGGGCCCCCACGCGGTGGGCCGGGTGATCGCGCGCCCCTTCAAGGGGCCCGGTCCCGGGCAGTTCAAGCGCACCGCCGCCCGGCGGGACTTTTCCCTTGAACCGCCGGGGCAGACCATCCTGGACGCCCTGAAGGAAGCGGGCAAGGCGGTGATTGGCGTGGGCAAGATTGAGGACATCTTCGCCGGCCGCGGCCTGACCCTGGCTGACCACGCCGCTGGCAACCAGGCCTGCCTCGCAGCCACCCTGCGCCTGATGCGGGAGGATTTTGAGGGCTTGCTGTTCGTCAACCTGGTGGACTTTGACATGATTCACGGCCACCGCCGCGACCCAGCCGCCTACGCGCGGGCGCTGTCTGAGTTTGACGCGGCGCTGGCGGACATTCAGGCCTTGATGCGCCCGGAGGACCTGCTCATCCTCACGGCTGACCACGGCTGTGACCCCACCTTCCGTGGCACCGACCACACCCGCGAGCACGCGCCGCTGATTGCCTGGCGGCAGGACATGCGGCGCCATCATCACCTGGGGGACCGGGGCAGCTTTGCCGACATCGCGGCCACCATCGCGCATTTTTTCGGCCTGCCCCAGCGCTTTGACGCCCAGTCCTTCCTGGAGGAGATCCAGCGGCTCTCCTGACCTGAACATACAGCAAAGCCCCCGGCAAGCACGCTTGCCGGGGGCTTTTTCCGGGGCTGTGCCGCGCTACATCCTCAGCTCGCCGCCCAGCTTTTGCAGCCTCTTCTTGATGGTGGCTACCTTCTCCTCAATCTGCCGGGTGGTCATGGTGGCGTCATCCAGGCCAAAGCGCACCCGGAACATCAGGGATTTCTTGCCCCCGGGCACCTGCTTGCCTCGGTACTCCTCCATGAATTCCAGGCCGCGCACTGTTTTGTCCAGGGCCTGGCTGAGCTGCTCCCAGGTGACCTGCTCATCCAGCAGCACGGAGAAGTCCTGCTCCACCTGCGGGAAATGCGGCAGGGGGTGGTAGGTGTTGCTGCGGGAGGGCAGGGGCGGCAGCTGGTTCAGGTTCAGCTCCATCATGGCCAGGTGGGCACGGCGGAGGTCCGCGGCATGGGCGGCGCGGCTGCCCAGCAGGCCAAGGGCGCCGATGACCCTGCCCTGGCAGAGGATGTTCAGCCAGGCCTTGCTGTCCGCCCAGGCGGGCTGCTCCTGCTGGGCAAAGCGGATGTCCTCGCTCATCACCGCGCGGGGCAGCAGCTCCAGCAGGCCCTTCATCTTCCGGAAGAGCATTCGCGGCTCCCGGCCCACCAGGGCGGCGGCCAGGCTGCTGTGCTGCAGGGGCAGGCGTTCCTCCGGGTCGCTGGTGGGCACGCTGCCCGGGGCGAAGACCTGGGCAGCCTCAAAGATGCCGAACTGCTCATGGTAGCGCAGGTTCATCACCACCGCCTCCAGCAGGCCCGGCAGCAGGGAGGGGCGCAGGCAGGCGGTGTCGGGGGCGGGCGGCGCGGCCAGCTGCAGGCAGCCGGCTTCCTCATGGCCCATGGCCAGCAGGTAGTCCCGGTTCACCCAAGGGTAGGTGTAGACCTCCTGCAAGCCGCCCTGGAAAGCCAGGTACTCCCGCGCGCGGCGCTCCAGGGCAATGGCTGGCTGGTTGACCGCGCGGGTCAGCTTGACCCGCGGCGGGATGAAGGCCACCTGCTCATACCCCATCATGCGAGCAATTTCTTCCAGCACATCGTCCTTGAGCGCCACATCCCCGGTGGCGCGCCAGCTGGGCACAGACACCTTGATGGACTGGCCCGCGAGGGCTGTCTCAAAGCCCAGGGGGCTGAGCAGGGCGCGCGCCTCCTCAAAGCCGATGCCGTGGCCCAGGCGCTTGCCCAGCCAGTCCAGGCCCACCTCCACGGTTGCGGGCTCGGTGGCATGGGGGTAATTGTCCGCGAAGCCGCTCAGGCGGGCCTCCGGGTACAGGCGCGTGATCAGCTGGTGGGCCACCGCCATGGCCTGGTCCACGCGCTGGGTGTCCAGCCCCTTCTCGTTGCGGTTGGCTGATTCGCTGCGCACCTGGTGCCTGGTGGCGCTGCGGCGCACGCCCTTGGGTTCAAAATTGGCAATCTCCAGCAGCAGCCTGCGGGTGCCCGGCAGGATGGAATCCTGCGCGCCGCCCATCACCCCGGCCAGGGCAATGGGCTGCTGGTTGTCGCAAATCATCAGGTCATCCGCGTCCAGGCGCAGCTCCTTGCCGTCCAGCAGCTTCAGCCCCTCCCCGGGCCGGGCGGTGCGCACCACGATCTCATCGGGCACCAGCTCCCGGTCAAAGGCATGGGTGGGTTGGCCCACGGCCAGCATCACATGGTTGGTGATGTCCACCAGGCTGCTGATGGGGCGGATGCCCACCTTCCACAGGTCCACCCGCATCCAGTGGGGGGAAGGCCCGTTGTGCAGGCCCTCATACTGCATCGCGGCATAGCGCCTGCAGCGCTCCCTGTCCTCAATGCGCACCTGCACCGGTTCCAGGCCCTGGGGCGGCTCAAAAAGGGGCAGTGGCTTGAGGGGCACCTGGTAGATGGCGGCCAGCTCCCGGGCGATGCCGTAGTGGCACCACAGGTCTGGCCGGTTGGTGAGGGATTTGTTGTCGATCTCCAGGATGATGTCGTCAAGTCCCAGCGCCTGGGAAAGCGGCGTGCCCGCCGGCGCGTCAAAGCCGCTCAGGTCCATGATTTCCCGCTCGTCCGCCGATGGGAACAGCTCATCCAGCATCAGCTCCGCAGCAGCGCAGATCATGCCCTCGCTTTGCACGCCGCGCAGTTTGCTCACCTTGATGGCCACCTTGTCACCCTCGCCATGCCAGCGCACCTGGGCACCGGGCAGCGCGGCCGCCACCAACATGCCCACGCGCACATTGCTGCCGCCGCACACGATGGTGGCCGGGCTGGGCGTACCCACATCCACCAGGCAGACCTTGAGCAGGTCAGCCTGGGGGTGGGGCTGGACCTCGCGGATGTGGCCGACCACCACCTGGGTGTAATCCTCCGCCAGGTGGACCGCGTCCTCCACCTCCACGGTGCGCATGGTCAGTTCATGTGCCAGGGTGGCCAGGTCCAGGTTCTCGGGCAGGTCCGCGTAGCGGCGGATCCAGTTCAATGACAGCTTCATATGGTTCTCCTCTTAACGGAACTGGGTCAAAAAGCGCAGGTCGGCGCCGCGGAACAGCCGCACGTCGTCCACGCCGTAGCGCATCATCACCAGGCGGTCCAGGCCGATGTTGATATAAAACCCGCTGTACACATCCGGGTTCAGCCCCGCCGCGCGCAGCACGTTTGGGTGGGGCGTGCCCCCGGGCATCACCTCAATCCAGCCCACCTGCTTGCACACCTTGCAGCCCGTGCCGCCGCACACCAGGCATTTCATGTCAATCTCAAAGCCGGGCTCCACAAAGGGGAAGAAGCCTGCGCGCATGCGCACCGCCACCTCCCGGCCAAAGACCTTCTCCAAAATGGTGCGCACAAGCAGCAGCCCGGAGGCAAAGGCGAAGTCCTCCTCCACAATCAGCGCCTCATACTGGAAGAAGGCCCGCTCATGCCGCGCGTCCGTGGCTTCGTTGCGGTAGGCGCGGCCCGGGTAGACAAAGCGGGCCGGCGCGCCATGGCGCTGCAGGTAGCGCACGCTGGCCCCGGTCAGGTGCGGGCGCAGGCACAGCCGCTCAGGGCCGGTCAGGTCCTCATGACCCTTGAGCCAGTAGGTGTCCATGCTGTCCCGGGCCGGGTGCTCCGGCGGGAAGTTCAGGTGGTCAAAGGCGTAGCGCTCGCTGGTGATATCGTCCTCCTCAAACACCTCAAAGCCAAGGGAGAGGAAGGCGTCGTTCAGGTCATAGCACATCTGCGTGATGGGGTGCAGGCCCCCGGCCCTTGGCTGAATGCCCGGCAGGCTGACGTCCAGCTCGCCTTCCACGACAGAAGCCCGGGCAATCAGCTCGCCCTGGCGCGCTTCCAGGCGCTGCGTGATGGCTTCCTTGACCGCGTTCGCGGCCATGCCCATCTGCCGTCGGGCATCCGGGTCCAGTCCGCCCAGGCCTTTGAGCACCTGGGTCAGCGCCCCCTTCTTGCCCAGAAAGGCCTGGCGGGCCTGGTCCAGCGCGGCCTCATCGCCCGCCTGCTGTATGGCCGCCTCGGCCTGCCGCTGTATGCTTTGCAGTTGCTCCAACACCGCTCCTCCAAACAAAAGCCCCATGCTGCGCATGGGACGTGATGAACGTGGTACCACCCAATTTCCGTGCCAAGGGCACGCTCTGGCCCTTAACGCGGGAAACGGCCACCCGGCAACCCGGGCGGCGGCTCAGAAGTGAATGCCCTGCCATTTCCAGGCCGCTTCCAGCGCTGGCGGCCCTCTCTGTGGGAAGCTTCCGCAGGGGTTGTTCTTCATCACAGCCGATGTGACATCCTACCATTCCCCGCGATTTGGTGTCAACCGCGCGGCAGCCCGGTTTCTTGCATTTGCGTGGAAAGCGTGCTATTTTTTAGCGGAAAGGAAGGTGCCCGTGCAGCAGCCCATTTCCTGGTATCCAGGCCATATGGCAAAGGCCAAGCGCCTGTTGACGGACCAGCTTAAGCGCATCGACGCGGTGATCGAGATTTGCGATGCCAGGCTGCCCCTGTCCAGCCGCAACCCGGAGCTGGACAGCCTGGTGCGCGGCAAGCCCCGGGTGCTGCTGCTGAACAAGATGGACCTGGCACGGCCCGAGGCCACCCAGGCCTGGCTTCAGCATTTCGAGGCCCAGGGGCAAAGCTGCCTGGCCATTGAGATGGGCAAGCGCCGACAGGGTATCCTCAAGGCCGTGGTGGCGCTGACCGAGGCCAGCCTGGCCCGCTCGCTCAGGAAGGGCATCACCCGCCCGGCCCGGGCCATGGTGCTGGGGGTGCCCAATGTGGGCAAGAGCACGCTGATCAACTACCTGGCTGGCCGCTCCGCCTTCAAGGTGCAGGACCGCCCGGGCGTCACCCGCGCGCCGCAGTGGATCAACGCCTCACCCAGCCTGCAGCTGCTGGACACGCCGGGCTTGCTCTGGCCCAAGCTGGATGACCCGGTGGCGGCTAGGCGCTTGAGCTACATCGCCGCGGTGCGCGATGAGGTGGTGGATGTCTACCACCTGGCCCTCGCCCTGCTGGATGAGCTGATGGTCATCGCGCCCCAGGGCGTGCTTGAGCGCTACAAGCTGCAGGATGAGGCGCTGCGCGGGCAGGCGCTGCTGGAGGCCATCTGCAAAAACCGCGGCTTTTTGCTGCGCGGCGGCCAGATGGACCTGGAGCGTGGCGCCACCTGTGTGCTGGATGAGTTCCGCGCGGGCCTGCTGGGCCGCATCACCCTGGAAATGCCCCATGACCAAGGCTGAGCGCTGCCACCAGGCCTACCTGCATGACGCCGCCCTCTGGCGCGCGGGGCAGGTTTTCGCGGGGCTGGACGAGGCCGGGCGCGGCCCGCTGGCGGGCTGCGTGGTGGCTGCCTGCGTGGTCATGCGCCCAGAGCCCGAAATCCCCTATGTGTATGATTCCAAGCAATTGACCGCCAAACAGCGGGAGAAGGCTTTTGCGCTGATCCGGCAGCACGCGGCCTTTATCGGCATAGGCCAGGTGGAGGCGGAGGAGATTGACCAGATCAATATCCTGCAGGCCACCCGCCAGGCGATGCAGCAGGCGGCGCAGGGCGCGCCTGCAAAGATCTTCCTGGTGGACGCGCTGACCCGGCTGGGCCTGCCGGGGGAGGAGCGCGCCATCATCCAGGGGGACGCTGTCAGCTACAGCATCGCGGCCGCGTCCATTATCGCCAAGGTGACCCGTGACCGCCTGATGGAGCGGTTGGACGCGCAGTACCCGCAGTACGGCTTCGCGCGCAACAAGGGCTACGGCACGGCCGAGCACCTGGCCGCATTGCGGGCGCAGGGCCCCAGCCCGGCGCACCGGCTCAGCTTCCTGCACAAGATTCTTGCCTGATGCGCCAGTATGAGCTGGGCCTTGAGGGGGAGCGCCTGGCGGAGGACTACCTGCGCCTGCGGGGCTTTCGGGTGCTGGCGCGCCGCTACCGCAGCCCCCACGGGGAGATTGACCTGGTTGCCAGCAAAGGCAGGCTTCTTTATTTTGTTGAGGTCAAATACCGCAGGGCGGGCCGCCTGGGGGAGGGGCTGATGGGCATCAGCCCGCAAAAACGCGCCCACCTCAAGCAGGCCATCCGCCACTACCTGCAGCGCGGCCCCCGCCCCTACCGGCTGGCCTACCTGGAGATTACCAGGGCAGGCATTCTGTTCAAGGAGGATGTCTTGCATGAAAACTAAGCTGGCTGGCTGGCCCGGCAGGCTGCTCATCCTCATGCTGCTGGCGGTGGTCATTTCAGGCGCGCTGTGGCTTGCCTTGGGCCAACGGGAGGCCCCGGTGGCGGACTATGGCGTGGAGCTGCTGCAAAATGGCGGCTTTGAGCAGCTGGATGAGCAGGGCTTGCCCGCACACTGGCTGCGGGAGGCCTACATCAGCTACAGCGATGTCACCAGCTTTGAAAGCGCCCCGGGCCGGGAAGGCCTGGGCGTCTCCATCACCAACCACAGCCTGAACGATGCCCGGTTCTACCAGACGGTGCCCGTCAACCCTGGCACCGTCTACCGCTTCAGCGGCTATGTGAAGGCGCAGGCGGCGGAGGGACTGGGGGCCAACCTGTCCATCGCCGGCATCTATGTGTTTTCAGAATTCGTCTTTGACACCGCGGGGGAGTGGCAGCTGCTGGAAATTTATGGCCAGACAGGGCCCAGGCAGCGCGAGGTCACCCTGTTTGCGCGTCTGGGCGGTTACTCCGGCGAGGCGCTGGGGCAGGCCAGCTTTGACGGGCTGAGCCTGGTGGCGGTGGAGCAGGCGCCGGCCGGCGCCTATGTGGACAGCTGGGCGCCGCCGGAGCAACCCCATCAGGCGCAGGCGGACGGGGTGGCCAGCCCTTACGCGCCCCAGCTTGTCATCATCAGCCTGGTGTTTGCCCTGTTGCTCTACGCCCTTGCCCGGGCCGCTGCCAGGCGGGAGGCGGCCGGGCTGCAGCCGCGGGACGCCTCCCAGGGCTGGATCTACCTGGTGTTTTTGTTGATCTTCGCCTTCATATCAAGGCTGTGGCTGGCCAGCCTGGTGCCCGGCTTCCCGGTGGACATCAATGCATTCCGTGCATGGGCAAACGACATGGCGCGGACCAGGCCTTCCGGCTTTTACCTGCAGGGCGGCCACCGGGATTATCCCCCGGGCTATATGCTGGTGCTGTGGCCCCTGGGGCTGGTTGGCCAGGCGCTGGGGGATGGGGTGAGCGGGCTGATGGTCAAGCTGCCCGCCCTCATCAGCGACCTGGCCATCATCCTGCTTCTGTTCCTGGTGGCCAGCCGCTATATGGACCGGTTGACCGCCGTGCTGATGGCAGCCCTGTACGCCTTCAACCCCCTCGCCTACCTGGCCGGCGCCGCCTGGGGGCAGGTGGACAGCCTGCCCGCCCTGTTATTGATGCTGGCGGCATTGTTCATCATGGACAGGCGCTGGCGGTGGGCGCTGCCAGTCTATACCCTGGCGGTGCTGATGAAGCCCCAGGCTCTGATGGTGGGTCCCCTTGGGCTGGTCGCTTTCATCTGTGACCTGGTCTGGCGCTGGAAGGATAAGCCCTACAAGGACATGGCGCTGGGCCTGCTGGGCAGCCTGCTGGTGGCGGCCGCGGTCGCCCTGCCCTTCTTCAATCAGCGCGATGGCCTGCCCTGGCTGCTGTCGCTGTATGGTAACACAATGGGCTTCTACAACTACGGCAGTGTCAACGCCACCAACCTCTTCTTCCTCTTTGGGCAAAACTGGGCCAGCATCCTGAACCCGGCCCCCCTGGCGCTGCGCCTGGCGGGCAGCCTGACCGTGCTGGTGCCGTTGGCGGTGATTTACCTGCGCAAGCTGCGCCAGCGCCCGCTGCTGCTGCACAAAAACGCCCGCTGGGACCTGGCCTTCCATGCCATGGCCGCCCTGCCCGCCCTGCTGCTCATGCTGCCCCAAAGCCTGCAAACCACCGGCATCCTGCTGATGGTGTCCGTGTCAGTCTCGGTCTTCCATATGTTCATCAAGGGCCGTGACCTGGGACGCCTGCCCCTGTTGGCGGGCATCCTGCTGGCGGGGTATTCCATCCTGGGCACCATGATGCATGAGCGCTACCTCTTTTTGGCGGTGGCGCTGCTCACCCTGGCCTATGTCCTGCGGCGCGACCGGCGGGTGCTGTATCTGTTGCTGGCCTTGACTGTCCTGTGCTTCCTGAACACCGGGGTGGCGCTGGACCGGGGGCTGCGCATCGGCGGCGGCGCCGCCAACCTGGACGCGCCGGTGGTGGGCCTTGTCAGCGACTCAGCCTGGCTGGAGTATGGCCTGGCCGCCCTCAGCCTGCCCTTGGCCGCCTGGGCGCTTCACCTGGGGCACGCGCTCAGCCGCAGGAGCGCTGTGACCCAGCCCTTGAACACCACAAGGAGAAAGGCCTCATCCACGGACTGGCTGGCCAGGGTGGCGCCCAGGCCGCAGGTGCGTTTTGACAGGAAGGACGTGCTGATCATTCTGATGGTCACCCTGCTCTATGCCGTGGTGGCCCTGGTCAACCTGGGCAGCGCGGTGACGCCCCAGAGCGAGTGGGTGGCCAGCCAACCGGAGGACACGGCGATCCTGGACCTGGGGGAGGAGCGAGAGTTTACCCTGCTGATGTATGGCGGTATCCACTGGAGTGATGCCGTTTTCCAGGTGGAGGTCTCCAGGGACGGGGAGCTCTACCAGTCCTATCCCTTCCAGTTTACCTACGCCAACCTCTATACCTGGCGTTACCTGGGCCACCCCTTTGTCAACCAGCAGGGCAAGACCGAGTATGACAGCAACCCCCGCCTGCTTCAGGGGCGTTACGTGCGCCTGAGCGGCGCAACCGCGCGCCTGACCCTGCTGGAGGTCATCGCGCAGGACAGTGCCACCGGCCAGAACCTCCCCTTTGTAGCCGCCAGCGCCGGCGCTGAGGCGCTCATTGACGAGCAGCACAGCCTGACAGGGCCGCCCAGCTGGTTTAACTCCATGTACTTTGATGAGATCTACCACGCCCGCACGGCGCTGGAGCAGCGCAACGCGATCCTGGGGCTGGAACCCAGCCGCATCTATGAGACCAGCCACCCGCCCCTGGGCAAGCTGTTCATGACCTTCTCCATCATGGCCTTTGGCATGACGCCCTTTGGCTGGCGCTTCGCCGGCGCCCTGGCCGGGGTGCTGATGCTGCCGGGGCTTTACCTCCTGGGCAAGCAGCTGACCAGGAAGCGCTTGCTTGGCCTCTTTGCCATGCTGATGATGGCCTTTGACTTCATGCATTTCGCCCAGACGCGCATCGCCACCATTGACAGCTTTGTCACCCTCTTCATCATCTACGCCTATTTCTTCATGTTCCGCTACATGATGCAGGACCCCCTGCGCACGCCCTTCCCCAAGCGGCTGCTGCAGCTGTTCCTGTCTGGGCTGATGATGGGGCTGGCCATCGCCAGCAAGTGGCCGGGCATGTACGCGGGCGCCGGGCTGGCGGTGCTGTTCTTCTGGTCCCTGGCGGATGACCTGCGCCTGTCCCTGCGGCTGCGGAACCAGGACTACGCGCGGCAATCCGCGCGGCGCACCCTGCTCACCCTGGCATGGTGCCTGCTGTTCTTTGTGGCTGTTCCGGCGCTCACCTACTACCTGTCCTACATCCCGGTGTTCATGGCCACCCCGGGGGGGCTGACCCTCAAAAAGGTGGTGGATGCCAACATCAGCATGTTCAACTACCATGCCAAGCCGGGCTTTGGCGCCGACCACGCCTGGAGCTCGCCCTGGTACACCTGGCCGGTGATTGGCAAGCCGCTGTATTTCTACTCAGGCGGCCTGCGCGATGGCACCGCCAGCGTCATCTGGACCTTTGGCAACCCGGCGGTGTGGTGGGGCGGCCTGCTGGGCCTGGCGCTGACCGCGCTGCGCGCGGTGCAAGACCGGGTTCGTGTACGCCAGCCCGCCGCCGGATTGGGCCCAGACCAGGCGGGACAGCCGGATCGCCGCCCCCTGATGCTGCTCATCGCCTTCCTGGCCCAGTACCTGCCCTGGGCGCTAGTGCCCCGGGGCACCTACATCTATCACTACCTGCCCTCGGTGCCCTTCATCATCCTGTGCATGGCGCTCATGCTGTCCTATCTGTACAACCGCCACCAGAAGGCGGCCAGGGTCGCTGTGCTTGCGCTGAGCGGGCTGGCGGCCGCGCTGTTCGTGGCGTATTTCCCCTACATCAGCGGGGTGCGGGTGTCCACAGCTTGGCTGGAGGCGCTGCGCTTCCTGCCCAACTGGCTGTATTACTAAAGGGAGGCGCGTGATATGTTGGCGCGTACCAGGTGTTTTGCCTTAAGCGGCATTGAGGGGCAGCCAGTCAGCGTGGAGTCCTTTGTGTCCCCTGCCAGCGAATACCGCTTCAACATCGTCGGCCTGCCCGACGCCGCCGTCAAGGAAAGCCGGGACCGGGTGGGCGCGGCGCTGAAGAACAGCGGCTTTGCGATGCCGGTGGGGCAGACGGTGGTGAACCTGTCCCCGGCTGACCTGCGCAAGGAGGGCACCGCCTTTGACCTGCCTATTGCAATCGCCATCATCCTGGCCAGCAGGCAGCTTCAGGCCAGGGCGCTGGACCAGGTCATCCTGATGGGGGAGCTGGCGCTGGACGGCCGGCTGCAGCCCGTGTCCGGTGCCCTGTCCATTGTGATTTCCGCCCATGAGCAGGGCTACCGCCAGGTGGTGCTGCCCCGGGACAACGCCCGGGAGGTGGAGGTGGTCTCCGGCATGGAGGTCTACCCCGCGGGCAGCCTGTACGAGGTGGCCATGCACCTGGCGGGCCGCGCGCCCCTGCCCGCCCAGGCCCAGCGCAGCTATGCCGACTGCCTGGCGGACACTGTCTTTGAGATGGACCTCTCCCAGGTGCGCGGGCAGCATCTGCCCCGGCGCGCGCTGGAAATCGCCGCGGCCGGCGGCCACAACCTGTTGCTCATGGGCGTGCCGGGCTCGGGCAAGACCATGCTGGCGCGCTGCCTGCCTGGCCTGCTGCCGGAGATGAGCCAGGAGGAGGCCTTTGAAACCACGCGCATCCACTCAGCCGCCGGGGTGCTCAAGCCCGGCAGCGGGCTGATCACCCAGCGCCCCTTCCGCACGCCCCACCACTCCGCCTCCCTGGCCTCCCTCATTGGCGGCGGCGTGAACGCCCGCCCGGGGGAAGTGTCCCTGGCGCACAACGGGGTCCTGTTTCTGGATGAGATGCCTGAATACCCCCGCTCCGTGCTGGAGGCGCTGCGTCAACCGCTGGAGGACGGGGTCATCACGGTCAGCCGGGTGAAGGCGCATACCCAGTACCTGTCCAGCTTGATGCTGGTGGCCAGCATGAACCCCTGCCCCTGCGGCTATTTCGGCAGCCGCGTCAAGCATTGCCGCTGCGGCAGCCATGAGATCAAGCGCTACCTGGACCGCATCTCCGGCCCCCTGTTGGACCGCATCGACCTGCAGGTGGAGGTGGATGTGGTGCCGGTGGAGGACATTGTGAAGGATTCCGATCAGGAGAGCAGCGCGCAGGTGCGCGCGCGGGTCCGGGCCGCCCGGGCGCTGCAGGCTGCGCGTTTTGCGGGCCAGGACATCCGCTGCAACGCCCAGATGCGGGGCAAGGACATGGAAGGCCAGGCGCTGGCCACCGCCCCGGCGCTCACCCTGCTTCAAAGCGCGGTGAAGAAGTACGGCCTCAGCATGCGCGCCTACACCCGGCTGATCAAGGTGGCGCGCACCATCGCTGACCTCGCGGGGGAACGGAACCTGGAGCTGTCCGCCATGGCCGAGGCCATCCAGTTCCGCATGATCGACGGAAAATACTGGGGTGAAGGGCATGGTTGAGGACAGGGAGCTGCTCTGCCAGGCCTGGCTGTCCTGCAGCGACAGCCTGGGCATCAGGGCGCGGCAGGCCCTCAAGCAGCTTTCCCCAAGCGCGGCCAGCCTCTTTGAATTCTTCCCGCCTGAGGTGCTGGACATCGCGGGCGCCAAGGCCTACCAGGAGCTGGCCGCCTTGCGGGACAAGGGGCTTGACAAGCTGAGAGAAGCGCTCAGGCGCGCGGACATCCGGCTGAGCATGCCCGGGGATGGCATCTTCCCAGAGCCGCTGCTGCAGCTGGATGACGCGCCGGAGCTGCTCTTTTACCGCGGCAGCCTCAAGGCGCAGGAGGCCAGGTCCATCGCCATGGTGGGCTCCCGCCGGGAAACCCGGTACGGGCGGGAACAGGCCTTCGCCATCGCCCGTGACCTGGCTGCCAGGGGCGTCACCATCATCAGCGGCCTGGCGCGGGGGATTGACACCGCTGCCCACCTGGGCGCGCTGGAGGCAGGCGGGCAGACCATCGCCATCCTGGGTTCAGGGCTGAAAAACATCTATCCGGGGGAAAACAGGGCGCTCGCGGAGCGCATCGTCCATGCCGGCGGCGCCATCATCAGTGAGTTCGCCCCGACGGCCGAGCCGCTGGCCTATCGCTTCCCCATCCGCAACCGCCTGGTTTCCGGACTCAGCCAGGGGGTGCTGCTGGTGGAGGCGCGCGAGAAAAGCGGCACGCTGATCACCGTTGGCCACGCCCTGCGCCAGGGGCGCGAGGTCTTTGCCCTGCCGGGGCAGGTGGACGCGCCGGGCAGCGCGGTGCCCCACCGCCTGCTTCGGGAGGGCGCGGGCCTTGTCACCTGCGCGGAGGACCTGATGGCGGACATGGGCTGGGACACGCCCCAGCGCCTTGAGCAGACCGGGATGAACCTGCCTGATTTGACAAATGATCAGAAGAGGCTATATGATGCGCTGTGCCTGGAGCCGCTGGACTTTGGCGAACTGACCGACCAGCTGCGCCTGCCCGCCCAGCAGCTCAACGTACTGCTCACCACCCTTGAAATGGAGGGCCTCATCGAGGCCCTGCCCGGGCGCCGCTTCCGCGCGCTCAAGCGATAAACAAAACACTGGAGGCCCTTTTGCAATCATCCAAGAAAAAATACAAACTGGTCATCGTTGAATCCCCCGCCAAGGCGCGCACCGTGGCCCGCTTTCTGGGGCGCGGCTACAAGGTGGAAGCCTCCCAGGGGCATGTGCGCGATTTGCCAAAGTCGCAGTTCGGCATAGATGCCGACCAGGACTTTGCCATGAAATACATCACCATCCATGGCCGCGGGCCCATCCTGGCCAAGCTGCGCAAGCTGGCCGGCGGCGCCAGCCAGGTTTTCCTGGCGACAGACCCCGACCGGGAGGGGGAGGCCATTTCCTGGCACCTGGCGCAGGCGCTCAAGCTGGACGACAGCAAGCCGCTGCGGGTGGAGTTTCAGGAGGTCACCAGGAACGCGGTGAAGGAGGCCATCCAGTCCGCCCGGGAGATTGACATGAACCGGGTCAACGCCCAGCAGGCGCGCCGCGCGCTGGACCGGGTGGTTGGCTACAAAATCAGCCCGCTGCTGTGGGCCAAAATCAAGAAAGGCCTGTCCGCCGGGCGGGTGCAGTCTGTCGCTGTGCGGCTGATTGTGGACCGTGAGGACGAGATCGATGCCTTTATCCCCGAGGAATACTGGGAGCTGAGCGCCGATTTCCTGGCCTTTGACGCCCGGGGCAAAAAAATCACCCTGAACGCCAGGCTGAGCCGCCTGAAGGGCAAGCCGGCCAAAATCAGCAACGAGAAGGCGGCCATGAAGGCCCAGGAGCTGATTGGGCGGGGCGGCTTCAAAGTGGGCGCGGTCAAACGCAGCCAACGCAAGAAATCGCCCGCGCCGCCCTTTACCACCTCCACCCTGCAACAGGAAGCCAGCCGCAAGCTGAACTTCACCTCCTCCCGCACCATGCAGGTGGTGCAGGGGCTGTATGAGGGCGTGGACCTGGGGAAGGAGGGCAGCCAGGGCCTGGTGACCTACATCCGCACCGATTCCATCCGCGTCAGCGAGGAGGCCATCGCCGCCGCCCGGGAGGTCATCAGCCAGACCTTCGGGAAGCAGCACCTGCCCCGTGTGGCCCGGGCCTACAGGACCTCGTCCCGCGCGCAGGATGCCCATGAGGCCATCCGCCCCACCGATGCCACCCGCACGCCGGACAGCGTCAAGCCCTTCCTCAGCCGCGAGCAGCTGCAGGTCTACCGCCTGATCTACAACCGGTTCCTGGCCAGCCAGATGAAGGACGCGGAGTACGAGACGCTGACCGCCGACCTGGTGAATGACGAGGCCACCCTGCGCTATTATGCCGAGCACAAGTCCTTTGCCGGCTTCACCGCCATTTATGAGGAAGGCGTGGACGACAACGGCCAGGACGTGCAGGCCGCGATGCCCCAGTTCAAACAGGATGAGGCCGTGGACATCCTGGACATCCACGCCAACCAGCGCTTCACCCAGCCGCCCGCCCGCTTTACCGAGGCCTCCCTGATCAAGGCGCTGGAGGAGAAGGGGATTGGCCGCCCCTCCACCTATGCGCCCACCATCGGCACCGTGATTGGCCGGGGCTATATTTCAAGGGAGAAGCGGCGCCTTTACCCGACGGAAATGGGCCGCATGGTGAACGCCATCATGCTGGAGCATTTTGCCCCCGTGGTCAGCCTGGAGTTCACTGCCCAGATGGAAGGCAAGCTGGACGAGGTGGCCGATGGCAAGCTGGCGTGGAAGGACATCCTGCGCGATTTTTACCCCGCCTTTGAGCAGATGGTGCAGGAGGCGGAGGCCCAGGTGGAAAAGGTGGAGATTCCGGACGAAGTGTCGGACATCCCCTGCGAGGTCTGCGGCACGCCGCTGGTGTACAAGATGGGTCGCTATGGCCGTTTCCTGGCCTGCCCGCGCTTCCCGGAATGCCGCTTCACCATGCCGGTGTTGACCTACATCGAGGCGCCCTGCCCCACCTGCGGCGCGAGGCTGCTTGAAAAGACCTCGCGCAAAGGCCGCAAGTTCTACGGGTGTGAGCGCTATCCGGACTGCGACTTCACCAGCTGGGACAAGGTGGCTGTGGAGAAATGCCCCAAGTGCGCCAGCCACATGGTGATCAAGAACCGCAGGAGCGGGCAGTCCAGGCTGTGCGCCAATGAAACCTGCCGCCACCACGAGGAGGTGGAGGAGGCGCCGGAGGCCGAGCATGCCTGAAGCCCGCGTGCAGGTCATCGGCGCGGGCCTGGCCGGCTGTGAGGCCGCCTGGCAACTGGTGAGCCGGGGCATCCCGGTCACCCTGGTTGACATGAAGCCGCGGGTAAAAAGCCCGGCGCATGTTTCGGACCTGTTCGCGGAACTGGTCTGCAGCAACTCCCTGCGCGGGGACCGACTGGAAAATGCCCCCGGCTTGCTCAAGCAGGAGCTGCGTGAGGCTGGCTCCCTCATCCTTCGCGCGGCCGACCAGGCCCGGGTGCCGGCCGGCGGCGCGCTGGCGGTGGACAGGGAGCGCTTTTCCGGCCATGTCACCAAGGCCCTGCTAGATCACCCGCTGGTCCAGGTGGACAGCCGCCTGGTGGAGGATTTCCCGGAGGAGCCTTTTCTCATCGCGACCGGCCCGCTTACAGCCGGCGGCCTGGCGCAGCGCATCGCGCAGCAGGCGGGCAGCCTGCACTTCTTTGACGCGGCAGCGCCGATTGTGACCGCCCAGTCCATCAACCGGGACATCGTGTTCCGCGCCTCCCGCTATGGTCGGGGGGATGACTACCTCAACTGCCCCCTGGATGAACGCCAGTACCAGGCCTTCATCGACGCGCTGCTGGAAGCGCAGTGCGCGCCGGTGCGGGATTTTGAGGAGGGGCAGCTCTTTGAGGGCTGCCTGCCCATTGAGTCCATCGCCAGGCGCGGGCGCATGGCGGCCGCCTATGGGCCCCTCAAGCCCGTTGGCCTCATTGACCCGCGCACCGGCAAGGAACCCTTCGCCGTTGTGCAGCTGCGCCAGGATGACGCCGCGGCCAGCCTGTACAACCTGGTGGGGTTCCAGACGCGGCTCAGGTTCCCGGAGCAAAAGCGCGTCTTTGGCCTGATCCCGGGGCTGGAGCGGGCGGAGTTTGCGCGCTACGGCGTCATGCACCGCAACACCTTCATCAACAGCCCCGGCTTTCTGGACCGGCACTTCAGCGTCATCGGGCAGCCCCTGCGCTTTTACGCGGGGCAGATCACCGGGGTGGAGGGCTATGTGGAGAGCACGGCCTCGGGCCTGGTGGCGGGCCTCAGTCTGGCCGCCCGGCTGATGGGCTGCCCGGCGCCGGATTTCCCGCACACCACGGCCATGGGCGCGCTGGCTGCCTATGTGGCCGCGCCCAACCGCCACTTTCAGCCCATGAACATCAACTTTGGTTTGCTGCCGCAGCTGACCGAACGGGTGCGCGGCAAGCGGCAGCGCTATGGCGCGCTGGCACAGCGCGCGCTGGATGACCTGCGCGCCCTGATGACAGCGCGCAAGGACCTGTTTGAATAGGAGATTGCCATGAACTTACGGGGCACCACCATCTGCGCGGTCAAGCGTTTTGACCGCATTGCCATCGCCGGGGATGGCCAGGTTACCATGGGGGAGAACACCATCTTCAAAAGCACCGCCAAGAAGGTGCGCAAAATCTACAACGACCAGGTCACCGTGGGCTTCGCGGGCTCGGTGGCGGATGCCTTCACGCTGTCGGAACGCTTTGAGGAGAAGCTCACGCAAACCGGCGGCAACCTGGAGCGCGCCGCCGTCAACCTGGCGCGGGAATGGCGCAGCGACAAGGCCCTGCGCCAACTGCAGGCCATGCTGATTGTGGCCGACAAATCCCAGATGCTGCTGGTGTCTGGCACAGGCGAGGTGATTGAGCCGGATGACGGCGTGTGCGCCATTGGCTCCGGCGGCAATTACGCCCTGGCCGCCGCCCGGGCGCTGGTGCAAAACACCCAGCTTGGCGCTAAGGAGGTGGCGGAGAAGGCGCTGCGCATCGCCGCCTCCATCTGCGTGTTCACCAACGACCACATCACCGTGCAGGAGGTGCCCTGATGCGCCAGCTGACCCCCCGGGAGACCGTGCGCGAACTGGACCGCTACATCATCGGCCAGGAGGAGGCCAAGCGCCTGGTGGCCATCGCGCTGCGCAACCGCTACCGCAGAAGCCAGGTGGAGGAGAGCCTGCGCGAGGAAATCTTCCCCAAGAACATCCTGATGATTGGACCCACGGGCGTGGGCAAGACGGAGATAGCCAGGCGCCTGGCCAAGCTGGTCAACGCCCCCTTTGTGAAGGTGGAAGCCACCAAGTTCACCGAGGTGGGCTATGTCGGCCGGGATGTGGAAAGCATCATCCGGGACCTGACCGAGAACGCCGTGCGCATGGTCAAGCAGGAGCATGAGGACCGGGTGCGCGCGCGGGCCGAGGTGCTGGCGGAGGACAGGCTGCTCACCCTGCTGGCCAGCCCGCCGGTGCAAAAGGCCTCCAACCCCATCGACATTTTGTTGCGCGGCCGCCAGAAAGAGCCTGACCAGTCCGAGCAGGAGCGCGAGCAGATCAGCCTGCGCCGCAAGGACCTGATGGAGCAGCTGCGCCAAGGCCAGTTGGAGGAGCGAGAGCTGGACATTGAGGTGGAAGACAGCGTGCCCCAGCTGGAGGTGGGCGGCGCTTCCATCAACATCGGCGACATGATGGGCGGCATGATGCCCCGCAAGACCAAGCTGCGCCGGGTGAAGGTGAAGGAAGCCCGCAGGATCCTCATTGAGGAGGAGGCCCAGCGCCTGGTGGACATGGATGCCATCCGTGAGGAGGCGGTGCGCCGCTGCGAGCAGGACGGCATTGTGTTCATTGACGAGATTGACAAGATTGCCGGCCGCTCCACCCAGTCCGCGGGGCCGGACGTCTCCCGGGAAGGCGTGCAGCGGGACATCCTGCCCATTGTGGAGGGCAGCGTGGTCAACACCAAGCACGGCGCGGTCCGCACCGACTTCATGCTGTTCATCGCGGCAGGCGCCTTCCATGTGGCCAGGGTGAGTGACCTCATCCCCGAGCTGCAGGGCCGCTTCCCGGTGCAGGTGAACCTCAAAAGCCTCACCAAGGAGGATTTTGTCAGCATCCTCTCCCAGCCCGATAACGCCCTTACCCTGCAGTACAGCGCCCTGCTGGCCGCGGACAACGTGCGGCTGACCTTTGAGGACGAGGCGCTTGAGGAAATCGCCCAGGCCGCCCTCAACCTGAACGAGGCCGGGGAAAACATTGGCGCGCGCCGCCTGCACGCGGTGTTTGAGGAGCTGCTGGAGGACATCTCCTTCCACGCGGGCGGGGAGGACATGCCCCAGGTGGACCTGACCATCACCGCCCAGTATGTGCGTGAGCATGTCAAGGCTGCCCAGCAGGTGGACCTGCACAAGTACATTCTGTAAGCTCGCTGCTTTACGCTTCCAGATCAAAATCCCGCCTCCTGGCGGGATTTTTCAGCCCTTGAGCACAGCCCAGGCCTGCACCAGCCGGGGAAGGGACCAGGCGGCGTTGGCCGCGCTGGTTGAGGGCAGGATGTGATGCGGCAACCGGGGCATCAGGTGCCTGTTCGCCCGGTACAGCCGGCCGGCCAGCTGACCGTTCAAGAAGACTGCCTGCACGGCGCTGCCCGCGATGGCCCGCTGCACCTCATTGGGCCGCGCGTCCCTGATGCTGGCGTCGGCGGAGCCTGTAACGGTGCAGGAATGGATCACATCCCACAGCGCGATGCCATGGCGGGCCAACAGCGCCTTCTTGTCATCTGTGCTGCAGGGCCTCTCCTCATCAAACACCAGGGCCAGCACCTGCCAGAACCGGTTTTGGGGATGCCCGTAGTAAAAGCCGCTCTCCCGTGATTTCACCGAGGGGAAACTGCCCAGCACCAGCAGGCGGCTGTCAGGAAAAAGAAAGGGCGCAATGGGGTGGATCAAGGTGTTCATGCTGCCTCCGCTTGTCTGTGCGCCGGCCCGCGCGGTTGCCCCTGTTTGGTCATCATGATATAATTAACAAGGCCTTAGCGCCAGAGGAGACAAGCATGTTTGAACGTCTGAAGGAAGCCCTGGGCCTGGGTTCTGAAGCCCAGCTCAAGCCCCTGCGCCGCCAGGCGGAGGAGATTGAGGCGCTGGAGCCCCGCTACGAACAGATGAGCGATGAACAGCTGCAGGCCCAGACCGCGCTGTTCAAGGAACGATTGCAACAGGGGGAAACCCTGGACGACCTGCTCAATGAGGCCTTCGCCGTGGCGCGGGAGGCTGCCAAGCGTACCCTGGGTCTGCGCCCCTTCAAGGTGCAGCTGATTGGCGGCATTGTGCTGCACCAGGGCCGCATCGCCGAGATGAAGACCGGTGAGGGCAAGACCCTCACCGCCTGCTTGCCCGCCTACCTCAACGCCCTCACGGGCAAGGGCGTGCACATTGTCACGGTGAACGATTACCTGGCCCAGTTCCAGGGCGAGGACATGGGCAAGCTGTTCCGCTTTCTGGGGCTGAGCGTGGGTGTGATCATCCACGACCTGGACAACGCCCAGCGCCGCGCGGCCTACGCCTGTGATGTCACCTATGGCACCAACAACGAGATGGGCTTTGACTACCTGCGGGACAACATGGTCATCTACCAGCAGGACATGGTGCAGCGCGGGCACGCCTACGCCATCGTGGACGAGGTGGACTCCATCCTGATTGACGAGGCCAGAACGCCGCTGATCATCTCCGGCCAGGGGGAGAAGTCCACCGACCTGTATGAGCGGGCGGACCGCTTTGTGGTGCGCCTGAGGGCGGAGACGGACTACACGGTGGAGGAAAAGGACAAGGCCGTGCTGCTCACCGAGGAGGGCGCGCGAAAGGCCGAGCAGGCCTTCCGGGTGGACAACATCAACGACCCGGAAAACAACGAGCTGAACCACCACCTGCTCCAGGCACTCAAGGCCCATGCCCTCTTCAAGCGGGACATTGACTACGTGGTGCAAGACGGCGAGGTCATCATCGTGGATGAGTTCACCGGCCGCCTGATGCTGGGGCGGCGCTATTCCGACGGCCTGCACCAGGCCATCGAGGCCAAGGAGCACGTCACGGTGGAGCGGGAGAGCAAGACCCTGGCCACCATCACCTTCCAGAACTATTTCCGCATGTACGGCAAGCTGTCCGGCATGACGGGCACCGCCAAGACGGAGGAGGCGGAGTTCCAGGGCATCTACTCCCTGGACGTGGTGCAGGTGCCCACCAACATGCCCATGATTCGCGAGGACCTCAACGACATGGTGTACCGCGGCAAGCGCGGCAAGTACAAGGCGGTGGTCGCGGAAATCGCCCGGCGCCACCAGACCGGTCAGCCCATCCTGGTGGGCACCATCTCCGTGGAGGTGTCGGAATACCTCAGCGACCTGCTCTCCCGGCAGGGCATCAAGCACGAGGTCCTCAACGCCAAGCACCATGCCCGTGAGGCGGCCATCGTGGCCCAGGCCGGACATTTCGGCGCGGTCACCATCGCCACCAACATGGCGGGCCGCGGCACGGACATCTTGCTGGGTGGCAACCCGGATTTCCTGGCGCGCCGCAGCCTGCGCCGGGAGGAGGTGCCCGATGACATCATCGAGGAGGCCACAGGGAAGAACGAGAACGTAAGCCCCGAGGTGCTGGCGGCGCGCAAGCGCTACATCGCCCTGCGCGATGAATATAAACAGACCACCGACCAGGAGCATGACAAGGTGGTGGCGGTGGGCGGCCTGCACATCCTGGGCACCGAGCGGCATGAAAGCCGCCGTATCGACAACCAGCTGCGCGGGCGCGCCGGGCGCCAGGGCGACCCGGGCTCCAGCCAGTTTTTCATCTCCCTGGAGGACGATCTGATGCGACTGTTTGGCGGCGAGCGCATTGAAGGCCTGATTGGCCGCCTGGGCATGGATGAGGAGGAGCCGCTGGCCGCGGGCATGCTCACCAAGCAGATTGAGAACGCCCAGAAGCGCATTGAAAGCCGCAACTACGAGGTGCGCAAGCACGTGCTGCAGTTTGACGACGTCATGAACCAGCAGCGCGAGCTGGTCTACTCCCAGCGCCGCCAGGTGCTGGAAGGCCAAGACATGAAGCAGGCGGTGGTCACCATGGGGGACCGGCTGCTGGAGGAAGCGGTCGCCCGCTTTTGCGTGGGCACGCCGCAGGAGTGGGACCTGGAAGGCCTGCGCGAGGAGGTAGAGCGCCTGGCGGTGCCCCAGGGCACCTTGAAAGCCAACCAGGAGGCGGTGCAAGGCTTTGACCAGGAGGGCATGACCGCCTTCCTCAAGAAGGCGGCGGCGGACTATTATGCCGGGCGGGAAGCGCAGATTGAGGCCCTTGGCATTGACATGCGGGAGCTGGAGCGCACCATCCTGCTGCGCAGCGTGGACAACCGCTGGATGGACCACATCGACGCCATGGACCAGCTGCGCGACGGCATCGGGCTTCGGGCCTATGCCCAGCGTGACCCGGTCAATGAGTACAAGATGGAAAGCTACGACATGTTCGACGAGATGAACCGCCTCATCCAGGAGGACACCATCCGCACCCTCTTCCAGCTGCGCATCCAACAGCCCCAGGAGCGCCAGGCGGTAGCAAGGGTCACCGCGCAAAGCGGGGCGGCGGAAGCCAGCCAGCCCAAGCAGACCAGGCAGCCCGTGCGCAGCAAACCGGGGGAAAAGGTTGGCCGCAACAGCCCCTGCCCCTGCGGCAGCGGCAAGAAATACAAGGCCTGCCATGGCCGGGCCGGCGTGACACAGTAAAGGAAGTGACAGCACGATGATTCTTGGCGCAGACCAAGTCAAGCAAAACCTGGACCAGATGCAGCAGGGCCTGGAGGAAATCCGCGGCGGGCTGCACATCGAGCAGATGCAGCGCGAGCTGGGCGAGCTGCGCGAGGAGATGGCCGCGCCCGGCTTTTGGGACAACCTGGAGCGCTCCACCCAGGTCAACAAGCGCATCGCCCAGTTGGAGGGGAAAATCAACCACTACCAGGACCTGGTGTCCCAGCGCGAGGACCTGGCGCTGATGCTGGAGCTGGCGCTGGAGGAAAACGACGCCCAGGTGGTCAATGAGGTGGAGGAGTCCGCCAGGACGCTGCAGACACGGGTGGACGCGCTGGGCCTGGAGACCCTGATGCGCGGGGACTACGACCAAAGCAACGCCATCCTCTCCCTGCACGCGGGGGCTGGCGGCACCGAGGCCCAGGACTGGACCGGGATGCTGTACCGCATGTACACGCGCTATTGTGAGGGCATGGGCTTCAAGGTCAAGCTGATTGACTACCTGGAAGGGGACGAGGCCGGCATCAAGTCGGTCACCTTTGAGGTGGACGGGGACAATGTCTACGGCTACCTGCGCGGGGAAAAGGGGGTGCACCGCCTGGTGCGCATCAGCCCCTTTGATTCCAACGCCAGGCGGCA
>JAAYEI010000052.1 GCA_012728815.1 Clostridiales bacterium
GCTGCGCGCGCCCTTGAGCGCCTCGGCATCCTGTGTTACGATGTGGCCAAGCCTATGAAGGAATGCGGGTGCCAGGAAACGGTCTTTACTAACTCACTGGTTGGTACAAAGACTGGGGGCAGACCATGACTTTGGCGCATTGCCCAAGAGCCCGCGCCAGGCAAGGCAGCCAGATGCCTTGCCGCCCATCATCCCCGCCGGCTTTATGGAAGCCTGGGAGATGGGGCTTGGGCACAGCGGCACCTACCCGGTGTACAGCGCGCCGGACACAGCCTCCCTGCGTGGTGCCAGGGGCAGGGCGGCGGTCAATGGCAAAGGCTGGGTGCAGGTGTTTGGCAGAGAAGGCGGGTTTGTCCTGGTTCAGTACGCCATTGCCAGGGGGCACTTTCGCATAGGCTATGTGACGGCTTCTGCGATGTCCGAGTACTGGGACCTTCCCCAGCCGCTTGATTTCACCAGGGTTTCCGCCAAAACCTTGCATAACACGAAGCTGACGGATGACCCCTTGGGGCAGGGACACCCCCTGCTGTCCCTCAAAGCCGGGCAGGAAGTGACCCTACTCTCAAAAATGGGTGGATTCGCCTACCTGGAAACAAAGCAGGGGAAGCGGACAGCCCGCGGCTTCGCGCCGCTGGAGGCCTTTGATGCGATGCCCCAGCCCGCTGTCGGCCTGCGCCTCGCCAGTTTGCGGACCAGAGAGGGCGAGGAGGAAGTGCTGCAAAAGCGCGCCCTTGCGCCAAGGTTGGGCCTCTCCCTTTGGTATGACAGCCAGCGCCTGAGCGCCTATGAGCCGGGTGATTCCCTCAGTATCGGGCCCAAGCGCATCATCAATGATGACCTAAAAAGCCTGTCCATCATGCCGGGGCAGGTCGCCATCAATGCCTATGACTGGCAGCAACGGTATGCAGCGGGCGAAGGCATCAACAGCCCTGTGACAGAAGATGATCAGCCCACCTACCCGCCTGCGCCGGCCCTGTCCGAGCTGGTTGCCCATTCAAAAGCTCACTACACCTGGGATGGCTGGCAACTCAGGGAGATGGGCGCGGAATTGGCAAATAGGCTGCCGAACTTCCCGCATGAGGCAAAGACAGGGTTCTATGCCTATAAGGGCCAACAGGTAGCACAGGTCATCTGCCTGGACACAGCGCGGGGCAGTTTTGTCTGCACCATCGCGTACCCGCAGGAGGCCGCCGACACCTGGGGCACACGGTTTGTGCACACACTGAACTCGTTGGAACTGTTGAAGATGGACGCTGATTTGTGACACATGCAACCTGCATGAGCGGATCAGCACATGGAACAACAGAAGGTAATCATGATGAAGAGAGCGTTCATCCTTTGCTTGTGCCTGATTGGATTGTGCTGTGTACTGGTCCTTGCCCTGGCTGATGAAGGCCCGGAAGAAGCGCCCCTGCCGGAAGCGGTGAACGCCCTGTGCCAGGAACGCTATCCAGGGCATGTCATCACCGATTATTCCGGCTTTGGCAATGAACAGCAAGGCCGGTGGGCGCTGGTGCTGACCAAAGAAGGAAACCACGTATTGGTTGTGGCTGAAAAGGGGAAGGCAGGGCCTGCCTATCGTTTCACCATCGAAAACCCCACCGCCATCATGCCCGCGGACAGCCAGCCCAACGTGCTGATTGACACCGGCGGGGACGTGCTCTTTTTTAGTTTTTCAAAGGATGAATACCACTGGTCCTTCAATGCCACAAAGTCAGAGGACGGCTGGGGCGAAGTGGCGCTGATTCTCTATGCCCATTTGCCCGGGAGCGAGCAGTACTACGAAACGCCGATGTTTGTAAGGGAGGGGCAGCTCTTCTTTGAGCGTCTGGAAACAGATGGCAATGATAACATCCTGGAGAGTTACCCCTACCCACCCCTTCCCGTTCCCCAGCTGGTGGGGAAAATCGGCCTTGCTGATTTTGATTGGTCTGCCTTTCCCACCAGGCCAGCGGATTGGGTAGAAAGCTATGAGCAGCCAAACCCCGATGTTCTGGGTGCCTTGACACCCAAGGGATGGACGCATAAAGGGGCGCAAATGAACCTCAGCGGCATCTATGTCCTGGGACAGGATGAGCAAGGGCAGACGCGCCTGCTGCTGAAGCGCTGGCTGGCAAGCCCGGATGACTATCAAAGTGGATGCTATCGCGACACGGTATCAGCCCCGCTGCCTGAGAACATCCGGGTTCAGGCGCAGCCCCTGAGCCGTGGCGTTTCCCTGTATCAGGATTCGCAGAACAAGGCCTTCTCCTTTTTCTGTGACCATGACAATGTTTGGCGCTTATCCTTTGTGATGGCGCAGGATTGGTACGCGGCCAATCCCTATTTTTTGTTCCACCCTTCCTCGCCTGACACAACCTACTACTTTGGCACCTTCCCTCAAAGCGACATCAGGGCCATCAACCTTTCCGGCATTCCGAACACCTTTGAGGAGGCAAAGCAATTGCTGGACCAATCAGGCTGGGCCAAAGTCAACAACCCCAACCCCAAGGACCGCCTGCACCTGCGAGAAAGGCCGGAGCGCGGCAGCACCTCCCTGGGCAAGTTCTACAACGGTACCCCGGTCAAAGTGCTGGAGCGCAGGGGCGACTGGGCGCGTGTCCGCTTGGCCACCCTTGAGGGCTGGATGATGGCGAAGTACCTGGCTTTTGGAAAAGACATGAACCAGGTGCAACCTGCATTTCCCCAATTGGTCGGACTGGAGAGCCTGGAGAACACCCCCATGCCCCTCTATGCCCGTCCAGATGTGGACAGTCCGGTCATCGCAAGGCGCGAGATTGTTTATTATGTTTCCAGGGTTTGGATCATAGGCGTAGCAGGGGATGAATGGTTCTATGTCTACTATGTTGATGAGGACCTGGGCGGGTACATGAAGCAGGCGTGGTTCTGGGAGGGGAATGGGTGATTCTGATCAAGCCTGCGGGGTACACAGACAATAAAGGTTGAGCACACTGAAGCTTGCAACCTTGCACTAGACGGATAGGGCCGGGAAAGCCACTGGGGCGCCGCCGCCCGTCCCAGGCCCGGGAGTCAACTGTTTTCCAACCTGATCCGGTTCAGCAGCTTCATCACATCATTTTCCCCCCGGCCGAAGTAATCGTGCAGGCGCCGGTATTGTGCAAAGAGGCGGTCATACACAGCCTGGTGTTCGGGTATGGGCAGGTAGTCCTGCCCAGCAGGGGGCGCCATGGCCTTGATGGCCGCGTAGACATCGGGGTGCCCGCCGGCATCCCTGCCCGCTGCCGCAGCCGCCAGGATGGCGCTGCCCATGGCCGCCCCCTCCTGCATGGCCGGCACATGGACGGGCAGGCCCAGGATGTCCGCGTAGATCTGCATGGCCAGCGGGTTCTTTCGGCTGATGCCGCCGGTCACGCGCAGGGAGGAGACCTGCAGCCCCTGCCCCCGGTAGCCCTCCGTGATCAACCGGGCGCCAAAGGCCAGGGACTCCAGCAGCGCGCGGTAGATCTCCTCCGCCTTTGTATGCAGGGTCAGGCCAATCAGCAGGCCGTTCAGGTCCGCGTCATTGAGCATGCTGCGGTTGCCGTTCCACCAGTCCAGCGCCAGCAGACCTGATTGCCCGGGCCTGAGAACAGCCGCTTTGCGGCTGAGCAGCTCATGCGCGCTGATGCCCAGCCTGGCGGCCTCTTCCTTGTATTCGGCGGGCAGCAGGTGCGTGGTGAGCCAGGCCAGGTGGTCCCCAAAGCAGACCTGCCCGGCCTCATACCCGATGTAGCCGGGCAGGATGCCCTCCGGCGCCGCGCCGCAGATGCCCTCAACCGGCACCTGTTCCTCCCCCAGCAGCAGGTGGCAGCCAGAGGTGCCCAGGATGCTGAGCATCTGGCCCGGGCGGGTGAGCCCGGCTGAGGCGGCGCAGACATGCGCGTCCAGCATCCCCGCCGAGACGGCGATGCCTGCCCTCAACCCCAATTTCTCAGCGATGCCCTCGGCCAGCCCGCCCGCGCTTTCAAAGGGGGACAGCACCCGGCCGGCCAGCTTCTGTGCATGGAAGCCCTTCAGGCCCGGGTGGAGGGCTTTTAGAAAGTCCTCGCCCGGGTAGCCATCCTGCGCGCTGTACAGGGCCTTGTAGGCCGCGGCGCAGGCGTTGCGGCTGCGCTGCCCGGTCAGCGTCCAGACCACCCAGTCAGAGGCCTCGGCGAACAGGTCCGCCGCCTGGTACAGCGCCGGGTCCTCCATCAGCGTTTCCAGCGCCTTGGGCAGCATCCAGGTGGCGGAGACCTTGCCGCCATAGCGCTTCAGCCAGGGCTCCCCGCGCTCAAGCGCCAGCGAGGTGATCTGGTCGGCCTGGGCCTGCGCGGTCTGCTGCTTCCACAGCCGGGACCAGGCATGCGGCCTGCTGCGGTACGCTGGCAGCAGACAGAGGGGCATGCCGTCCGCCCGCAGGGTCATCACGGTGCTGCCGGTGACGTCCGTGCCCAGCGCGATGATGTCCTCAGGGGCCGCCCCGCTGTCCGCCAACAGCCGGGGCACGGTATAGGCCAGGGCGTCCAGGTAGTCCTGCGGATGGTGCAGCGCCCAGCCCGGCGGCAACCTGGTGCCGTCCGGCAGGGCCTGTTCCATGACCGCGTGGGGGTAGGCAAACTCGCACTGGGCGAGGACGGCGCCGTCCGCCCTGTCCGCCAGGATGGCCCTGGCGGACAGGGTGCCAAAATCAATACCGATGGTGAGCTTGGGCATCCCGGCCTCCTTTCTTTGTTGGCTGCCGGGCTTAGACCCTGTTGTCCATCAGGGCTTCCAGCAGCGCCCTGTCCACCTGGAAGCCGTCAATCAGCTCATACTTGGCGCCCGGCTTGTTGTGTTCCACCACGCCATAGGTGCCCTTAAAGTTCCACAGCGCGTAGCCAAACTCCAGCTCGCGGTAAACGCTGAGCAGGTCCTTCTGCCAGGCCAGCGCCACATCGCTGGGCGTTTTGTTGTAGCAGCCAAACTCGCCGATATGCACCCGGACCCCCTGGCTTTCCAGGTCCTTCCAGGGCTGGTAGAAGTCCAGCAAGGCCTTGCGATCCCAGTAGACGCCGTTAAGCGTGCAGGGGTAGGCAGGCTCCGGCCAGTCATATTCAAAATCCAGCCATTCGGCCTTGTAGTGGCTGACCGTGAATGGCTCATACCCGCGCCCGCTCTGGATGGCGCCGGTGTCCGCCAGCTCCGGCATCACATATTTGCAATCGATCCCGTCCAGCACGATCTCCCGCTGCGGGTCAATGTCACGGATGGCCTTGATGGTTGCCCGCATGATGGCCTCGTGGTTGTCCCGCGTCAGGCCGTATTTGCCGATGGCCGGCGGCTCATTGAGCAGGTTGAAGCTGAGCTTGTCGGAGGGCACACCCTTGAACTTTTTGGCAAAAAATGACCAAATGTGCACGAAGCCGCGCTGTGCCTCGTCATCCGTCCACAGGCTGTGCTTTTCCCGGTGGTTGTGGTTGGTGCAAAAGCCGGGCGCCCGGTGCATGTTCAGGCACATGTGCAGGCCGCGCTCGCTGCAGGCAGCCAGGTAGCTGTCAATCTGGTCCGTCACGGATTCGTCGATGGCCAGGTAATCAAAGTCCCTGGTCCAGAACTTGTAGTCCAGCGGCACGCGGATGAAATTGAAGCCGCGCTTGGCAATGAAGTCCAGCTCCTTCAGGTCCGGCGCCTTGGCCGGCTGGCCGTGGTGCTCAAACATCCATTGCATGTTGAAGCCGTATTTCCTCATGTCTGCTCCTTGTCAATCGTTCTCCCGGACATCCCCGGATGAAGGGAGGGCCGCGTCGCTGCGGCCCTCCCGGTTATATGGGGGTTACTTCCCCAGGAAGAGGTCAATCTGGCGCTGCGCTTCCTCGATGACCTTGTCAATCCCGGCGGCCTTCTGCTTGGCGACCAGGTTGGCCAGGTCCGCTTCCACGCTCTCGTTGATGAAGCCCCAGGACAGCGGGATTTCGTACTCTACCCAGATGTCGTTGAGGGCAGCCATCTCTGTTTGCAGGTCGGCGGTGTCAAAGTAGAAGCCGTAGAGGGTGGGGGCGTTGGACAGGGCGTCCATTTCCTTGTTGATGATGTCAACCGGGCGGTCCTCCGCGCGCTGGGGCATGGTGTTCTCCCTGTCGTAGAAGAACCAGCTGAAGGGATGCATGCCAAAGTTGATGGGCGCGTTGTCCGGGGAGATGCCCTCTGGCAGTTTGGGGAAGCCGTCTTCGCCCACCACATAGTGCTTGCCTTCCACGCCGTAGGCCAGCAGCCACTGGTAGTCCGCGCGGGTCAGCAGGGCGTTGATCACCTGCAGGGTGCGCTCGGGCTGCGTGCAGGTGGCGGCGATGGAGACGCCATCGTTGAGCACGTCATTCTTGTTGATGTGCCCGGAGGGGGACTTGGTATAGAAGTAGCCGATCTTCCAGTCCTTGTCGTAGTCCTCCACAAAGTTCATGCAGGAGTTGAAGTCCCCGGAGCCGGTGCCAAAGAAGGCGGACAGGCCCTGGCCGAAGGGGTGCTGATCCACTTCATTGACAAAGTCCTGCCCGGTCATGACGGAAGTATCCCAGAACCCCATGTCCTTCCAGGTGACCATGCGCTCAATCAGCTCTTTGTATTCCTCGGTCTCATACTTGAGCAGCAGCTTGGCTTCCGGGTCCTCGCGCTGGTAAACGATGCCGTACCAGTCAAAATCCCAGCCAGTTTTCTGGAACTGTGCGTAGCGCAGGATCAGGTTGTTGTTGACCGCGTCGCGGTTCGCGGTGGCGATGGCCGGGTCTTCTTCCTTGACCGCCTTCATGTAGGCTTCCAGGTCGTCCAGGGTCTCCAGCTTCTGGCCCTCTTCCAGCCCGCCCAGATCCGCCCGGTAGGCGAAGCCATTGGCGGTGCTCAGGCTCAGGCCGTCATGCGGGATGCCGTAGACCTTGCCGCGGTAGCTGGTCGCGTTCCAGACGGCGGGGTCCGCGATGCGGTACACATCCGGCGCGTAGTCCTTGACCAGGTCGGTGATGTCCATGTAGGCGCCTTTGGCGGCGAAGGAGTGGTAGTCGTTCCAGGAGGCGATGTAGGCGAAGTCAAACACCTCGCCGGAGGCGAACAGCAGGGGGTACTTGTCAAAGAACTCGCCCCAGTTGAAGAACTTGAACTCGATGGTCGCGTTGAACTCCTCCTTCAGCTTGGCGTTGAGCGCTTCCATCATCACATCGTTCTCGCGGGAGGGGTCACCGGGGACATAGCCCACGATGTGGGCCTCCTCGCTGATGTCAACCGGCGCGCCCTCGGCCAGCGCGGCCGGCAGCAGGCTGAGCAGCATCATCAATGCGGCCAGCAGGGAGAACAGCTTGGTCTTCTTGTTCATGGTCCGTCTTCCTTTCTTTTACTTGTTTTTTTGAGCGTGGGGGAGGCGCCCGCCTGAACCGTTTGCCTGCCCCGCGCCGTCATCCGTGTTTGCCTTATTTGCCCAGGAAGGCGTCAATCTGTTTTTGCGCTTCCTCCCGGACCTTGTCGATGCCGGCGGCCTTCTGCTTGGCGATCAGGTTGGCGATGTCCGCCTCCACGCTCTCGTTGATGAAGCCCCAGGTCAAGGGCATCTCATACTCAATCCAGATGTCGTTGAGGGCGGCCAGCTCCGTCGCAAGGTCGGCGGTGTCCAGGTAAAAACCATATAGGGTGGGCGCGTTGGCCAGCGCGTTCATCTCCTCTTCCAGCAGGTCGGCGGCGTCCTTCTCCTGGCGCTGCGGGAAGGTGCTGTCCCGGTCATACAGGAACCAGCTGAACGCGTGCATGAAGTAGTTGTAGGGCGCGTTGTCCGGGGTGATGCCGGGCGGCAGGGTGGGGAAGCCGTCCTCGCCGATGACGTAGTGCTTCTCCGGGATGCCAAAGCCAATCAGCCATTTGTATTCCGGCTGGGTCAGAATCAGGTTCATGGCCATCAGGGTGCGCTCAGGGTGCTTGGAGGTGGCGCTGATGGACACGCCGTCATTGAGAACATCGCCCTTGTCAATATGGCCGGAGGGGTACTTGACCCAGTGGAAGCCGGCTTCCCAGTCCAGGCCAAAGTCCTTGATGAAATCAATCGTGTTGCTGTAGTCGCCTGTCTGCCCGCCAAAGAAGGCTGACAGCCCCTGGCTGAAGGGATGCTGGTCCACTTCATTGACGAAATCCTGACCCACCATCACCGAGGTATCCCAGAAGCCCTCGTTTTTCCAGTCCGCCATCAGCTGGATGCCGTCGCGGTATTCCGGGGTTTCATACTTGGAGTACAGCCTGGCATCCGGGTCTTCCCGGTCATAGACCAGGCCATAGTAGTCAAAGGCCCAGCTGGTCAGGTTGCGCAGGCCGTAGCGCAGCATCAGGTTGTTGTTGGTGGCATCGCGCGCGGCGGTGGCCATCTCCGGGTTGTTCTTTTTGATGGCGCGGATGTAGTCACCCAGGTCCTCCAGGGTGACCAGCTCCTGCACGCCGTACTTCTTGCGCAGGTCCTCGCGGTAGACAAAGCCGTAAGCCGTGCTGATGTCCAGGCCGTCGTGCGGGATGCCGTAGACCTTGCCGTGGTAGCTGGTGGCGCTCCAGACCGCCTGGTCCGCGATGCGGTACACGTCCGGCGCATAGGCCTTCACCATCTCCGTGATGTCGGCAAAGGCGCCGCGCGCCGCGTGGGCGTGGAAATCAGCCCAGGAGGCGATGTAGGCGAAGTCAAACACTTCACCGGAGGCCAGGATGAGGGGGTATTTCTCAAAAAACTCACCCCAGTTGAGGAACTTGAACTCGATGGTGGTGTTGATGTCCTCCTTCAGCTTGGCGTTGAGGACCTTCATCATCTCATCGTTCTCGCGCGAGGGGTCGCCCGGGATGTAGCCGACCAGGTGCACCTCCTCGCTCAGGTCAATCGGCGGCAGCTCCGCTTCCGCGCTGGCCGCGGGCAGGCCGGGCAGCATCAGCGCCAGCATCAGCGCCAGCGCCAGGATTCTCAAGCTGTTCCTGCGGTTCATTGGTAAGTCTCCTTCCGTGTTGTTATGTTGTGCCATCAGCCTTTGACAGCGCCGATGGTTACGCCCTTGACAAAGTATTTCTGGATGAAGCTGTACAGGAACATGATGGGGGCCGCCGCGACAACGGCCATGGCCAGCTTGATCGTCTCGCCCGGCAGGTCCAGCTTGGGCATATTGAAGTCCTTGGACCGGGCCGCGATCTGTGCCAGCGCGTTCATGGTGTTGAGCATCTTGTACAGCTTGTACTGCAGAGGCACCAGCTGCTCCTGGTCGATGAAGAGCATGGGGGTGAACCAGTCGTTCCAGTAGGTGATGGCGGTGAAGAAGCCGATGGCCATGAGTGCTGGCACCATCAGCGGCATGGCGATGCGCACATAGACGGTGAATTCGCCCGCCCCATCGATTTTCGCCGACTCAATCAGGGAATCCGGGATGTTGTTCTTCATGAAGTTGCGCAGCAGCAGCAGGTTCCACACGCTGACAAGCCCGGGCAACACCAGCGCCAGGGGGTTGTTCTTCATCTGGTAGTGGTTGACCATAACGATGTAATAGGGCACCAGGCCGCCGTTGAACAGGGTGGTGAAGTAAAAGACAAAGGCGACCTTGTTGCGGTGGCCGAAGTTCTTGCGCCCCAGGGCATAGGCGGCCATGGAGCACAGCAGCAGGGAAAGGACGGTGCCCGAGGCCGTCACGATGACGGAGACGCTGAAGGCGCCCAGCATCACGTCCGGTGCTGCGAACAGCACGTCATAGGCGCGGGTGGAAAAATCACGGGGCCAGAGGGTATATCCGTGCACGATGATGGCGCTTTGGGCGCTCAGGGAGCCGGAAATCATGATCAGGAAGGGCGCCAGGCAGAACATGGCGAACAGGGCCACAAAGGAGTAGGCGATGATGTTCAGCAGCAGCCTGTCCTTGTGCATCTTCTTGCGTTTGCGGCGCGGTGCGATCTGTGTGGTCATCTGCGTCCTCCTCAAAACAGCGCGTAGTCCGGCTCAATCCGCTTGACCAGCAGGTTGACAATCAGAATGAACACGAAGCAGAACAGCGACTGGAAGAAGCCGGCCGCGGAGGACATGCCGATGTCGTTGGTGCGCATCAGGGTGCGGAAAACATAGGTGTCAATGATGTCGGTGGATTTGAACAGCAGCCCGTTGTTGCCAATAATTTGATAAAACATGTCAAAATCACCCCGCAGGATACCGCCCAGGTTCAGCAGGGTCACGATGACGATGGTGGGCTTGAGCATGGGCAGGGTGATGTGCCAGATCTCCTGGAACACGTTGGCGCCGTCCAGCTTGGCGGATTCATAGCACTCCTGGTCTATCCCCATGATGGCCGCGAAGTAGATGATGCTGCCAAAGCCCGCCGTCTTCCAGATGCGCAAAACCGGCAGCAGCCAGTACCAGATGCCGGTCTTGGTGTACACATCAACAGGCGCCTCGCCCAGGGCCTTCATCAAGGTGTTGATGACGCCCAGGCGCGGGTGCACCATGTTGTAGAAGATGGTGCTGATGATGACCCAGGACATGAAGTTGGGCAGGAAGGTGGCGGACTGGGCGATCTTCTTGAACCACTTGCTGCGCACCTCGCTGACCAGGATGGCCAGCAGCACCGCGAACACCATGCCCATGATGATGAAGATGATGTTGTACAGCAAGGTGTTGTTGATGAGCAGGCCCAGCTTGCCCGAGCGGAAGAGGAACTGGAAGTTCTTCATCCCGCTCCAGGGGCTGCCCCAGATGCCGTCGCGGTAGTTGTAATCCTTGAAGGCCACGATGATGCCGAAAAGGGGGATGTAGGAAAACGCGAACAGCACCGCGAAGGCGGGCAGCACCATGGCGTAGAAGACGCTGTAGCTGTGCGTGCGCGCCAGCCGGCTTGCCCTGGACCTGGCGGCCGGGTGCCCGTGTACAAGAGAAACCCGCTTGCTCAAATTGTTACCTCCTGGAATATATCAGTCAACAGGCCGGTTTGATGAAGCCAACAGATAAAACGCGACCATATTTCACATCGATAAAAGTGTAGGATGTATGCATATTGCAAGTCAATAGGAAGTTCTTACGCTCCTGTTCTAGCACAATCTTACTGTCACCGCCTGTTCCCGTGCCGGGGCGCGGAAAACAGGGGAAGAAAGAAAAGCAGGAAGCTTACAGGACAAGCACCTTGTACGTGCCTGCCCAAGAGCCTGCCGCCTTGACTTTGCGCGCCGGTTTGGGATATAGATAAATATACGCAATGATGCAAACCTGTTGCACCCGGCCGGCCATCGCGGCCCCGCGCAGCGCGGTTGTGTGCCGGAACGGGTTGATTGAGGTGAATGGATGTGAAGTTAAACGTTTCGCTTGCCCAGGTGCCGGTCTATGGCCAGGTGGGCAGCAATGTCAGCGTGCTGCGGGAGGCAGTGCGCCGGGCGGCGGATGAAGGGGCGGACATCCTGCTGACCCCGGAGGGCGCGCTGTCCGGCTACACCCACCTGTTCAACCGGCAGGAGACGCTGGAAGCTCTGGCGGAGATCACCGCCCTGGCCCGTGAGCACAGCCTGGGCCTGGCCCTGGGCACCTGCATGGAGGAGGAGGGCAGGATCTACAACCAGCTGCGCTTCTACCTTCCCACGGGAGAATACCTGGGCTGCCACACCAAGACCCTGCTCTGCGGCAGCACGGAAGGCCCGCTCAAGGGCGAGATCACGGTGTTTTCCACCCTGCCCCTGCGCGTGTTTGATTTTCTGGGCGTGCCCATCGCCGGGCTCATCTGCAACGACATGTGGGCCAACCCGCTGTGCACGCCGGACCCCAACCCCTACCTGTGCAGGCAGCTGGCGCGCATGGGCGCCAGGATCATCTTCCACGCCGTCAACGGCGGGCGGGATGACAGCGCGTTCACCCAGGAGACGGCCAAGTGCTTCCATGAGGTAAACCTGCTAATGAACGCGCGCGCGGACAACCTGGTCATCGCGACGGTGGACAACGCCGAGCCCGAGCATCTGGGCGTGTCCTCCCCCGGCGGCGTGGTGACGCCGGCAGGCTGGGCGGTCAAGCTTCCGGACAAGGGGTCACAGCAGCTTTGCCATGAGATTGATTTGCGGGCCTTCGCGGAGGCGCGCAGGTCACCCTATGGACTATGAAAACGGAGGGAACATGATGCGGGAACAGACGATGGAGGCCGTTTACAGCCGGCTGCGGCAGGCCTCCGCCCAGATTGCCATTGTGGACACGCACGAGCACCTGCCCACGGAGCAAGCCAGGCTGGCACAAAGCCTGTCCTTTACCGAGCTCTTCCGCCACTACACCGAAAACGATGTGTATGCCTGGGGTATGAGCGAAGCGGCCTGCGAAGAGATGTACAGCGAGGCCACTTCCCTTGAACGCAAGTGGGAGCTGTTTGAGCCGGTGTACCGGCACATCAGGAACGGCAGCTACGCGCATGCGGCCAGGCTCACCATGGCCAGGTTCTTCGGCATGGATGACCTGAACAGCCTGGAGGATGCCCGCCTGGTCACAGAGCGGATGCGGGCGGCCAACACCCCCGGTTTGTATGGCAGGGTGCTCCGGGATGCCTGCGGCATTGACACCTGCCTGGTGTTCAACAATGAATGGCATTCAGACAGCATGATGCGGCTGGTGTGGCTGTCGGACCATTTCGCCGAAATTGGCTCCATGGATATGCTGCGCGCGCTGTCCGGGGATGTGGGCGGCGTGCACGTGGAGCTGGATGACTATGTCAGGGGGCTGGAGGCCTTCTTTGCCAGGCAAAAGGAAAAAGGGATTGTGGGCATCAAGTTTCTGTTCGCCTACAAGCGCGACCTGTGCTTCGGCCTGCCGGACCGCCTGGCAGCGGAGGGCCTGTACCGCCGGGTCACCCTGGAATCCCTGGGCTGGAGGCCCAGCGTGCTGGGCTATGATGAGATGAAGCCGCTGCAAAACTACCTGGTGCACCAGATGCTGCGGATCGCGGGCACGCTGGACCTGCCGGTTGTCTTCCACACCGGCATCCAGGCAGGCAACTGCAACAAGCTCAGCAACGCGCGCTTTGAGGAGATGTGGGCCCTCTTCCTGCGCTACCCAGCCACCCGCTTTGTGCTGCTGCACACCGGGCTGCCCTGGGTTGACGAGGCCATCCACATGGCCAAGTACTTCCCCAACGTGTTTGTGGACCTGGCCTGGGTTCATCTGATTTCGCCGGAAATCGCCAAGCGTGCCTTGCGTACCTGCGTGGACATGCTGCCCAGGAACAAGGTGCTGGGCTTTGGCGGGGACTACAACTTTGTCGAACTGGTGTACGGGCACCTGGAGCTTGCCCGGGACAACATCGCCCGCGCGCTGGCAGAAAAAACCGCAGACGGGCAGATGAGACCGGAGGACGCGCTGGCCTGGCAGCAGGCCCTGCTTTCAGACAACGCCCGGGCGCTGTACAGGCTGTGAGGGACGGGGCAGGCCCCGGCGCGGCCTGTGGCCCTGCCTCTGACCCGGAGGTCGCATGATCAGGCTGTTGATAGTGGATGATGAGCAGATTACCAGGGAGGGCCTGAAAACCTTTGTTCCCTGGGCGCAATACGGCATTGAGGTGGCCGGCGAGGCGGCGGACGGCCTGGACGCCCTGCGCGCGGCGCAGGACATCAGGCCGGACATCATCCTGTGTGATGTGCGCATGCCCCGGATGAACGGGATTGATTTCGCCTTCAAGGTCAAGGAGATGCTGCCGCGGTGCGGGTTGGTGTTCATCAGCGGCTATTCCGACCAGGAATACCTCAAAGCCGCCATTAGGCTTGGCGCTGTTGACTATGTGGAGAAACCGCTGGACCTGGAGGACCTGGGCAGGGTGATGCAGGGGCTGGCAAAACAGATCAAGTCAGAGCGCGAGGAGAGGCTGCGCCCCTACCTGTCCGTCCTGGAAGCGCACTTTGGCCTGAACCCGGAGGGCCTGCGCTTTGAACTGGCAGGCGGCGGCCAAACAGGGCCGCTGGATTTCCTGGGCGGTTCGGGCTTCAGGTACCTGCTCATCCGCTTTGGCAGCCAGCCAGAAGATCAGGTGGCTAATGAGCTGACCAGCCAGCTGGCCGGGCTGGGTCTGGACGCAGCCGGCCGGTTGATCGGCCCGGATGAGCTGCTCATCCTGACCCGGGGCGCAACAGGGCAGGCACTGCAGGGTGTTTCTGACTGCCTGCGCGGGCTTGCCGGGCAGCATTGGCATGCCGGGGCCAGCATGTCGGCGGACCATGTGGACGGCCTGGCGGATATCCGCCTGCAGGCCGCGGAGGCGCTGGAGGCCTCCGGGTTGCGCCGGCCAGGTGGCTTGGTCTTCTATGAATCCCTCAACACCCTGGCCTTCACGCCGGATGACACGGACAGCCTCCGGGCGTTTGAGCAAAGCCTTGAACAGCTGGATTATCCCGCGGCCAGCGCGCAGGTGGCGCGACTGCTGGATCAGGCCGCGGCCGCGCACCGGACCCAGGGCCAGCTGATCCGCGACATCCTTCATGGCATGTGCCAGGCCCTGGATGCGTTTTTCGCGGGCGGCAGGCTGTACCCGGACGAGGGCACGGGCGACTGGCTGCAGCGGTTGATGGAGGAAGCACGGCAGGGGAGCGCCTGGAAGGCGGCCCAGGAACTGAGCGGTTTTCTGGGCAGCCTGGGGGAGACGGCGGCGGGCAACCCTGGCCAGCACCCCATGGCCAAGCGGGTGACGGGCATCCTCCGCCGGCGCTGCCTGGAAGATGTCAGCCTGCTGGACATCGCGGAGGAGGTGGGGCTGTCCTCCAACTACCTGTGCTCCATGTACAAGCGGGAGACCGGGGAAACCATCCTGCAGGCCCTGCACAGGCTCAGGCTGGAAAAGGCCTGCGCGCTGCTGGGCAGCAGCGGGTTAAAGGTCTATGAGGTCGCCTACGCCTCCGGCTTTGCCGACCCCAGCTATTTTTCGCGCATGTTCCGCAAATACATGGGCATGACACCCAATGAGTACCGGAAGCGCCAGCTGCCGTGAGCACATTGTTCAAACGCCTGATCAACAGGTTCAACCTCCTGGGCATGTCCACCAAGATTTTCCTGTCCTTTTTGATGATTACAATCATCCCCATGAGCCTGGTGGTGGGGGGCCTGTACAGCAACCTGCGCGCTGCAAATGCCCAACGCGTCGCCTATTCGGCGGACCACGCCTTTGCCCAGGCCCAGTCGGTGCTGGACGCCAAGGGCAGCTACGCCAAGGAAATGATTGAGCTGCTGTTCATGAACGAGATTCTGCAGCGCTTTGTCAACAACCCGACAGCGGCCTATGCCCGGAACTATGGTCTGCAGCTGCTGGATTTCTCCAAGCTGATCAAGCAGGCCAACAGCATCGTGGGCAGGGGAGAGATCGTGCGCTTCAAGCTGTACATCCCGCCTGACCGCATCCATGCCGGTGAGCGGGTGACCTGCTTCAGCATTGAGGACATCGCGCAGGAGCCCTGGTACGCCGCGCTGAAAAGGCGGCCTGACCAGCCCATCTGGCTGGCTCCGGAGGCGGGCCCGCAGCGGAACAAACCGGCGGATCATGTCCTCCCGGTGGTGCGCCTGGTCAAGGACATCAATGATTTGAGCCGCGGCAGCGGCGTCATCCGGCTGGACCTGGACCGTGGTGAGATCGCCGCGCTGCTGGAAAAGACCAAGGTGACCAGCGGCACGGCGGTCACCCTGCACAATGGGCTGGGGGACTTGGTGTATTCCACCTCAGCGGCCTTTGAGGCCTTGCCGCCCGCCTCGCCCGCCCCAGTCGGCCAGCCGGCGGAATGGACGACATACAGGGCGAACGGACGCCAGTACATGGTGCGCGGCAGCGTCATTGATGCCACCGGCTGGGTGCTGGGCATGTACATCCCCAGACAGGATTTTTACCTGCATGGGGCCATCAGGCTTGAGTGGGTTATCCTGCCGCTGGCCATCCTGCTGGTGACCTACCTGTCCGCCTTCATCATCTCCAGGCTCAGCACCCTGCGCCTCAAAGCCCTGGTCTCCCACATCCACCGCGCCGGGCGCGGGGACTTCACGCCGATGCTGTTGCCCGAAAGCAAGGATGAGATCGGCCTGATTGAGCAGAATTTCAACCAGCTGCTGGAGCGGGTGGAGCAGCTGATGGACAGGCAGTTCGACCTGGGCCAGCAGATCAAGGCGGCGGAGCTGCGCTTCCTCCAGTCGCAGATCAATCCCCATTTCCTGTACAACACCCTGGACCTGATCGCCTGGTACGTCCACATGGGCAGCCTGGATGAGGTGCTCGGGGTGGTCAGGGACCTGTCGGTGTTCTACAAACTCAGCCTGAGCCGGGGCGAGGATGAGATCGCGCTGCAAGACGAGCTTCAGCATGTCCGGATGTACGTCAGCATCCAGAACAGGCGCTTCTCCAACGGCATCAGCCTGGACATCCGCGCGCAGGAAGACCTGTTGGACTGCCTGATCCTCAAGGCCACCCTGCAGCCCATCGTGGAAAATGCCATCTTCCACGGCATCATGGAGAAGGAGAGCAAAGCCGGCACGGTCCGCATCGAGGTGAGGGAGGAAGGGGCCGACATCCGGATTGTGGTCAGCGATGACGGGAGCGGGATGAGCCGGCAGAAGCTGGCGCAGATCAGCCTGCAGCAGGCGGTGGAGGCCGGCTCCTATGGCATCCACAACATCCAGGAGCGCTTTGCCGCGATGTACGGCCCGCCTTACGGGCTGACCTTTGAAAGCCAGGAGGGCAGGGGGACCCGCGTCAGCCTGCTGCTGAAGAAAAAGCGGCCTGCCGTCACTGACCGTAAGATTGTGCTATAAATAGGTAAAACGTTCATTCTTTTCGCGGGCGCTTTCTTCTATAATGGAGGCAGCATTGTAATACTGGGAGATTGGTTACCTGTTTCCACCCCCACCCTGTCCGGTTTTTGAAGCTTCCAGACGACACGAAGATCCAGGCCCTCTCATCATCAGGGGGCAAGCCATGTGGAATCACCGCTCCCAGCGCTATTGCACAAGCCCCGCGCACACCCACTGATTCGCAGATGCCGCAGGCGGGCGCGGCCGGTGCCGGAGGACACCAAGGGACTGACGTTTGAACCGCCTGGCTGTATGCCGCCAGGCGGACAGCGCGAACAAGGCTGTTGCGGGGCGGGGCACCCGGGCCTGGCAGCAGCCAACACTGCATCACCGGGTGCGAAGTACATCAAAGGAGCGACGTATGAGAGCAGTCAGGTTTCTGGGAAACGGCGTGGCCGACGTGGCGGAGGTGCAGGACCCCAAGCGGGAAGCGGGCGAGGTGTACATCAAGGTGATGTCCAGCGCCCTGTGCGGCAGCGAGAACAAGGGATACTTCGGCGACCATTCCGGCAGGCCGGGCGGCTATTACATCCCCGGGCACGAGATGTCCGGTGAGGTGCTGGACCCCGGCGCCGCCAAAGGGCTGGCAAAGGGAGACCGGGTCGTGGTGCAGATCATGGACGGCTGCGGCAAGTGCCCCTACTGCAAGAACGGCACCTACCAGTTTTGCGAACAGCTCAAATATGAGGGCGGCTCGCACGCGCAGTACATCTCCCTGCCGGAGAAATGCGTGATCAAGGCGCCGGATGACATCGACTACGACATGCTGGTGCTGCTGGGCGGGGACACCGTGGGCGTTGCCAACCGCGCGGCCAATCAGCTGGACCTGCGCCCCGGCATGTGGGTGTTTGTGTCCGGCGCCGGCCCCATCGGCCTGGGCGTGACCGCGCTGCTCAAGTACAAGGGCTGCAAGGTGGTGGTCAGCGAGCCCTCCGCCTACCGGCGGGATTACATTGTCAAACATGCCGGCGCCGATCTGGTGCTGGACCCCGCCGTGGATGACCTCAAGGCCAGGCTGCGGGAGCTCAGCGACGGCATCGGGCCTGAAATCATCATCGAGTGCTCCGGCAACCCCAGGGCGCAGTTGCAGGCGCTGGAGCTGGTGCGCTGCGGCGGCACGGTCATGCTCTGCGGCGAGAACTACGAGGGCCTGACCATCGTGCCCTCCAACCACATCATCCACAAGGAGGTCACCCTCAAGGGCGCCTTCTATTTCACCGCGGATGACTTTGTTGACATCGTGAAGATGTACCGGGACGGCCTGGACGTCTCCGGCCTGGTGAGCCACAAGGTGCCGCTGGACGGCGCGCCGGACATCATCCGCGAGTTTTCCCAGGGCAAAACCGGCAAGGTCATCATCCACCCGCAGGAATAGGGCGGGGCGGCAAACGCCGTGACGGCGTCCGGCCCCGGGCGTCGTTCTGGCATGAAAAGGAGGGATTCACCATGAGACTGGGCGGACCAATCCTGGAAACCTATCACACCCCGGAGGAGTTTGTGGGGCTGCACCGGCAGAAGGGCTATACCGCGGCCTACTGCCCCAAAGACTTGAAGGCGGGGGACCACGCCGCAATCAAGGCCTACCGCGATGCCTTGCGCGACAGCGACATTGTGCTGGCGGAGGTGGGCGCCTGGAGCAACCCCCTCTCGCCGGACAAAAAAGTGGCGGACCAGGCAGTTGCCCACATGATTGAGCGGCTGGAACTGGCCGAGGAGCTGGAGGCCGCCACCTGCGTGAACATCGTGGGTTCCTGGCACGAGAGCCACTGGTACGGCCCGGCCGCGGCCAACTTCGGCCAGGCCTTCTTTGACAAGGCGGTGGAGGTGGGGCAGAAGGTCATCGACGCGGTCCGGCCGAAGAAAACAAGGATGTCGTTTGAGATCATGCCCTACAGCTTTTTGGACGGGGCGGAGGGCTACCTGGAGTACCTGAAGGCCCTTGACCGGGACGCGGCCGCCGTGCATTTTGACCCGGCCAACTGCATTCATTCCCCCCGGCTCTTTTTTGACAACGCGGCCTTTCTGGCCCGGCAGTTTGATCTGCTGAAGGACCGCATTGTTTCCATTCACCTCAAGGACCTCTTCCTCCATCCGGATCCGCCCAACGTGCACCTGGAGGAGGTGCCCATCGGCACCGGCGGCCTGGATTATGTGTCCCTCCTGAAGGTGCTCAGCCAGCTGCCGGAAAACGTCCCTGTCATGCTGGAGCATCTTCCGGATGAACCCACCTACAAACAGGCGGCAGCGGCCGTGCGCGCGTTTGCCACGCAGGCGGGCGTGCGGCTGTACACCCAATAAAGACAGAAAGGGAGAACACCATGCCTAAGATTGCCATCATCGGAGCGGGCAGCATCATCTTCTGCAAGACCCTGCTCAACGACCTGTTCACCGTTCCAGCCCTCAGCGGCTCCACCTACGCCCTGATGGGGCCTACCATGTGGAAGCTGGAAAAGATGAAGACCTACGCCGACCAAATCATTGAGAAGAATGACCTGGACGCGCATGTCTACTGCACCACGGACCGCCGCGAGGCTTTGAAGGACGCCAAGTACGTCATCCTGATGTTCCAGGTGGGCGGCGTGGAGGCCTTCAAGTACGACTATGAGATCCCCATGAAGCACGGTGTGGACCAGTGCATCGCGGACTCCCTGGGGCCGGGCGGCGTCTTCCGCGCCCTGCGCACGGCCCCCGTGCTGCTGGGCATCGGCGAGGACGTGGCCGAGCTGTGCCCGGATGCCTACGTGCTCAACTATGTCAACCCCATGGGTGCTGTGTGCACCACGGCGGGCATGGCGACCAACATGAAGATGGTGGGCCTGTGCCACGGCGTCCAGACCACCCTGGACCTGATTGCCGGCTATACGGATGTGGATAAGGATGAGATTGACTACCTCTGCGCCGGCATCAACCACATGGCCTGGTTCCTGAAGCTGGAGAAGGACGGTGTGGACCTCTACCCCAAGCTGAAGGCCAACTTTGAGAAGCCCGAGTACTACAAGAACGAGAAGGTGCGCGGCGAGGTCATGCGCCACTGCGGCTACTTCATGACCGAGTCCACCGGTCACCTGAGCGAGTACCTGCCCTGGTTCCGCAAGACCCAGGCGGCGCTAGACCGCTACTGTGACGAGCCGGACTTTGGCGGCGCCAGCGGGGCCTACTACCATTATTCCGCGATGGTGGCGGAGAAGTTTGCCACCACGGATGTGCTCTCCATCGAGTCCGGCGTGCTGGAGCCCCGCAGCAAGGAGTATTGCTCCTACATCATCGAGGCGCTGGAGACCGGTGTGCCCTTCTACTTCAACGGCAACGTGAAGAACGAGGGCTACATCACCAACCTGCCCCAGGACGGGACGGTGGAGGTGCCGGTCTATGCGGACCGCAACGGGCTGCACCCGCTGCGGATTGGGCGGCTGCCCACCCACCTGGCCGCGATGAACCAGTCCAACATGACGGTGCAGGCGCTGGCGGCTGAGGCGGGCATCAAGGGCGATCCGGAGCTGGCCTTCTGGGCGGTGGCGATGGACCCGCTGACCAGCGCGGTGCTGACGCTGAAGGAAATCCGCGACATGGTCATCGAGATGTTCGAGGCGGAGGCCAAGTGGCTGCCGCAGTTTGAGGGCAAAAAGCTCAAGCGGATCGACCACATTGAGATTCCTGAGGGGACGGTCGGCGCGCCGGTTCCTGTGGACCCGGCCCTGGCCATCAACGCGCGCTTTGGCAAGCTGGGCAGCTGACCCGGCTGCATCAACCCGGTTACAAGGCTGGAATGCCTTGAGAATAAACAAGGAGGAACATTTATGGAATCCACGGGACGCAAATTCAGGCTCATGCTGGCGTATGCCCTGGTGCTGATGCTCCTGGCGTCAAGCTTCGCCGGCGCTGTTCGGGCGGAGGCGGTTGACTGGATTACCGCAGAGGACATCTCCGACATGCCGGAGACCACCATCCGCTACTGGTTCTATGAAAGCCCCGAGCTGACCGCGCTGGGCGCCAAACAGATTGAGGAGTTCCAGGCGCTCTACCCCAACATCAAGGTGCATGGCAGCACGGCGCCGGACAACACCGACAACGAGATGCTCATGCCCTATGTCACCTCCCGCACCAACTCCAACATCCACCAGTCCGTCAACAATGAGGACCTGTGGTACATCGACCACGGCCTGCTCTATCCGCTGAGCAACTTCCCGGATTTTGAAGAGGTCTTTGCCCGCTATGACCCGGACCTGAACTACCGCTGGAAGGACGGCAATGTCTATTCCATCTCCTGGTACCACACCCCCATGCTGATGTACTACAGCAAGGAGTTGCTCAACAGCGTGGGCTGGGACCGTGCGCCGGAAACCTATTCCGAGTTCTTTGAGATTGCCCAGAAAATCAAGGACCTGGGCACCGGCAAGTGGATGATGTCCCCGGCCATTGGTGAGGAATGGTGGCAGTGGGAGTTTGCCGTGCAGCCCTTCTACATCGCCGCGACCGGCTCCAGCCAGGTCATCAGCGAGGATGGCACCAAGGCCATCTTTGACAGCGAGAAGGGCGTCAAGGCCATTGAGTTCTTTGAGACCCTGGTCAAGAACGACTACGCCCTGATTGAGAACGCGGACATCAGCCCCTTCCAGACCGGCCAGATTGCGGCCGTCATCGAGGGCAGCTGGGAAATCCGCTCCATCAAGGACAACGCGCCTGTCGGCTTTGAGTACTTTGTCGGCCCTGTGCCCATCCCCGATGGCCAGGAGCGCGGCCCCTATGACACCTTCTCCTTTGTGCGCAACCTGTGCATCATTGAAGAGTTGGGCGTGCCCGAGGGCGAGGAGCGCGACCGCGTGCGCCGTGCCTCCTGGGAGTTCCTGAAGTTCCTCATTTCCGATGAGCAGATGGCGCAGCATTTCAACGCCAGCGGCGACATCCCCTGCACGGTGGACCTGCTGGAGAACCCGCTGTTCGCCCCGGTGCTGGAAGGCTATGGCGATGTCATGAAGCAGTTCATGGAGCTTGGCAAGAACGGCATTATCGGCGACATGAACTCCATCTATGAGGTGGAGGTCATGGACAAGATGCAGCAGGCCTACCTGAAAGTCATCCACGGTGTGGCAATCGCGAAGGACGCCCTGGCCCAGGGGGTCGTGGAAGCTGACGAGGTTCTGGAAAAAGGCAGATAAGCAACACTGGTTCAACAGCCGGGAGGCCGCGCCGCGGCCTCCCGGCCCGGAATGACAAGGAGGTGAGGTTACCTTATGAGCTATATCCGGGTGACCGGGGACAGCGCACAGTCCAGACCGGAAAAGCGCAAGCGCTGGGACAGGATTGCCCTGCTGTTTATCGCCCCCTATGTCATCTTCACGCTGACCTTCCTGATTTACCCGCTGGGCATGGCCATCATCGGCAGCCTGGCCAAATGGGACATGATTTCCAATTCCTTCGTGCAGTTCACGGGGCTCAGCAATTATGTCAGGCTGGTCAATGATCCCAAGTTTTGGCAGTCGGTGCTCAACTCGCTCATCTATTTCGTGGTCCAGATTCCGCTGGCCATCGTCGGCGGCATGTTTGTGGCCAACCTGCTCAACAAGAAGATCATCGCGCGGGATCTGTTCCGCGGGCTGTACTTCCTGCCTGTCATCACAGGCTCCGTGGTGCTGGCCATCCTCTGGCGGTGGATGTACCAGTCCTCCAACGGCATCATCAACTACCTGCTCTCCCTGATTGGCGTTGAGCCGGTGAAATGGCTGACGGACGCCAGCATCACCATGCTGTCCATCTCGCTGATGAAGGCCTGGATGGACGTGGGCTTTTACACCATCGTGTTCCTGGCCGGCTACCAGTCCATCAGCGCTGAGCTGCTGGACGCGGCCAAGGTGGACGGCGCCAATGATATCCAGGTGTATTTCAAGATCAAGCTGCCGCTGCTCAACCCCACCATCGTCTTCTGCATCATGATGGCGACCATCTGGGCCTTTCAGATCTTCAACGAGCCCTACATCATGACGGGCGGGGGGCCGCTGGGCAGCTCCACAACCATGACCCTGCTGCTGTACAAGGTCGGCTTCATTGAGCACAACATGGGCTACGCGTCCACCATCGGTGTCGCGATCGGCATCATCATCTTTGTGACCAGCATTTTGGAACGCCGGCTGTTTGAAAGGGAAATCGAATGACGATCAGAGCGCGTGCCATCAACAGGGGAAGGGGAACCCCCGGCCTCTGGTCAGTGCTGGGCAAGGTGCTGATGTACCTGGTGCTCATTGGGGGGGCCATCTCCTCACTTTTCCCCTTTTACTGGATGATTTCCTCCTCCTTCAAGATTACCAATGAAATCATGCAGGTGCCTCCCAACATCATCCCCACCAGCCTGGTGCTGGACAATTACCACTATGTCTTTTCCACCATGAACGTCTGGCAGACCTTCCTCAACAGCCTGATTGTATCCGGCAGCACCGTGTTGCTCAACGCGCTTTTCTCGGGCATGGTGGCCTACGCCCTGGTCAAGCTGGTGTTCCCGGGCAGCAAGCTGCTGTTCATGCTGGTGCTGGCCTTCATGATGATACCGGGCCAGCTCATGACGGTGCCGCTATTCCTTCAAATCAACCGGATGGGCTTGCTGGGCACCTACCCGGCGATGTTCCTGCCGGGCGCAGTCAGCTCCTTTTCCATCTTCCTCTTCCGCCAGGCCATGCTCAGCGTGCCCAATGACTATATTGACGCTGCCAAAATTGACGGCAGCAGCCACATCTACATCTTTTTCCGCATCATCATGCCGCTGATCGTGCCCACGCTGATCACCGTGATCATCATCAACTTCTTCTGGTCCTGGAACAGCTACCTCTGGCCCATGATGGTGACCGTGGGCAAGGACCACATGGCCACCATGCCGGTGGCGCTGGACCGCTACCGCACCCTGCATGCCGTGCGCTGGGGGGCCACCATGGCAGGCTGCGTGCTGACCGCCGCCCCCATCATGGTGCTGTACCTGATCCTGCAGCGGCAGTTCATCGAATCCATTGCCCTGAGCGGCATCAAGGGATAACTTCAACCCATCAATCTGCCAGGAGGACAAAGGCATGAAAAGATCCGAACTCAATCTCCTGATCCGCGAGGCCATCCGCTTTGTGGAAGGCCGGGGCATCCCGCTGCCGCCCTTTGCCCACTGGACGCTCAAGGACTGGCAGTCCTTTGACCCTGCCTGCCAGGAGATTGTGGACAACATGCTGGGCTGGGACATCACGGATTTTGGCAGCGGGGATTTCTACAAGGTGGGCCTGCTGATCTTCACCTTCAGGAACGGCAACTTCCACAAGCGCGAGCAGTACCCCAAGATGTACGCGGAGAAGCTGCTGCTGGTGGACAAGGACCAGGAGCTGCCCTTCCACTTCCACTGGAGCAAGATGGAGGACATCATCAACCGCGGCGGCGGCGACCTGGTCATGCAGGTGTACAACTCAAAGGAAAACGGCGAGTTTGATGACAGCGATGTCCACCTGGCCATGGACGGCCGGCAGGTCACCGTCAAGGCGGGCGGCACGGTCATCCTGAAGCCCGGCCAGAGCGTCACCCTGCGGCCCGGCCAGTACCACTGCTGGAAGGCGGTCAATGACAAGGTGATGCTCTTTGAGGTCTCCTCCACCAATGACGACAATATCGACAACCGCTTCCACACTGCCAAGGGGCGCTTCCCCACCATCGAGGAGGATGTGGCGCCTGAATACCTGATTTTCCGGGACTACCCACAGTTCATCAAGCTTCGGGGCTGATTGAGCCCCGCATCAAGACGAAACGCCCAGCCGAAAGGCGGCGGAAATAATTACCATCTGGAGGACCGTATGAAAAAGTTGGCAACCCTGCTCGCACTTCTTCTAATCATGTCCCTCGCTGTGCCGGTGCTGGCGGAGGACACGGTGACTGTCATGCACCTGACCAACCTGCAAAACCCCGCCTCCGACGCGCCCATGTCCGCCCAGAACATGGGCGAGCTGGCCGCCCTGCAGGAATTCCTGGCGGCCAACCCCGGCGTCACCGTCAAGGAGGAGGGCTATTCCGACCAGAGCACCTACCAGCAGAAAATCTACACCATGGCTGCCGGTGGTGACCTGCCCGACGTGTTCTACCTCAAGGGCTCCTGGGTGAGCGAGTTTGTCAACAACGGCTGGGCGGTGGACCTGACCAGCCTGCTGGAAGAAAACCCGGAGTGGAAGGCCATCTTCAACCCCGGCGCCTTTGACAACTTCACCAGGGACGGCGCGATCTATGGCGTCCCCACCCAGAGCATGGTCACCTCCGTGGTGTTCTACAACGCCGCGCTGTTCCGGGAGATGGGCTATGACAGCTTCCCCACCGACTGGGAAGAGCTGTATGAGGCGGCCGCCAAGTTCAAGGAGAACGGCTACCTGCTGTTCACCATGGGCAACAAGGCCAACTGGCCGGCGGAATCCTGCTGGCTCTCCACCATCGGCGACCGGCTGACCGGCACCGACTGGACCAACTCCATCATTTCCAAGGACGGCACCGCCAAGTTCACCGACCCGGAGTTTGTGTCAGCGCTTGAGTACTTCCAGCAGCTGGCCCTCACCCCCGGCGCCTTCAACATCGACATCAACTCCCTGGATGAGAGCCAGGGCCGTGAGGCCTTCCTCAATGGCAAGGCCGGCGCGATTGTGGACGGTTCCTGGATGATCAGCACCCTGGAGCAGACCCGCCCCGAGTTCTTTGATGACCTGGAGGTGGCCATCCTGCCCGCCATTGAGGGCGGCAAGGGGGCACCCAATACCGCATCCGGCGGACCCGCCTGGTCCTACGCGCTGAGCAGCAAAGCCCTGTCCAGCCCCGAGCACTTCGCCTTGGCCGCGGGCGTGCTCCAAGCCTTCACCGGCGAGACCTCCAACCGCGTCGCGCTGGAGAATGGCGAGATCATGTCTGCCACGGTGGAGTTTGACAAGTCCAAGACCGGCCCCATCCTGGCCAAGTTCCTGGAGATGATGAAGGACAAGAGCACTGTTCCGATCTATGACGCGGCCATGGATTCCGTCGTCATTGAAACCATGAACGTCGGCCTGCAGGAGCTGCTGATCAACGCCAAGACCCCTCAGGCGCTGGCGGAGGAAATCCAGTTCCAGTACGAAATGGGCAACTGACGGCAATGACTGGTGCTGCCAGGGCGGGGATCTGCCCTGCCCTGGCAGCCGCCTGATGATACCGGAGAAAGCACAAGCATGCAAAAAGACGTCATCCAGCCTAAATCCTGGGTCCTGGGAGCCTGCATCCTGCCAGGCATTGCCTGGTATGTCTATGTGGTCATCCTGCCCATGATTACTGCTATGCGCAACAGCCTCTACAACTGGTCGGGCGGCCCCAAGATGACCTACATCGGCTTCAAGAACTACCAATTCCTGATGAGGGACTCCATCTTCTGGCAGGCCTTCCGCAACAACCTGACCATCACCCTGCTGTCCCTGATCGGGCAGATCGGCTTTGCCTTCATTCTCTCCTCCCTGCTGGCGATGCGCTTTGTCCGCCTCAAGCGCCTGCACAGGACCGTGGCCTACTTCCCCTCCACCGTTTCCGCGGTGGTTGTCGGCTATGTGTGGAGCGTCATCTTCAACTATGACTCCGGCCTTCTCAACAGCCTGCTGCGCGCTGTGGGGCTGGAATCCTGGGCAAGCCCCTGGCTGGACATCCCCTCCTCCATCATGTATGTGGTGTCCATCCCCATCATCTGGCAGTACATCGGCTATTACATGATCATCATCCTGGCGGGCATCTCCTCCATTGACCAGGAGGTGTACGACATGGCGGAGATTGATGGCGCCAACGGCGTCCAGCGGGCCTTGAAGATAACCCTGCCGCTGATCAAGGGCACGCTGGGTGTCTGCGTCATGCTGTGCATCTCCGGCAACATGAGGATTTTCGATCACATTTATTCCCTGACAGGGGGCGGGCCCGGCAACAGCTCCATCGTCATGGCGATGCACGCCTACAAGACCACCTTCATCAAAAGCCAGTTTGGCTACGCCAGCGCGATGTCCTTTGGCATCATGGTACTGAGCCTCTCCCTGATCATGTTTAGCCGCGTCCTGATTCAACAGCCCTGGCGAAAGGAGGCGGCGATCGATGCGTAGGTTGGGCAGGCTGCTGGTCAATCTGCTGCTGATTGGCTTTTCCATCTCCTGCGTGTTTCCGATTTTCTGGGTGCTGTACTCCTCGTTCAAGTCCCAGGCGGAGTTCACCATCAGCTCCATGGCGCTGCCCAAGGTCTGGACCATGGCCAACTATGTGTCCGTGGTGACGCAAAGCCAGATGGGCACCTACATGCTCAACAGCTTCCGGACCACGCTGATGAGCGTCAGCCTCATCGTCACCATCTCCTTTGTCATGGGGTACTGCTTCTCGCGTTTCCGCTTCAGGGGGCGCAACCTCTTGTATACGGTCATCCTGATGGGCATGCTGCTGCCGGTTCACGCCCTGCTGGTCCCCCTGTACATCCAGATCCGGGACGCCGGCCTGCTGGACAAGTGGTATACCCTGGTTGTCCCTTACGTGGGCTTTGGCCTGCCCATGGGCGTCATCCTGACGGAGGGATTTGTTTCCTCCATCCCCCGCACGTTTGAGGAGGCGGCCGCCATTGACGGCAGCGGGTTTTTAAGGACCACCTTCACCATCATCCTGCCGCTGACCATGCCCATCCTGGCCACGCTCATCATCATCATGTTCTTTGGGAACTGGAATGAGTTTTCTTTCTCGCTGGTGCTGATTAACCGGGATGAGCTCAGAACCGTGCCGGTCGGCCTGACCATGTTCAGGTCCATGTACCGGGTGGACTACCCCCGGCTGATGGCCGGGATGATGGTGGCCCTGATGCCGGTGATTGTGTTGTATTTCCTGTTCAGTGACCGGATCATCCAGGGCATGATGGCCGGCGCAATCAAAGGATAAATCATTGAAAACAATTTTTTGGAGGTAGATATGTTTTACAAGGCTGTGGCCCCGGGCAACATCGGGCATGGTGTCAAGTTCCTTGACGCGGCGGAGCTGGTCGCGCGACATGGCTATGAGGGCTTCTTTTTTGACGCGGGCAAGGACCTGAGCGGCAGCGTCAGCCAGACGAAGGAGCTGCTGGCCCAGTACAAGCTGAAGCCGGCGGGCTTCGGGCTGCCGGTGGAGTACCGCAAGGGAGAGAAGGAATACGAGGAGGGCATGGCCAAGCTGCCTGCCTATGCCAAGTTCGCCCAGGAAATCGGCATCAAGGGCTGCGTGACCTGGATCTTCCCCTTCCACGACCGCCTGACCTACTCTGAAAACTTTGAGCTGCACCGCAGGCGCCTGGCGCCGGCTGCCCAGCTGCTCAAGGACCACGGCATCAACTTTGGCATGGAGTTCCTGGGGCCCAAGAAGCTGCGCCGGAACGTCAAGTTTGAGTTTGTCCATGACCTGGACGGCATGCTGGAGCTGTGTGACGCGCTGGGCACCGGCAACTGCGGCATCCTGATGGACGCCTGGCACTGGCACATGGCAGGGCAGACATTCGAGGATTTTGACAAGCTGGCCCAGCCCGGGAAAATCGTATGCGTACATGTCATGGATGCCCCGCCCAACATCCCGGATGAGGAGCAGGAGGACCTGGTGCGCCGCCTGCCGGGCGCGACGGGCGTCATCAACATCGCGGAGTTTTTCGCCGGCCTGCGCAAGGCCAACTATGACGGCCCGGTGATGGTGGAGCCCTTTGAGCGCTTCCTGTCGCAGGTCCCCTTTGAGGAGTCCCTGAAGATCGTGATGAAGGCGCTCAACAAGGTTTGGCCTGACTGAGCCCTGACGGCGCTTGAGGTAAAATAGCATGAAGAGTTTGGTCATCCATAACAAACTGGTGGAAATTGAGACCGTGCCGGACCCGGTGCCCCATGGTGCCTGGGTGGTGGTCAAGGTGGAGTCCACCCCCATCTGCGGCAGCGACAAAAACGCCTATCTTTCGCCGACCCCCATCCGCAACGCGGGGCATGAGGGAACCGGCGTGGTGGTGGGCACGGCGGGCTCCAGCCTGCTCAAGGAGGGTGACCGCGTCATCCTCAACCCGCTGTCCGGCTGCGGGGAGTGTCGCTACTGCCGCACCGGCAACTACATCTACTGCCCGCAAAAGCCTGCGTGGACCTCCCATTTCGCGGAATATGCCCTGGTTCAGGATTTTGTATGCACCCCGCTGCCCGAGGACATCGATTTTGACTTGGGCTCCCTGGCCTGCTGCGCCCTGGGGCCTGGCATGGGCTCGGTGCGCCGGATGAACGTGCGCGCCTTTGACAAAGTGCTGATCACGGGCATGGGGCCGGTAGGTCTGGGCGCGCTGGCGCTGTCCAAGTTCCTGGGCGCCTACGTCATTTCGGTGGAATCAGAACCTTACCGGGTGCAGCTTGCCAGGGAGATGGGTGCTGACGTGGTGCTGGACCCGCGCGACCCGGACATCCTGCAGCAGGTCCAGGCGGTGGATGCCCGCACGCCCCTGCTCAAGGCCATTGAGTGCTCCGGCAACAGCAAGGCGGAGAGGCTGTGCATTGACGCCCTGGAACCCCTGGGCATGCTGTCCTGCTGCGGCGAAAACCATACGGAGATCCCCATCCGCGTCAGTGAGGACTTCATCCGCAAGGGGCTGACCATGATGGGCAACTGGCACTGCTCCACCCATGATGCGCAGAGCATGTACGCCATCCTCCGCCGCTCCCCGGTGGTCGGCAAGATCATCACCCACCGCTATGGCTTCTCCAGGGTACAGGAAGCCTTTGACCAGTTCATGACCGGGAACACGGGCAAGGTCATCATCAATCCCTGGCAGTGAATCCCTTCCTGCCCCGCCGGGCAGCAAAAGGTGCAGTTTGACGACGCCCCGGGCGGCGCCTTCCCGCCCCGCCCGGGGGCAAAACACAAAAATATTCTATCTTGGAGGAAATATGAAGCCCATCAAAGTAGCCTTTGTCGGCGTGGGAACCATCAGCAAAACCTACCTGGACAACATCACCAAGGTGTTCAAGGAGGTGGAGATCGCGGGCGTCTGCGACCTGATTCAGCAGCGCGCGCAGGATGCCAAGGAGAAATACAACCTGCCCCGGGTGTACGCCGACATGTATGAGGCCTTCAAAGACCCGGAGGTGGACATCATCCTCAACCTGACCCGTCCCTACCAGCACTATGAGGTGTCCCGCCTGGCGCTGGAGCACGGCAAGCATGTCTTCACGGAGAAGCCGCTGGGGATCACCATGGAGGAGGGCGACGCCCTGGTCAAGCTGGCCAAGGAGCGCGGTCTGCAGATTGGCGGCGCGCCGGACACCTTCCTGGGCGCCGGCCTGCAATCCTGCCGCAAGTATATCGATGCGGGCCTGATTGGCCAGGTGGTGGGCGCGGCCGCCTTCATGATCTGCCGCGGGCATGAGACCTGGCACCCGGACCCGGATTTCTATTACCAGAAGGGCGGCGGGCCGATGCTGGACATGGGGCCCTACTATATGTCCGCCCTCACCAGCCTGCTGGGCCGGGTGGACAGGCTGGTCGCGCACAGCAAGCGCACCTTTGACAAGCGCATGATTACCAGCCAGCCCTTCGCCGGCACCGTGATGGATGTCAATGTGGACACCTACACCACGGGCATCATGCAGTTTGATTTAGGCGCCATCGGCACCCTGTTCACCACCTTTGACGCATACTACCACACCCAGGCCAGGCTGGAGGTCTACGGCACCGAGGGCACGCTGATCCTGCCCGACCCCAACTTCTTCGGCGGCCCCATCCAGGTTTGGCGGCCCGAGACCAGGAAGTACGACGAGCTGCCGCTGCTGTTTGACTATGTGGGCGACATGCGGGCCCTGGGCCTGGCGGACATGGCCAAGTCCATGCAGACCGGCCGGGCGGCGCGCTGCGGCATGCAGCAGGTCTACCATGTCATCGATATCCTGACCGGCTTTGAGCGCAGCGCAGCCTCCGGTGGCTGGGTGGACATGAAGACGCCCTACGAGCGTCCCGCGCCTATGAAAAAGGCCGAGCTGCTGGGCATCCTGGATCCGTAACAGGCGAAACCCGCAGGAGCATGCGGAACTGTTGAAGCAAACAAACCAATACGCTCCGCGGCCATGAAGACCACAGCATCCATGGCTTGCTAAAGTGGGTGGCATGCACATCGCAAATGGCTATCCCATCCGCGTGACCAGACTGAATGGCCGTACCCAGATACGAAAAGGCCCTCTCGGGTTGAGAGGGCCTTTTCGTCTGTTTCCAGCACTGCTTCATGTTGTGGTTATGTGATGGCAACAGCTGATATTCGCTTGTGTTCACAATCCTGATTCCGCGAACATGGTCAACCGGTCGTGCCTGAAGGAGGCGCCACCTAAATTGCCCGCCAAGCGGGCAGCGTCACATGGGGAGCGGAGAACAAAGGTGCGAACTTGAATTGACAGTTGCCAAAGGGTTACGCTAGTATATGGAAAGAAAAAGTAAGTTCAGGGGCACTATATGTTTAGTACGTGTAGAAAGCGCATTTTCATTGATCTAATTGAAGATAAACGACAAAACTATGCCAGCAATCTTAGTGGCCAACTAGGGTTGGTAGCTGCTAAAAGGGGAGTTGAATGCCTTTTGATAAGAATCACTTGAGCAACAGAGTGATTTAATAAATTGTAGTAGGAGATGATGGTAATGAGGAAACACTTGGTTTTTTTTGCTTGCGTTCGTTCTTTTAATGGGGAATCTGCTTATCACTTCGGTTGCGTCAGAAAATGCAGACGCCTTGGGAACAACAGATGAGAAAATCATTGCAATGGCGCTTGAGATCGAATTGAATAGTTCAGAAGCTATTTGTAAACAAAAAATTGAGTCCATCAAGTCTGTTTTCCCAGAATATCAGGGCAGCTTCCGAGATAGTAGTTTTTTATATGGAGGTTACTTGCCTGAGAGCTCACAGCAGTTCCTTCTTTATGGTGTATTTGATAATCAGAACAGACTGAAAAGATACCAGATTTCTTGGGCAGGAATTCCAAATGAGCAATATGAGCAAAGAATACGTCAAATGGTAGAAGCCTTAACCCTTTCGTCTGGGGAAGCTTTCCGAGAACTTGAGGATGTCACGTTTAGAGAAACTTTTAGCAGCAAATACGAGAAGGTGATGCGTATCTATTCTTGGCAGACAACGCAAAATGGAAACAATGCTTTCGCTCACCTTTCCCTTCAGGAAACTAATAGTGAAGATAGTAAGACAGTGTCAGTGATTTTTACACAAGAAGATATCATTCCTCCAAACAACGAGACGCCAGATACAGAAGACTCAGTGATTAAATCGGGTAAATCCACCGTATTCCATAAAATGGAGAGCGGGCTATCACTTGTTTTTTATTTCCGTGATGATGAAATCACAACGGTTACAGCAGTTGCTCTCTATCTTGATGCGAGCAAGTTGTTCAACGATTTTAACAAATCACCTTTCGCATCAACAAATATTGAAGCATATTATCTCGCCGAGCATACCATGGGAGTTTCCTTTTTCTTATTTGATCAAGTCGCAGGAATGACAGAGATTCGCTATTCATCGGGCATAGAGCGTATTGATGTTCTGAACCACGGACTCTATGGAGATGTCAGAACAAAAATGCTCTCCCTCAAGAATGAAGGGAAGGTTTCGGACTTTATCAAGGTTGAAGAAGAAAACTTTATAACAAAACTCGTGAGCGTTCTTGAGAAGTGACTTAGGCATTCAAGAAGCAATTCAGCATTGCAATCGCCAAAAAGCAAAGGAGAGCGGTCGCTCAAAACTTTGAGCTTTGAGCAGTCAATGGTTGCGAGGAATGCGCTATGCTCCTATCTGCTTGCTGTTATGGTGAAGGATTGATTTCCTTTTAGATAGTGTCTACACGAGTTACGCAAGGACTCCTGCCCAAATGGCGATACATCGAACTTGAATTGCAGCAATGAACCCGTCGCTGGTTTTCGCGTACCTGGTTGCAACCCCGCGCCATCGCTTGA
>JAAYEI010000053.1 GCA_012728815.1 Clostridiales bacterium
CGCAGAACACCCGCAGCCCCCCATGCAGGGCGATGCCGTTGCAGATGGCGGCCATGGCGTGCTCCCGCACCCCGAAGCGCAGGTTGCGCCCCAGGCGGTTCTCCGCGCTGTAGTCGCCCCCGCCCTCAATGTAGGACTTGTTGGAGGGGGCCAGGTCAGCCGAGCCGCCCACCAGGTTGGGCACCAGGCGGGCCAGCTTGTTGATCATCTCGCCGGAGCTGCTGCGGGTGGCCTCCGCCTTCTCCTTGTGGGGCAACAGGCCCTCCGTGGACTGCAAGGCGTCCAGGCTCAGCTGGCTGTGCCAGTCCTGCCAGGCCTGGGCCAGCTCCGGGTGCTCCTGCTGGTAGGCCGCCAGCATCCGCTCCCAGGCCTGCCGGGCGTCCTGCCCGGGTTGCAGGCACTGCCTGGCGTGGGCATAGACCTCGTCCGCCACATGGAAGGCCTCCGCGGGCATGCCCAGCGCCTGCTTGGCCTGGGCCAGGTTATCAGCGCCCAGCGGCTCGCCATGCGCGCTGGCCGTGCCCTGGCGCGCGGCGCTGCCAAAGCCGATGATGGTGGGGCAGATGATCAGCGTGGGCTTGTCCGCCCCCTTTGCCTGCTCAAGCGCCGAGCGCACCTGGCGGTAGTCGTTGCCGTCCTCCACCTGGATGACCTGCCAGCCGTAGGCGATGAAGCGCGCGCCCACATCCTCCCGGAAGGCCAGGTCGGTGTCGCCCTCAATGCTGATTTCGTTGTCGTCATACAGCACGGTCAGCTTGTTCAGCTTCAGGGTGCCCGCCAGGGAGGCCGCCTCGCTGGCGATGCCCTCCATCATGCAGCCGTCCCCCGCGAACACGTAGGTGTGGTGGTCCACCAGGGGGAAGCCGGGCTTGTTGAAGCGGGCGGCCAGCATGGTCTCGGCGATGGCGAAGCCCACGGCGTTAGCAAAGCCCTGGCCCAGGGGGCCGGTGGTGGTGTCCACCGCCGGGGTCAGCCTGGTCTCCGGGTGGCCCGGGGTGAGGGACTGCCACTGGCGGAAGTTCTTCAACTCTTCCATGGGCAGGTCATAGCCGCCCAGGTGCGCCAGGGAGTACAGCAGGGCGCTGGCGTGGCCGTTGGACAGCACGAAGCGGTCCCGGTTGGGCCAGTCAGGCCGCTCAGGGTCGTGCTTCATGGTGTTCAGCCACAGCGCGTAGGCCATGGGCGCCATGCCCATGGGCGCGCCCGGGTGGCCGCTGTTGGCCTTCTGCACCATGTCCGCGGACAGCACGCGCAAGGTGTTGATGGTTTTGTCATGAATGTTCATACGCTTCTCTCCTGTTGGTAGTCCGGCCGGGTACCCCGGCCGCTATGCTGGTTCAAGCCCTATCATAGCACGAAACGCGCCTGCCTGCTTGCCCGGTCAGGCTTTTTCCAGCCAGCCCTGCAGCAGGCGCAGGGTGTTCCACAGACCCTCCTCATGGGTGCGCTCATAGCCGTGGCTGGCCGCCACCCCCGGGCCAATCAGCGCGTGGCGCGCATCCAGCCCCGCGCCCAGGGCGGCCTGGGTGTCCGAGCCATAGTAGGGGTAGACATCCAGGGCGTAGTCCAGCGCCAGGCGCTGGGCGGCGGCCACCAGCTCCCCGGTCAGGTCGTAGTTGTAGGGCCCGCCGGAGTCCTTGGCGCAGATGCTCACCTTGTGCTCATCCGTCTTCAGGTCATCCCCCACCACGCCCATGTCCACCGCCACCATGTCGCTGATGCCTGGGGGATGGCCGGCCGCCGCGCCGTGGCCCACCTCCTCATAGTTGGTGAACATCAGGTACACCGGGCGGGGACAGGTGGCCTGGCCTTCCCGGAAGGCGCGGGCCAGGGTGAGCAGCACGGCGGCGGAGGCCTTGTCATCCAGGTGGCGGCTTTTGATGTAGCCCTCCCCGCTTTCCACATAGCGCGGGTCCAGGGCGATGAAATCCCCGGCGGCAATCCCGGCGGCCTCGGCCTCCTCCTGGCTGCTCACGCGCAGGTCCAGCACCACCTCCATGTTTTCGTCCGTGCGCTCCAGGGTGCGCAGCTCCCGGTTGGCGTGGGCCGCCGGCTGGTTCATGCGCAGGGTGCCCGGCACCTGCCGTCCGGAGCGGGTGAACACGGTGAGGTTTTCCTGCTCGGCGTACTGCAGCGGATAGCCGCCTACCTGGGTGATGCGCAGGCGGCCGTTGGGCTTGACCGCGCGCACCATCAGCCCCAGGGTGTCAATGTGGGCAGACAGCAGGATGCCCCCGCCCCGCCCCTCGTTGATGGCGCAGACCACCCCGCCCTTGCGGGCGCGGGTGGGTGAAAACCCCAGGGCGCCCAGCTCCTGCACCAGGTAGTCGGCCGCCAGGTGGGTGTAGCCGGTGGGCGAGGGGGTGTTTACCAGCGCCTTGAGGCGCGCTTTCAAAAAGGGCAGGGTGTCGCTTCTGTCCATGCCGGTCTCCTTGGTCGCTGTTATTTGCCTGTGACGCCGCGGATGGTGTCCAGCAGGCTGCGGTCGCGGTACTCCACCTCGGCCACCACGCGGCCCTGCGGCCGCACAACCCGGGGCACGCCGGTGAGCGCCTGCGCGGCGCGCTTGAGCTCCTCAATCTCATACACCGGCAGCCCCCCCTGGCGCAGCCGGTCGCGCAACTGCGCGCGCCTGGGGTTGACCGCCACCCCCTTCTGGGTGACCAGCACATCCACCGTGCTGCCCGGGGTGCTGGTGCACAGCACCCGGTCAACGATGATGGGCAGGCGCGCGCGGAAAAGCGGCGCCACGATCATGGTCAGCCTGGCGCCGGCCGCGGCGTCGCTGTGGCCGCCGGAGCCGCCCAGGATGAGGCCGTTGGAATCGGTGTGCACGTTCACGTTGAACTGGGTGTCAATCTCCGTCGCGCCCAGCACCACCGCGTCCAGGGAGTTGACGGCGGCGGACCTGACGCCGGGGCTGGCGTAGCGGGAAGCGGAAATCTCGCAATGGCGCGGGTTGTCCCGGATGGACTGCACCGCGCGCAGGTCAAAGCACTGCACATCCAGCAGGGAGGTGAAATAGCCCTCCTCCAGCATCTCCACCAGGTAGCCGGTGATGCCGCCCAGGCCAAAGCTGCCCGTCACCCCCAGGCGCTTCATGATGGGCTTCAGGTACTGGGTGACCGCCAGGGAGGCGCCGCCCGCCCCGGTCTGGAAGCTGAAGCCGTCCTGAAGCAGGCCGGAGTGCTCGATCACCTGCGCGGCGTAGCGGGCGATGGCCAGGCCCACCGGGTCGCGGGTGATGCGCGTGGTGCCCGACACGATGCCCTTGGGGTCACCGATGCTGTCCACCAGGACCACATAGTCCACCTCGTCCTCCGGGATGGAGGCCGGGATGAGGGGGTAGGGCACCAGGTGGTCGGTCACGATGACCGTCTTGCGCGCGTGGCGGGCATCGGGCATGGCGTAGCCCAGGGAGCCGCAGGCGCCCGGACCCATCACGCCGTTGGCGTTGCCCATGGGGTCGGCCGCGGGCGCGGCCACAAAGGCGATGTCAATCACCACCCGGCCTGAGTCAATGGCGTCCGGCCGCCCGCCGTGGCTGCGAAAGCGCACGGGCTTTGCCAGCACGCCGTGGGAGATTGCCCGCCCGATGCCGCCGCTCATGTAGTTGCAGTTCAGGCCTGTCACCACCCCCGCCCTGATGTGGTCCAACAGCGGCAGGTGCACGTCAAAGAGGCTGCTGGCCTCCACCGTCAGGTCCCGGACGCCCAGGGCGGCGGCCTGGGCCAGCACCTGGTTGAGCACCTGGTCGCCGTTGCGCAGGTGGTGGTGGAAGGAGATGGTCATGCCGTCCCTGAGCCCGGCGCTGACCAGCGCGTCCTTCAGGGCATGTACCAGCTTGCTCATAGGTCCCCTCCCAGCCCCAGGGCCCGCGCCTGGTCCAGCACACGCCGGGCGCGGTCCACGATGGGCTTGTCAATCATCTTGCCGCGCAGGGACACCGCGCCGCGGCCCTGCTCCTGGCCCTCCGCGATGGCGGCCATCACCTCCCGGGCGTAGCTGATCTCCTCCGGGGAGGGGCTGAAGGCCGCGTTGATGGCCTCTATGTGCCGGGGCGAGATGGCGGCCTTGCCCGAAAAGCCCAGCGCGCGGGCCAGCGCGGCATCCTGCAGCAGGCCTTCCTCGTCATCCACGTCGGTAAAGGGGGTGTCATAGGCCTCGATGCCGGCCGCGCGCGCGGCCACCACCACCCGCCCCCGGGCATAGCGGATTTCCTCCCCCCCACGGGTTCTGTGCGCCTGCAAATCGGCGGACAGATCCTCCGCGCCCAGGAAGATGGCCTTGACCCGCGGGTCGCAGCTGGCGATGGCATAGGCATTCTCAATGCCCAAGGCCGTTTCCAGCAAGGGCAGCAGGCCGATGCTGCCTTGCTCAAGCCCGCTGTCCGCCTCCGCCTGGGCCACCATGGCCACGACCTGCTGAATGTCCCCGGGGCCGGAAACCTTGGTGGGCATGAGCAGGGCGGGGCGCAGCGGCACCATGGCGGTGATGTCCGCCTGCGTGAAACCGGAACCCAGCGGGTTGATGCGCACGATCATCTCCACCCCGGGGTAGGAAAGCGCCTGCAGCGCGCGGCGCACCAGCGCCCGGGCGGCGTCCTTCTGGGCCGGGGCGACGGCGTCCTCCAAATCCAGAATCAGGGCATCGGCCTGGTGGATGCCCGCGTTTTGCAGCATGCCCGGGCTGTTGCCCGGGATGAACAGGAGGGAGCGCCTCATGGACTGACCTCCCCCGCCCGGCGCAGCGCGGTTTCCACCCGCGCCTTGATGGTGCACTCCAGGGCCCCGCGGTCATTGAGGGCAATGCGCGCGCTTTGCACCCCCAGCTCCCGCGCGGTGTCCAGCACCGCCTGGCGGATCTGGTCCTCAAACTGGTTGAGCACGATGCTGTCCACCTCCAGCTGGATGCCCCCGGGGCTGGGCCCCACCTGGACCAGCACATCGTTGGATTCAAGCGTGCCGGCCACAGCCTGGGATACGATGTTCATGCCCTGCCTCCTTCGCGCCTGCCTCATCATCCTGGCGCCTGATCGAATTGTTCCGCACCATCATAGCACAACGCCGCCGCCTACCCAATCCAGTTCAGGGCGCTGAGCGCCAGCACCCACAGGAAAACGGTGAGCAGGCTCAAGGCCGTGGTGGTGGCCACAATCTGCCCGGCCAGCACGCCATCCGCGCCCATTTCCCGCGCCAGCACAAAGGTGCTCACCGCCGTGGGCACGGCGGACAGCGCCAGCGCCGTGGTGGTTTCCACCCGGCCAAAGCCCAGCAGGCGCACCACCAGCACAAAGACCAGCGGCATCAGCAGCAGCTTGCCCAGGGCCACCACCGCCAGCTGCCGCCGATAGCCCAGGGTGTCTGTCAGCTTCAGCCCCGCCCCCAGCATGATCAGCGCCAGCGGCGTCACCATGCCGGCCAGGTCCCGCACCAGGGAGGCCACCATCTGGGGCAGGCGGATGTCCAGGCCCTTGCAGGCCAGCCCGGCCAGCGCGCCGATGATGATCGGGTTTTTGAGGATGCTGGCCCCCAGCTGCAGGGGGCGCAGCCGCTCCCCGCGCAGGGCCTCCAGCTCCACCACGCAGATGATGTTGTTGACCGGCGCGATGACCGCCACGCACAGGGAGGCCAGGCCGATGTTGTCAGGCCCGGAGATGGCGGACACCACCGGCAGCGCGAAGAGGATGCTGTTGCCCCGGATGATGCCCTGCACCATGCTGCCCAGCTGCCCGCGGTTGCCGGCAAAGCGCGGTGTGATGAGGATGACGGCCAGGGAAAAGGCCAGCACCAGCCCCAGCATGGTCAGCAGGAAGGGCAGGTTCAGCACCACCCCCAGGCTGGTGTGGTAGATGTTGGAGAACATCACCAGGGGGAAGAGCCAGTTGTAGGCCAGCTTGTTCATCTCCGCCCGGGTGACCTGGGACAACCAGCCAAAATGGCGCAGCGTGGCCCCAAACAGCATGTAGGCCAGAATGGGGAAAACGGCGGAGAGGGAAAGCAGCAGGTTCATCAGCCCACCCGCGCCTTCATCCGGCGGAGATTGAGGTGGCAGGGCCGGGCGGGCCCCTGAAGCCTGCGGTTGGAGCTACCGCCCCTGGCTGTGGGGTGAGGCGTGGTCATCTTCCACTCCTTTGAGGAAACAGTGCACAGGTCTTGTGCGGGTTGGGGTTTTTGCTGCTATGTTGTGCGTGGCTTGCGGGCGATGCCGGCGCGTTCGGCCACGGTGGCCACCTGGTCGGCCACGGCATCGGCCACGCGGGGGTCAAAGACGCTGGGGATGATGTACTCCGCGTGGATTTCATCGTCCCTGAGGAGCGCCGCGATGGCCCGGGCGGCGCCCAGCTTCATAGCCTCGGTGATGTCGCGCGCCTCCACCATCAGCGCGCCCTTGAAGATGCCGGGGAAAACCAGCACATTGTTGATCTGGTTGGGGTAGTCGCTGCGCCCGGTGGCCACCACCGCGGCGCCGCCCTGCCTGGCCTCCTCCGGCAGGATCTCGGGGTTGGGGTTGGCCATGGCAAAGACGATGGCGCCCGGGTTCATGGCAGCCACCATCTCACTGGTGAGCACATTGGGGGCGGATACGCCAATGAAGATGTCCTGGCCGCGGATCACCTCCGCCAGGGGACCGCGCTGGGCGGACTTGTTGGTCACCCGGGCCATGTCCGCCTGGGCCGGGTTCATCCAGGCCTCGCCGGAGGCCAGCGCGCCCTCCCGGTCCACCAGCACGAGGTCCTTGGGGCCCAGCTGCAGCAGCAGCCTGGCGATGGAGATGCCGGCGGAGCCCGCGCCGTTGATGACCACGCGCGCCTGCTGCCAGGTCTTGCCCACCACCTTGAGGGCGTTGATCAGCCCGGCGGCCACCACGATGGCGGTGCCGTGCTGGTCATCGTGAAAGACCGGGATGTCCAGCTCCTCCTTGAGCCGCCGCTCAATCTCAAAGCAGCGGGGGGCGGAAATGTCCTCCAGGTTGATGCCGCCAAAGGTGGGGGCCAGGTGTTTGACGGTCCTGATAATCTCCTCGGTGTCCTGGGTGTCCAGGCAAATGGGAAAGGCGTCTACCCCGCCAAAGGCCTTGAACAGCACCGCCTTGCCCTCCATCACCGGCATGGCGGCTTCCGGGCCGATGTTGCCCAGGCCCAGCACGGCGGAGCCATCGCTGACCACCGCCACCGTGCGGCCCTTGATGGTGTAGCGGTAGGCCTCGTGCTTGTCCCGGGCAATCTGCCGGCAGGGCTCCGCCACGCCCGGCGTGTAGGCGGTGGACAACTCATCGCGGTTGCTGACCGGCACCCTGGAGATCACCTCCAGCTTGCCGGCGTGCTTTTCACACAGCTCCAGGCTGCGTTTGTTGTAATCCATGCCTTCCTCCTTCCTGGTTTTGCCTGCCCGGCTTGCCTTTCCCCGCGCCTCATCCTGTCCATTCCCATGCAGGGAGACAGATGAACAACAATCTGGGATCAGCCCGCCTGCGTCCCCTCAGCGTCCGCCTTCCCTGTTTGTATGTCGAGGCGCGGCAGGAAAAACGGGCTGGCACCTCATGAACCCGGCCCTGCATCAGGTTGCAGGGCCGGCGCCACGGGCAAGGCGGCGTCGCCTGGCTTCAGGCCTGGTTGAGCCGCTCCAGCTGCGCTGGGCTCAGGCGGTAGTTCAGGCACTGGATGTTCTCCACCAGCTGCTGCCTGCTGCTGCCTGAGATCAGCGGGATGACCGGCGCGGCCTGCTGGCGCATCCAGGTCAGCACCAGCTGGTTGGGGGTGATGCCCTCAATTTCCCGGGCCACCTCATTGAGCGCCGCCAGGCGCGGCCTGTTGAAATCCCCGTCGTACAGTTTCGGCACCGGGCGCTCGTCCTGGTGGTTGTAGTAGCCCCCCATGAGCGGGGAATAGGCCAGGATGGTCAGCCCGGAATCCACCGCGTAGTCCATCACGTCGTCTGACACCTCGGTGTGCAAGCGGTCCAGGGGGACGGGCACCGGGCGCAGGTAGGTGAGGCGCTGCTGCATGCAGACATAGCCGGGCCACCGGTTGTTCTCGCACAGCATCCGGGCCTGCTCCAGGCGCCAGGGCACATAGTTGCTGGCGCCCAGGTAGCGCACCTTGCCCGCCCGGTGCAGGCGGGCAAAGGCCTCCAGGGTCTCCTCCAGCGGGGTCTCCCTGTCGTCTGTGTGGGCGTACATCAGGTCGATGTAGTCGGTCTTCATCAGCTTCAGGCTGGCTTCGCAGCTGGCTTCAATCTGATGCCTGCGCAGGCCGAAGCCCACCGCCACGTTGTCAAAGCCCACCTTGGTCGCCACAAAGATGTCCGCGCGCTTGCCGGTCCTCTCAAACCAGTCCCCCAGGAAGCGCTCGCTCTCCAGGCCGTCGCAGCCCTCAATCCAGCGGGCGTAGATGTTGGCGGTGTCCAGGAAGCTGCCCCCGTGGTCCACATAGGTGTCCAGCACCAGGGCGGAATCCCGGGCGTTGAGCTTGCTGCCAAAGTACATGGCCCCCAGGCACAGCTCGCTGACCTGGGCCTCCGTCTTGCCCAGGGCAATCTTTTGTATCATTCGCTGCCTCCTTTGATGTCGGTGGTCGCTATGCGCTTGCGCTGGCCAGCCCTGCCGGCCCGCCTTCCTGCGCCTATGATACCACAGCTGCCAGGCGGCTGCAGCAGGGAAGGCGGAAAAGCAGGCTGCCCTTGTCGGGGGCAGCCGAAGGCAGGCGCGCTCGCGCCTGCCCCGCGGTTCATGGGGCCTGCGTCAGTCCCTGTAGTGATCAATCAGCGCCTGGGTGCCCAGGTCGCCCTGGCCCGCCTCCTCCAGCTGCTTGTACAGCCCTAGGGTCTTTTTGAGGATGGGCAGCTTGAGCCCGCGCTGCTTGCTCTCCTCCCGGGCGATGGCCAAATCCTTGATGAAGTGCTTGATGTAAAAGCCCGGGGCCATGTCCCCGCTCACCATCTTGCGGCCGTTGGTGTCCAGCTGGAAGGAGGCAGCCGCCCCGGAGGCGATGGTGTCCAGCATGCGGGTCAGGTCCAGCCCGGCGGCCTCCGCGTAGCGGATGGCCTCGGCCACGCCGGCAACCGTGCCCGCGATGGCAATCTGGTTGGCCATCTTGGTGTGCTGGCCGGCGCCGTCCCCGCCCTCCAGGATGATGTTCTGGCCCATGCAGGCAAACAGCGGCCTGGCCTCCTCAAAATCCTCCTGCCGGCCGCCCACCATGATGGCCAGCCTGGCGTCCCGCGCGCCGATGTCCCCGCCGGAGACCGGCGCGTCCAGCGGCTTGAGCCCGCGCTCGCGCGCCTGCCGGGCGATGTTTTGCCAGAGCACCGGGCTGGTGGTGGTCATGTCAATCACCAGGGCGCCCGGGTCGGCGCTGTCCAGGATGCCGCCCTGGCTGAGGTATACCTCCTCCACATCCTTGGGGTAGCCCACGATGGTGATGACCGCCTGGGCGCCCTGCACGCACGCGCGGATGCTGTCAAAAAGCTTGGCGCCCTCCTCCACCAGGGGCTGGGCCTTGCTGGCCGTGCGGGTGTAGACCTGCAACTCATGCCCGTTCTTCATCAGGTTGCGCGCCATGGACAAGCCCATCACGCCGATGCCGATGAACGCTACTTTCATGTCCTGTTTCCTCCTGTTTGTTGTGATGCCTGTTGATGCCTCGCAGTCTCAGGCCCGCGGCGCCTCCCCGCCTGCCTGGCCCAGCGCCGTGCCCGGGTCAAAGACCTCGCCGGCGTCCTCCCGGTCGCCCTCCTGGACAGCGCCGGAGCGGAAGGCCGCGACAAGGGCCTCCAGGTCGCGGATTTCCATCGCCATGCGCTGCCCGGCGTCAGTCTGCTCAATGGTCATGCGGCGGGGCAGCTTCTCCACCACCTGCAGCACCGGGCTGTCAAACAGCTCCTCATCCAGGTTGTCCCAGATCGGGTGCTGGGCCAGGGCGAAGGAGTGGGAGTTGTAGATCAGCGTGTAGCCGCCGATGCCGGTGGTGCCCTGGTAGGCCCTGGAGATGCCCCCGTCAATCATGTACAGCCTGCCCCCGCCCTTCACCGGGCTCTCGCCCTTCTTGAGCTTGACAGGCACGTGCCCGTTGACAATGTGCCCCTGGTCCGACGAGAGGCCAAAGGCGCTGAGGATGTCCCGGCAGGCCTGCTCGCCCTCCACATGGCGGTAGTAGGGGTTCATGACCTCCTTGTGGCTGGCCTTGTCCTCAATCAGCGTGCGCTCAAAGGTGGCCATGCGGTCCTTGCCGAAGATGGGCGAGAGCGGCCCGCACCACAGGTACCACAAAAAGTCCCGCGCGGCTACCTGGGCCTCGCTGTCATACTCCAGGTACCAGGCCTGCTTGGCCTCATGGTCAATGTACTCAAACAGCGCGGCGTCAGACAGCTGCCGGCCCTTGATGTCCAGCGCCGCGAAGCCGCCGTCCTGTGTCATCGGCACGCAGCCGTGGTAGAGCAGCAGGCCGTTGTGCCGGGCGAACAGGCTGCCATGGCTGATCAGAAAGCGCATGTGCCGCTGCAGCCTGGTGCCGTGGCGGAAGGAAGCGGTGAGCGCGGTCATCAGCTCCTGCTCGCCCTGGCTCAACCTCAGCGGGTCCCTGGGGTCAACGGTGGGGAAGTGGCTGTCCCTGAGCGGGTAATCCACCCCCTCAATGCGCACGCTGCCCCGGTCAAAGTCCACACGGCTGAGCAGGTCCCGGTGCCCCATGCCATACTCCGGCCGCCGGGCCAGCAGCTGGCCCTCCAGCTTGAACTGGATGATCGCCATGGCCTTCTGCATCTTGGCGGCCAAGGCCGGGTCCACCGTGTCAAAGAGGTTCACGTTGAACTTGTCCTTGGGCAGGAAGGCCAGGCAGGGGTCCTCCCCGTAGGTCTCGCTGGCGAAGACGGACAGCGGGCGCAGGTTCAGGCCGTAACCGTCCTCAAACAGGTCAAAGGTGTTGTAGCTGATGCCCTGGCGGATGACGCTGGCAATCAGCGCCGGGTTGCCCAGTGCCGCGCCCAGCCAGTGGATGTCGTGGTTGCCCCAGAGAATCTGCACCTCCTGGAAGCGGATCAGCTCGTCCATGATCAGGTCCGGGTGGGCGCCGCGGTCATAGATGTCCCCGATGATGTGCAGCCGCGACACGCACAGCCTGCGGATGGACTCGCACAGGGACTGGATGAAGGCGCCGGCGATGCCGGTCTCCAGGATCGCGCGGATGACGCCGAAGTGGTACTGCAGCCGGCTCTCGTCCTCGTCCATGTAGCACAGTTCGTCAATCGCCCCGCGGAAATCCTCCGGAATCAGCCGGCGGGTCATGTTGCGGGTGTACTTGGCGGACACCGCTTTGAACACCTTGATCAGCCGGGTGATGGACAGGTAATACCACTCCTCGCTCAGCTGCGCGTCGTTCTGCTTCAGGCGCAGCATGGCCTCCGGCTCGTAGATCAGCTGGGCCAGCTCATCCCGGTCCTTGCGCGCCAGGGCGCCGGAGAAGAGGGTCTCAATCTTGTCGCGGATGGTGCCCGAGGCGCTTTTAAGCATGCGCAAAAAGCCCTTGTGCTCGCCATGCAGGTCGGAGAAGAAGTATTCGGTGCCCTTGGGCAGGCGCATCCAGGTCTTCAACGAAACGATGCGCGCGGCCGCCGCCTTCTGGGAGGGGTACTCCTTGGACAGCTGGCGCAGGTAGCGCAGGCGCAGGTCCTGCCCGGGCTGTGGTGCTGTTGTCATGCCTGCCTCCTTCACATAAAAAAGGCCGTGTTTTGGCCTCATTGTAGCGCAAGGGGCGGGCGGGGACAAGCGGGGCGGCGCCAAAGCCCGGTCCAGCCTGGCCCCGGCTTGTCCACCGTCAGAAGGTCGGCCTGGGCTTGGCCTGCTCGCTGAAGAGCAGCGTCTGGGTGTCCTGCCCGGCAATGCCGTCGGCCTTGAGGCCGTTGGCCTGCTGGAAGGTGGTGACCGCCGCCTCGGTGCGGGAACCATAGTCACCGTCGTTGGCGCCGGGGTCCAGGTAGCCCAGCTCGATCAGCCGGGCCTGCAGGTTGACCACGTCAACACCTTTGCTGCCCTTTTTCAGGCTGGTGATGACCTCCGGCGGCGGGATGGGGCTGGGGCTGGGGGTGGGGGTGGGCGGCGGGCTGGGGGTGGGCGCGGGGTTGGGGGTGGGGCTGGGCGTGGGCAGCTGGGTGAGGGCGTCAGCCACGGTGAGGAAGGTGGCGGTGGGCGTGGGGCTGGGCCGGACCAACAGGTTGCCCTGGCCGCTGAAGAAGAGGAAATAGGCGGCTGTCAGCGCCGCGATGCCCAGCAGCGCCAGCACCAAAATGCGCTTTTGGATGGTGTTCAGGGGCTGGCGCGGCTGCATACTTCCTCCTGATCAACAGGTCGATGGGGCGTTTTTTGTCGGATGGCGGCGGCGGACCGCGTCACCCCTGCTGCGCCAGCTGCTGCTGGCGCTCGTGAAGGGCCAGGGGCTCAATCAGCGGGTCCAGGTCACCGTCCAGGATGAACTCAATCTGGTAGAGCGTCAACCCGATGCGGTGGTCGGTCACCCGGCCCTGGGGGTAGTTGTAGGTGCGGATGCGCTCGGAGCGGTCGCCGCTGCCCACCTGGCTTTTGCGCTGCCCGGCGTGGGCGGCGTCACGCTCCTCCCGGGCGCGCTCATACAGGCGCAGCTTGAGCAGCTTCAGCGCGGTCTCGTGGTTCTTCAGCTGGCTGCGCTCGTTCTGGCAGGCCACCACCAGCCCCGTGGGCAGGTGGGTGATGCGCACGGCGGAGTCGGTGGTGTTGACATGCTGCCCGCCCTTGCCGGAGGAGCGGTACACATCCACCCGCAGGTCGCCCGGGTTGATGTCCACCTGCACATCCTCCAGCACCGGCAGCACCGCCACGGTGGCCGTGCTGGTGTGGATGCGGCCGGCGCTCTCGGTGGTGGGCACGCGCTGGATGCGGTGGACGCCGGACTCGTACTTCAGGCGGCTGAAGGCGCCCTTCCCGGAGATGGTGAACACGGCCTCCCGCACCCCGCCGATGTCGCTTTCGGAGATGGACATCAGCTGGTAGGTGAAGCCCGCGCGCTCGGCGTAGCGGGTGTACATGCGCAGCAACAGCGCGCCAAACAGGGCGGCTTCCTCGCCCCCCGCGCCCGCGCGCACCTCCATGACCACGTCGCGCTCATCGTCCTCATCCCTGGGCAGCAGCAGCTGGCGCAGGCCTTCCTCCTGCTCCCCCAGGCGGCGCTCCAGGCTGTCCAGCTCCTCCTGGGCCAGCTCCTTCATGCCAGGATCCTCCAGCAGCGTGCGGGTGGCTTCCACTTCCCTGAGCAGGGCGTCATAATCATTCCAGGCGGCCAGGAGGGGCTCCAGCTCCGCCATTTCCCGCATCAGGGCCTGGAAGCGGGGCTGGTCCTGGATGGTTTCCGGCTGGGCCACGGTGAGCGCCAGTTCCTCATAGCGCGCGGCCAGCTGCGCAAAATGCTCTCTCATGCCTTCAGTTTACACCGCCCGCGCGGCGGGTTTCAAGTGCGCGGGGTAGGCCGGCCAGGTCCGGGTGAACCCGGGACGGGGCAAAATCCGGCCCCAGAAGCCCTTCCACAGCCTTCGCCTGGCCATCGCCCACTTCCAGCAGCAACCAGCCCCCCGGCTTTAAAAAAGCGGGCGCCTGCGCGATGATGCGCTGGTAAAAGGCCAGCCCGTCCGCCCCGCCATCCAGGGCCAGCGGGGGCTCATGCCGCACCTCCGGCTGCAGGGTGTCCAGCTCGCCAACCGGCACATAGGGCGGGTTGCACACGATCAGGTCAAACAAAAGCCCGCTGAAGGGGGCAAACAGGTCGCCCAGGCGGACGTCCAGGCCCGCCCCCAGGCGCTGCGCGTTCTCCCGGGTGAGGGCGACGGCCTGCTGTGAGATGTCACAGGCGGATACCCGCGCGTCCGGCCGGGCCAGCTTCAGGCTGATGCCCAGGGCCCCGCTGCCGCAGCACAAATCCAGCGCCTGGCAGCCCGGGACAGCCCGCTCAATGGCCAGCCGCGCCAGGGTTTCGCTGTCCGAACGGGGGATGAGCACTCCCGGGCGCACGGTGAAGGCATGGCCCATGAAGTGGGCCTGCCCCAGGATGTACTGCAGCGGCTCGCGGGCCGCGCGCCGGGACACCCATTCAAAAAAACGCGCCGCCTGCGCCTGGTTCAGGGGCAGTTGCGGCGTGGCCAGCACATCCAGCTGGGGCCTGTCCAGCACGGCGGCCAGTAGCAGCCGCGCGTCCAGGCGCGCGTCGGGCACGCAGGCGGCCTCCAGGCGCTCACGGGCCTCCTGCAGGGCTTGCCGGGCGGTCAAGCGGGCTTGGGCTGGGGGGCGCTGAGCAGCACGTAGCCCTCGGGGGTGGCCTCCCCTTCCGGCAGGCCGTGCAGGGCGGCGTTGAGCGCGGCGATGGACACCTCCAGCATGGCGTCCGTGGGCGGCCTGGTGGTCAGTCGCTGCAACTGCATGCCCGGCCAGCGCAGCGCGCGGGTGACCGGGCTGTTGGCGCGGGCCAGCGCCTTGAGCGCCTCATAGCCCAGGCCGGCCACCACGGGCAGGAAGAGCAGGCGGGTCAGGATGCGCGCCAGGTAGTTGGCGCCCAGGTCCAGCCCGAAGAGGCTGAGGATGAGCTGGTCCATCACCGAATAGAACAGGATGGACAGGATGAAGGTGAGCAGCAGGAAGCTGGTGCCGCAGCGCGGGTGCAGGGTGGTGAAGGTCTGCGCGTTCGCTGGGGTCAGCGGCAGCCCGGCCTCGTGCGCGTAGACCGCCTTGTGCTCGGCCCCGTGGTACTGGAAGGTGCGGCGCATGTCGGGCATGAGCCCCACCAGGAAGAGGTAGGCCATCAAGATGAGGATGCGGATCAGCCCGCTGACCAGGTTGACCATCAGCAGGCTCCAGCCAGCATTGCGCATGGCCCGGGCGGGCAAATTGGGCAGCAGCATGAACAGCCCGGCGGACAAGGCCACCGCCAGCAGCGCCGCCAGGCCCATCATGACCTTGTCAGCGCCCTTGCCCAGCTTGCGGCTGAGCCAGGCCTCAAAGCGGGAGGGCTGCTCGCTCTCCAGCGCGCCGGTCATCCTGGCCGCCTCCTGCAGCACGCCCATGCCCAGCTTCATCATCAGCCACATGTTGACGCTGCCGCGGATGAAGGGCTTGCCAAGCCAGGAGCCCTTTTTGATGGGCGAGGTATAGGGCGTGCGCTTGACCAGGATGTCCCCGTTCTCCCTGCGCACGGCCACGGCGATGGCGTCAGGCGCCTTCATCATCACGCCGTCCAGCACCGCCTGCCCGCCGATGTCCGGCTGTCTTTGCTCCCTGTTGGCCTCTATGGATCGCATGGTCATGTCTCCTTTGTCAGTGGCGGCACGCCGCCTGTCTGTTCATTATACCCCGACATTTCGAGGGCGGGCAGCGCCTCGCGCTCTGCCGGCAGCACAAAGGGGCCACGGGTTCAACCCGCAGCCCCGTGGCATCAGGTGTTGTGCTTAGGCGTTCTCGACGTGCCTTTCGTAGCGCTTCATGAAACGGTCCACACGGCCGCCGGAATCCACCAGCTTCTGCTTGCCGGTGTAGAAGGGATGGCACTTGGAGCAGATGTCCACGCGCATCTCCTTGCGCACGGAGCCGGTCTCAAAGGTTTCGCCGCAAACGCAGCGCACCGTGGCGGCGGAGTACTTGGGATGGATGTCCTTCTTCATGGGGTTCACCTCTTGGCGCATAATGCTCGGATTCATGGCGCGCAACCATGAGCCGCAAAAGATAGTGTAGCACGCTCCAGGCCGGATGTCAATCAGCCGGGCTGGCAGGATCCGGACACGTCGGGGCGGCCTGCTGCCGCTGGGTGGCGTGGCCCTCCGCCTAGGCCAGGTAAGCCGTGATCAGCCCTGCCGCCTGCTCCAGCTGCTCCAGGGACACATCCTGGTGGGTGACAAAGCGGTAGCGCCCCGCCAGCAGGCCGTTGATGAGCAGGCCCTGGGCCTTCATGGCCGCCACAAAGGCGGCGGCGTCCAGGCCCGGCTTATGGATGTCCGCCCAGACCATGTTGATGCGCACGCTGTCCAGGTCGATGTGGACATGGGGCGACTTCATCAGCAGCCTGGCGAAGGCCTGGGCCTTGCTGTGGTCCTCTGCCAGACGGCCCCGCACTTCCCGGATGGCCACCAGCCCGCAAGCGGCCAGCACGCCGGCCTGGCGCAGCCCCCCGCCCAGCACCTTGCGGTTGCGCCGCGCACGGGCGATGAAGCCTTTGCTGCCGCACAGCATGCTGCCCACCGGCGCGCACAGGCCCTTGGACAGGCAGAACATCACCGAGTCCACCGGGCGGGCAAGCTCCCGGGCGTCCACCCCCAGCGCGGCCGCCGCGTTGAACAGCCGCGCGCCGTCCAAGTGTACCATAAGGCCCAGCTGGTGGGCGGCTTCGGCCGCTTGCGCTGTCTGGTCCACCGTGGCCACCCGGCCGTCGCCCAGGGCGTTTTCCAGGCACAGGAGGCTGGTGAGCGGGTGGTGGATGTCGGCCTCGCGCGTGTGGGCGCGCACCTGGTCCGCGGTGATGGGGTCATGGGTGTCCACCGTCATCGCGCTCACGCCGGACAGCCGGGCGTGCGCGCCCGCCTCGTGCTGGATGACATGGCTGTGAAGCCCCGCGATGATCTCCTGCCCCACCTGGGTGTGGGACATGATGGCCAGCTGGTTGCCCATGGTGCCCGAGCATACGAACAGGGCAGCCTCCTTGCCGGTCACCTGGGCGGCCAGCGCCTCCAGCTCGTTCACGGTGGGGTCATCGCCATAGACATCATCCCCCAGCGGGGCTTCCATCATGGCGGCCATCATGGCCCGGGTGGGGCGGGTGACGGTGTCGCTGCGCAGGTCAATCATAGGTGCCTCCGTTCGCTTTGCTGCCCCCATCATACACCATCCGGGCGGCTGTCACAGGGGATGTGCAGCAAAAAACCACCAGGACAAAAGCGCCCGGGAACCTGACAGGTTCCCGGGCGCTTCACAGCCACGGCCGCGGGGGCCGCATGCTTACTTGATGGCGCCCTCCACCATGCCCTTGATGATGTACTTCTGGGCAAAGAGGTAGAGCACGATGATGGGGATCATGGCCAGCAGGGCGCTGGTCAAAATGAGGTCCCACTGCTTGAGGAAGCTGCCCGCAAAGGCGGTCACCGCCAGGGGGATGGTCTGCACCCGGCCGGCCGAGCCCAGGATGAGCAGGGGCAGCAGGTAGTCGTTCCAGATCCATATGCCGTTGAGGATAAGCACGGTGATGACGGTGGGCTGCAGCAGGGGCACCACCACCTCAAAGAAGGTGCGGGCCTGGCCGCAGCCGTCAATGGTGGCCGCCTCTTCCAGTTCCAGGGGCACGCCCTTGATGAAGCCGTGGAAGATGAAGATGGTCATCGAGCAGCCAAAGCCCAGGTAGGCGAAGGTGATGCCGTGGTAGGTGCCCAGCAGTGGCAGGCGGATGGCATCGCCCATGATCTTGAACCAGCGCACCAGCGGGAACATCACCACCTGGAAGGGGATGACCATGGCGGCCACGAAGAACATGAAAATCACGGTGGACCACCTGGTCTTGTTGCGCACCAGCGCCCAGGCGCACATGGCAGAAAACAGCGCAATCACCGCCAGGGACAGCGCCGTGATGATGGTGGAATCGATGAAGGCGCCCAGATAGTCGTTGGTGGGGTTGTTGAAGATGGTGACCACGTTGGTCCACAGCTGGCCCCAGTTCTCCGGCAGCGCGATGGGGCTGACGATGATGGCCTTGGACACCTTGGCGGCGTTGATGACCACCAGCAGGAAGGGCAGCATGAAGACGATGAAGATCAGGATGGCGGCGATCTCCAGCACCACCAGGCCGGGCCCGCGCTTCTCCCCCTGGCCCACATGGCCCCGGGGCGCCTTGTTCAAGCCGGTTTTGATGCTCATGCCTCCACCTCCCGCAATTTGTTCAGGTATACCTGGAAGAGGGAGAACACCACCAGGATGATGAAGAAGATCACGGCCTTGGCCTGGGCCTGGGCCATGAGGTTGAACTGGTTGGCGGTGCGGTAGATGTCCATCGCCAGCAGCTGGCTGGCCCGGATGGCCTTGCCCATGTACAGCATGGCCGGCCCGCCGTTGGTGAGGGTGAAGTTGAGGTCAAACTGCTTGAAGGAGTTGGTCAGGGTCAGGAAGAGGGTGATGGTGAAGGCGCTGGCCATCATGGGCATCATAATCCTGAACACCCGGGTGGGGTAGCTGGCGCCGTCCACGTTGGCCGCCTCCAGCACGCTGTCGGGGATGGCCTGGATGGAGGCCACATAAATCATCATGATGTAGCCGGCGTACTGCCAGGTGTTCACCGCGCTCATCGCCCAGATCACGGTTTCCCGCCGGGCGATGAAGGAGGTTTGCAGGCCCGCCCAGCCCAGTACCTGCCCCAGGTCCACCAGCACGTTGTTGAACACAAACTGCCAGATGTAGCCCAGCACGATGCCGCCAATCAGGTTGGGCACAAAAAAGCCCGCCCGGTAGAAGTTGCGGCCCTTGACCCGGCTGGTGGCCAGCAGGGACATCAGGAAGCCCGCCACGTTCACCAGCACGATGTTGATCACAGTGTAGAGCAAGGTGATCAGGAAGGAATAGATGAACTGCGGTTCCCTGAACATCCAGGCGAAGTTGTCCAGCCCCACAAAGGTGAGATGGGATTTGACGCCGTCCCAGTCGGTCATCGCGTAGTAGATGCCCAGAACAAAGGGGACAATGATGACCATCACAAAGGCCAGCGCCGTGGGGAAGATGAACAGGAAGTCCACCCAGCCACGCCTTTTCATGCTGCATCCTCTCCTTGCTGTGTCAATTTTTGTGTTTCCGTTTCAAAGTATACAGGAAGCGCGCGCGCTTGTGAAGCGCGGCGCGGCTGAGCTTTGCGGGCTGCTTCCATGAGGTGTCAGGGCAGCGCCCAGGGATGGAAACGCCCACCATTTTGTATCCTAACAATACCAGGGGTTTGCGCGGGCGGGCAAAAAGGGGGGCTGTCCGCACAGCCCCCCCTGGGGATCAGGCCTTACTGGGCAACAGCGATCTCCTGGAAGGCCGCGGTGACCAGCGCCACGAAGTCCTCCACGCTGGTGCCGGTGGCCAGCAGCTCAAAGATGGGGCCCAGGGTGCCCTGGTTGAAGCCATCCGGGTTCTGGCCAAAGTACCAGTTGAAGTTGCCGCCGCGCGCGGACGCTTCCACCAGCGCGCTGGACAGCGGGCCCTCTGGCAGCA
>JAAYEI010000010.1 GCA_012728815.1 Clostridiales bacterium
CACGGAGCGTCTGGCGCAGGGAGCGCCCGCGGCGAAGGCCGGTGCGCATGTGCAGGTAGAGCTTGAGAATGGCAAAGGTGGTGACCACAAACCCCAACATGATGGCGCTGAGGGTGAGCACGGTAAAGCCTGCCCCCAGCAAGCCCGCGAAAAAGAATGACAGGGCCACCTGCAGGGCCAGCATCCAGGCGGCCAGCAGGCCGGCCAGGCGGTAGCAGACCAGGAAATAGGCCGCCACCAGCAGGAAGAGGATGCCCAGGGCGATGAGCAGGGTGCGCTGGACGCGGTCCCCCATCAGCGGGCGGCCAGGCTGGCCTTCACCGTCCAGCTCAAGCGCGAAGGGCAGGGCGCCCGAACGCAGCAGCACCGCGTTCTCCCGGGCGGATTCCATGTTGAAGCCGGGGATAGACACCTGACCCTGGGTGAGCGGCTCGCTGATGCCAGGGCTGACCAGCACCACGCCGTCCCGGCGCAGGCTGATGCTCTGGCCAATCAGCTCGGTGGATTTGCTGCCAAAGATCTGCTTGCCCTCAGCGGTAAACTGCAGGGTAAGCGCCAGGTTGGTGCCGCTCTGGTCGGCAAAGCCAAAGCCGGCTTCGGACACCTGGCTGCCATCCATGAAGACCTCGCCAGAGGGGTCTGTAAAGGTGAACTCGCCTGGGATGGCCAGCAGCTTGTTGAGGTAGGCGGTGTCCGCCGCCTTGGGCAGGATGGCCACCAGCTTGCCCTCCTTGACCTGGACCGCGGCATCCGTCCAGCCCAGGTCGTTGAGCCGGCGGGCCAGCACGTCAACAGCGCGGTCCAGCAGCTGCTGCGAGGGGGCTTCCTCGCCCACCGGGCTGAAGGTGCTGACCCAGGTTTCCCCTAGTCCCGCACCGGGCACCAGCGCCTGGCGCCAGTCTGCCTGGCGCGCGGGGCCGGGCAGCCAGGGCAGCAGCTTGTAGAGGCCCTGGGCATCCATCTGGCGCCCGGTAAAGCCCAGGGTGATGAAGATGATGCTGAGCACCAGCGCCACCAGCAAGGTCACCACGGCGACCAGCTTGCGGTTGACCGTCAGCTTTTTGTGTGTCGTTTTCTTGGCCATGTTTCTTCTTCCTTTTCATGTTGATGGGGCACGGGACGGGGGTCAATCACCCGGCCTCATCCGGATAATGGAAGGCCTGGTAGCGCGCCTGGTGGTAGGGCAGGCGCGTGGGTGGCTGGGGGGGCGCCTCCGCTGCCTGGCACAGGGCCTTTTCCGGCGCGGCCAGCCGCGTCAGGGCGGCAGTCAGGCCGGCGCGTGGGGCTGCTTCGCCTACCGGTTGCGGCTGGACAGCCAGGGCGGCCTGGGTGATGGTCCGCGGCGGCGCGGGCAGGCTGTCCGGCGCGCGCGCGGCCAGACCCAGCAACAAGACCAGCGCGGCGGCAAAAAAGGCAAGCCAGCACAGACGTTTGAGCATGCTTCCCTCCTTGTTCGCGTTGGCGTCATTATATCCCCAAGTCACGGCCCTGTAAAGCAAGCGGGCGTTGACAGCGCGGGGCCAGGCCCCTACAATCCGGTCAAGCGAGGTGATACAGGTGGACAAGACAGCCCTGGTGGTAGGCGGCGCGCGGGGCATTGGCGCCGCGATGGTGCGCCAGCTTGTGCAGGATGGCTGGCAGGTCGCCTTCAGCTACTGCCATTCAGAGGATGCGGCGCTGGCGCTGGCTGGGCGCACAGGCGCGCACGCCCTGCGCGGGGATGTGCGCGATGAGGCGCAGGCCAGCGGCCTGGTACGGCAGGCCCTGGATGCCCTGCGGCACCTGGACGCCGTCATCTACAACGCCGGGGTGAGCTATTGGGGCCTTGCCAGCCAGATGAGCACGGCGGACTGGGACCAGGTGTTCTCCGTCAACCTGCGCGGCGCTTTTTTGCTGACCCGGCAACTCATCCCCCACCTGGTCGCGCGGCAAACCGGCAGCCTGCTGTTCATCTCCTCCATGTGGGGGCTGCGCGGCGCCTCCTGCGAGGCGGCCTATGCCGCCAGCAAGGCAGGC
>JAAYEI010000054.1 GCA_012728815.1 Clostridiales bacterium
CTTCTGCAAGCTGGGGCGGGACATTGACAGCTACACCTACACGGACATGTGGGCCGGGCCGCACATCCCCGGCGGCACCTATGACGTGGACGACGCGGTGACCGCCCTCATCCGCACCCAGGGCCCGGTCATCACCCTCAATGGCGCCTGGGCGCAAAACATCGGCGTGAACGAGACCTACATCGACTTCCTGGGCGACAAGGCAGGCATCCGCCTGAATTATGGCGGCGGCTACACCCTGTACACCGCGCGGGACGGGCGGCTGGAGACCATCACGCCGCGCTTCCAGAGCCAGGACATGTTCCAGCGGGAGATAAATGAGTTTGTGGACTGCGTCAAAACCGGCAAGAAGCTGGCCAGCCACATAGACACCGTGATCCTGACCGCGCAGATCATGCAGGCCATCTACGATTCCAGCGACAGCGGAAAAGAAATCGCGCTATAAAGAATGAGGAGGATCCCCATGTTATTGATTCAGGGCGGCAGCGTCCATGACGGTATCAACCGGGAAGCGAAGGTGCTGGACATCCTGGTGAAGGATGGCAAAATCAGCAAAATCGGCACAAAAATCAGCGCCAGGGGCGCGAGGGTGGTGGATGCCAGGGGCCTTCAGGTCTACCCCGGCTTCATTGACGCGCACAGCCACCTGGGCCTGGACGGCTACGGCATAGGCTATGAGGGCGCGGACTACAACGAGCTCAACGACATCATCAGCCCCCAGCTGCGCGGCATCGACGGCTTCAAGCCCATGCAGTCCCACCTGCGCCAGGCGGCCCTGGCCGGGGTGACCACGGTGAACACCGGCCCGGGCAGCGCGGACGTGCTGGGCGGCACCTTCACCGCGGTCAAAACGGTGGGCCGCCGGGTGGATGACATGGTGGTCAGGATGGAAACCGCCATGAAGTGCGCCTTTGGCGAAAACCCCAAGCGCGTGTACCGCGACAAAGGGGACTCCAGCCGCATGACCACCGCGGCCAAGCTGCGGGAGATGCTGTTCAAGGCGCGGGAGTACGCCGCCAGGAAGCAGCTGGCCCAGGAGGACCCCGCCAAGGCCCCCGGCTTTGACATGAAGCTGGAGGCGCTGCTGCCGGTCATCAACCGGCAGATGCCCCTCAAGGCCCACGCCCATACCACGGAGGACATGTTCACGGCCTTGCGCATCGCCCGGGAGTTTGAGGTGGACATCACCCTGGAGCATGTGACTGAGGGCCACCTTATCGCGCAGGAGCTGGCGGAGGCCGGCGTGCCGCTGTGCGTGGGGCCCTCCCTGACCACCGCCAGCAAGTTTGAGCTGCGCAACCGCACCTTTGAGACCCCGGCCATCCTGGCCAGGGCCGGCTGCCAGGTGTCCATCACCACCGACGCGCCGGTCATCCCCCAGGAATACCTGAGCCTTTGCGCCGCGCTGGCGGTCAAATCCGGCATGGACCCCTTTGACGCGCTGCAGGCCATCACCATCAACGCGGCCAGGCACGCCGGAATTGCCGACAAGGTAGGATCATTGGAAATCGGCAAGGACGCGGACATTGTATTGATAGACGGCGACTGTTTTGATGTCGCCGCCAGGGTTGTCCAGGTGTTCATTTTGGGCAAAGAGGTGGAATAAAGGCAATTTGTTCTACAAAGGGGCTTGCGGCCTGCCTTGTGGCTATGCTACAATATTTGTGGTTTCCAAGTTCATACCAAAGAGGAGGAATTGCCTTGATGAAAAAACTGACCGCACTGTTGCTGGCCGCCCTGATGCTGGCCACCCTGGTGCCCGGCCTGGTACAAGCAGAGGGCGTGAAACTGACCATGGGCTCCTGGCGCAGCGATGACACCGCCCAGGTGCAGGCGCTGCTGGACAAGTACAAGGAGCTGACCGGGGTTGAGATTACCTTCCAGCCCACCGTCCCCGCCCAGTACAACGCCACCCTGCGCCTGCAGCTGGACAACGGCACCGGCCCGGACCTGATGTACAGCCGCACCTTTGCCGCCAGCAAGGAGCTGTATGACGCGGGCTTCCTGCTGCCCCTCAACGACATCGCGGCGCTGAAGGACAACTTCTCCGCCGCTTCCCTGGAGGCCTTCATGGCCGATGACGGCACCATCTACGCCGTGCCCTACGCCGCCGTATCCCAGATTGTGTACTACAACAAGGCCATCTTCGCCGAGAACAACCTGGAAGTGCCCACCACCTTTGAAGAGCTGCTGAATGTGGCCCAGGCGCTCAAGGACAAGGGCATCGAGCCCCTGGCCAACGGCATTGCCTCCAACTGGGACATCCTGGAGTGCGTCTTCCTGGGCATGCTGCCCAACTACGTGGGCGGCGCCGAGGAGCGCGCGCTGTATGAGGCCGGCGAGCGCAAGATGAACGACGAGGCCTTTGTGAAGGCGCTCACCGACTTCGCCGCGCTGTCCAAGTACCTGCCCGAGGGCTTTGAGGCGCTGGCCAATGAGGACGGCCCCGGCATGTTCGGCATGGGCCGCGCCGCGATGTTCATCGACGGCTCCTGGACCGTAGGAATGTTTGACGAATATCCGGACCTGGACCTGGGCGTGTTCGCCATCCCGGCCCCCGAGGGCCATACCCCCGGCCTGTGCTTCCACTCCGACATGGGCATGGCCGGCAACGCCGCCACCCAGCACCCGGAAGAAGTGAAGGCTTTCCTGGCCTGGTTCGCCTCTGTGGAAGGCGCCCAGGAGGCGGCCAACCTGCTGCCAGCCGGCTTCTACCCCATGATCAACGCGCCGGTGGAGCTGTCCGGTGAGATGGCCATGACCATCCTGGGCCTCAACGAGGGCAAGGTGCTGGACTACCGCTTCATCTGGAAGGACTTCCTGGGTATGTACACCGTGATGGTGGACAACCTCAACGCCATCGCCCGGGGCGAAACCACCCCCGAGGCAGCCGCTGAGGCCTTTGCCGCCGCGCAGGAGGAAATCCTGGCCGCCAAGGCGGAATAACCCCCCCCACACGACCCACCTGCCGGGAGCCGGTTTCCGGCTCCCGGTTTTCATGGCGTCCAAGCAGGATGCCAGCCCTTGTCCCCCAAACAGACCGGGCAGCGCCTGGGCGTGCACCCAGCGCCCCAGGTGCCTGCATACCCGGCGTCTGGCCGCATCATGAAAGGGAGTGTCAACTTGCAGCCCAGCTTACGCGCCCGAAACCGGCACAGCCTGAACCCGGGCGGCGGCTACTGGTTCTGGTACCTGCTGCCCGCCTTGCTTGTGTACATCCTGTTTATGGCCTACCCCATGCTGGACTCGGTGCGGCTGAGCCTGTACGCGGGCACCACCGGCACCAGGCAATATGTGGGCCTGGCCAATTACACCCGGCTGTTCACTGACCCTGTGGTGTCCACCCGCTTCTGGGGCGCCTTCAAAAACACCTGGGTGTTCTTCGCCTACCACATGCTGGTGCAAAACGTGCTGGGCATGCTGTTTGCCGTGATCCTCACCAGCCGCACCATGAAGGGGCGCAAGATCTACCAGACCATCATCTTCATCCCCTGCACCATCGCGGTGATGGTGTCCGGCTACCTGTTCCGCCTGCTGCTCAACCCGCAGTTCGCCGGGCCCAGCCTGCGGGCCATGGGCCTGTCCGCCCTGGTGCGTCCCTGGCTGGGCGACCCCAGGACCGCGCTGAACGTGGTCTCCCTGGTGTCCGTCTGGCAGTGGGTGGGGATCCCCACGATGATGTTCGTGGCCGGGCTGCAGGGCGTGTCGGAGGACTTGCTGGAGGCGGCGGACATTGAGGGCTGCAACGCCTGGCAGACCTTCTGGCACATCAAGTTCCCGCTGATCCTGCCGGTGGTGGGCATGATCGCCATCCTGACCTTTGTAAGCAACTTCAACGCCTTTGACGTGGTGTATGCCATGACCGGCCCCAACGGGCCGCCCAACTATGCCACCGACCTGATTGGCTCCCTGTTCTACCGCTACGGCGTGGCGGGCGAGCACCCCATCGGCATCCCGGAGCCGGGCGTGGGCGCGGCCATCTCCACCTCGGTGTTTGTGATGCTGCTGGCCGGCGTGCTGCCCACCCTGCGCGCCACCCAGGGGAGGGACTGAGCATGGACAGAACGAAGGTCAAGCCCCGCAAAACCCGCAGCCTGCGCCTGGCGCGCATGAACCTGCCCGGCCACCTGCTGATGCTGGTCTGGGCGGTGGTGGTGCTGCTGCCGGTTTACCTGCTGGTGGTAAACGCCCTCAAAACCCGGATGGGCATGTATGCCGACCCCTTTGCCCTGCCCCTGCCGCTGGTGTGGGACAACTTCAGGGCCATCATCAACCAGGGCAACTTCTTCATGTATTTCGCCAACAGCCTGATGGTGGTGGTGGTGTCCCTGGGCGCCATCCTGATGCTTGGGTCCCTGGCCGGCTACGGCCTGGCCCACTGGCGGGGCAAGCTGGCCCGGGGGCTGTATTTCTTCTTCATGATTGGCATGATGCTGCCGATTAAAATCGCCACCATCCGCCTGATGGAGCTGATGAAGCTGCTGGGCCTGTTCAACCAGCTGTGGAGCATCATCCTGGTGTACATCGCCATGGGGCTGCCCATCGCGGTCTTCGTGCTGACCGAGTTCATCCGCGGCCTGCCCGGCGACCTGTACGAGGCCGCCCACATCGATGGGGCCAGGCGCAGCAAAATCTACTACAGCATCGTGCTGCCCCTCATCAAGCCCGCCCTGGCCACGGTGGGCATCTACAACCTGGTGCCCATCTGGAACGACCTGTGGTTCCCCCTGATCTTCATCACCCAGGAGGACAAGAAGACCGTGCTGCTGGCGGTCACCCGCCTGCAGGGCCAGTACACCACCGACTGGCCCAAGGTGTTCGCGCTGCTTACCCTGTCGGCCCTGCCGGTCATCCTGCTGTACCTGAGCATGTCCAGGCAGTTTGTGGCGGGGCTGACCGCCGGGGCGGTGAAGGGCTGAGCGGCCTCAGCACAGTCAATCAAGCCACCGCCGCCGGGCAGCTTTGCCCGGCGGCGGTGGCTTTGGCGCGCCCTGGCCTCAGCCAGCCTGGCGCAGGGATTTGTTCAGGCCAATCAGCAGCCTGGAGAGGGCCAGCTGCAGCGCCGCGATGATCAGCAGCCACCAAAAGACGCCCAGGCGGCCCTGGCCGGCCCCCAGCCAGCCGTTTTGCGCCGCGTCCAGAAAGAAGTAGGGCGCCGTGGCGCCCTGGTGGAAGCGCAGGCCCAGGAAGGAGAGCGCGGTCACGTACACGGCGTAGAGAAAGGGCACCAGCAGCCCCTGCCAGGCGTGCGGCGGCCGGCCAGCCTTCGGGCGGGTGTAGAGCGTGTAGTCCAGCCCCGCCAGCAGCGGCACCAGGTAGTGCACCAGCAAGTTCTCAGCGCTTATCAGGTAGGCCGGCCCCATACGCGGCAGCAGCAACAGGGAGAACCCCACAAAGGTCAGCAGGATGCCCGCGGTCAGCGCGAAGCGGGCAAGGTTCAGCCAGTCAGGCTGCAAAGCCTGCCCGCCAGCCTTGCGCGCGCGCAGCGCGTAATACAGCAGCGCCGCCATCAGCAGGATGATCAGCACATTGGTGATGTTGGTGTAGTACAGCAGCTGGGCGCCTGACCTGAAGCCGCTGCGCGCAAAGGGCAGCGCCTGCCCCACCAGGCCCAGCAGCAGCGTCAGCGCCTTGAGGGCCAGGGACAGGCTGACACCCCTGCCCGGCTCTGGCCGCATCGGCTCAGACCACGCCCTGGGCCATCATGGCCTGGGCCACCTTGAGGAAGCCCGCGATGTTGGCGCCGGCAACATAATCCCCCGGTTTTGCGTACTGGCTGGCGGTCTGGCTGATGGTGTCGTAGATACGGCGCATGATGGCCTGCAGCTGGCTGTCCACCTGCTCAAAATCCCAGCTGAGGCGCATGGCGTTCTGGCTCATCTCCAGGGCGCTGACGGACACCCCCCCGGCGTTGGCCGCCTTGCCGGAGGCAAACAGCACGCCCTGCTGCTGCAGGTAGTGGGTGGCCTCAAGCGTGGTGGGCATGTTGGCACCCTCCGCCACAGCCTTGACCCCGTTGCTGACCAGCGTTTTGGCGTCCTCCAAGTGCAGCTCGTTCTGGGTGGCGCAGGGCAGGGCCAGCTCACAGGGGGTGTCCCACACGCGCCCGCCTGCCACATAGCGGCCGCGGCCGGCGCGCTCAGGGTAGGCGGACAGGCGCGCGCGCTCAACCAGCTTGAGCTGCTTGATGAGCGCCAGGTCCACGCCTTCGCTGTCCGTGATGTAGCCGTCGGAATCGCTCATGGCGATCACCCGCGCGCCCAGCTGCGCGGCCTTTTCTGCCGCGTAGATGGCCACGTTTCCTGCCCCTGAAATGACGGTGTTCATGCCGGCAATGTCCAGCCCGTTGTCTTTGAGCATGGCGTCCACCAAGTAGAGCAGGCCGTAGCCCGTGGCCTGGGTGCGGCCGACGGAACCGCCAAAGGTGAGCCCCTTGCCGGTGTAGGTGCCGTCATACAGCCCGGTGAGGCGCTTGTACTGGCCGTACATGTAGCCCACCTCCCGCGCGCCCACGCCGATGTCCCCCGCGGGCACGTCGGTGTCCGCGCCGATGTGGCGGTACAGCTCGTTCATCAGGCTTTGGCAAAAGCGCATGACCTCCTGCTCGGACTTGCCCTTGGGGTCAAAATCGCTCCCGCCCTTGCCCCCGCCAATGGGCAGGCCGGTCAGGCTGTTTTTCAGGGTCTGCTCCAGCCCCAGGAACTTCAGGATGCTCAGGTTCACGCTGGGGTGAAAGCGCAGCCCGCCCTTGTAGGGGCCAATGGCCGAGGAAAACTGCACCCGGTAGGCGCGGTTGACCCGCGGGCGGCCGCTGTCATCCACCCAGGGCACGCGGAAGATGATGACCCGCTCTGGCTCCACAAAGCGCTCCAGCAGCCCTGCCTGTTCGTATTCCGGGTGCTGGTCAAACACCGGGGACAGGCTGGTGAGCATCTCCTGCGCGGCCTGCAGGTACTCGGGCTCGTGGGGGTAGCGGCGCTGCAAGTCGCCCAGCACAGTTTGCACATACGCGTTCATGGTTTACCTGCTTTCCTTCTAGGTCTTGCCGCCTTTGGCGCCGCCTGACTGGCGGCTGATGGCGGCGGTGATGATGTCTGACTGGAAGGAGGTGATGGCCCGCTCCTTTTCCCGGTAGGCCAGCATTGCCAGGTCCACCAGCCGGTCAATCAGTGCCCGGTAGGGCAGCCCTTCCCCTGTCTTCTCCCAGAGATAGAAGGCCAGGGAGCCGGGGATGGTGTTGATTTCGGTGATGAAGAGCTGGCCTCTGGCCCTGTCCAACATGAAATCTACCCGCACCACGCCCTTGCAGTCCAGCGCGCGGAAGATGTCCACCGCTGTGCGCTGTACTTTTTGTGTGTCCTCCTGGCTGATGGGCGCGGGGATCAGGCGGCTGAGCGCCGCCATGCCCGATTCGCCGGCACCAGCCAGGTACTTGGTTTTGAAGTCCAGCAGGCTGCCCTCCCGCACTGGCTGTTCCACCACCGAGGGGCGCGCGTCCCCATCAAAGCCCAGCACCGAGCAGTTGACCTCCTGGGGATCCTCCAGTCCCTGCTCCACCAGCACACGCCGGTCCAGCAGGAAGGCCAGCTCCAGCGCCGCCACCAGCTGCCCGCGGTTGTCCGCGCGGCTGACCCCGATGGATGAGCCCAGGTTGGCGGGCTTGACAAACACCGGGTAGGGCAGGGCGGCCTCCACCTGTGCGCAGGCGACCTCCGGGTCCTTCTCAAACTGCAGGCGGGTGAGGGCGGTGTCCTTGAGCACCGGAAAGCCGCACCCCTCAAACAAACGCTTCATCATGACCTTGTCCATGCCCACGGCGCTCCCGGCGACGCCGGTGCTGGCGTAGGGCAGGTCCATCAGCTCCAGCAGGCCCTGGATGCTGCCGTCCTCGCCATGCAGGCCGTGGAAGACCGGGATGACACAGTCCAGCCGCAAGGCGGCGTAGCGCCGCTCGCCCCGGAAGGGGGCGCCGCGCTCAAAGGCCAGCAGTGCCCGGCTGCGCGCGGTCAGGTCCGGGAAGACGCGGGTGAGCCGGCTCCTGCGCGGGTCAAAGTTCACATAGGTTTCCAGCTTCCACAGCGCGCCGCCGATGTACCACTCCCCCTGCCGGGTGACATACACCGGGGTCACCTCATACTTGAAGGGGTTGGCCATGGCGGCCAGCTGAAGCGCGGAGATGATGGACACCTCGTGCTCCGCGCTGCGGCTGCCAAAGAAGATGCCCAGCTGCAACTTGTCTGCCATTGCGCTTTCCTTATCCATAGTGGTCGGGGAGGTCGTTCTCATACAGCAGCACATCCCCCGGGCCAAAGACCTCCTCGATGAAGCGGTTGGCCTCCGCCAGGCTGCGGAAGACATGGATGTTGTCCGGCGACATGCCGCTCTCCAGCAGCCCCTCCCTGATGGGACGGGTGTGCTTCTCCCCCACCAGGATGGCGGTGTGGGCCACCGCGGCGATGTCGTTGCCCAGGCGGCGGTTGGAGCTGGCCTCCTGGCGGCCCAGCTCGATGAAGCCGGGCGTGACCACCACCAGGCGCCCCGGGTGGCCAGAGAGCACCTCCAGCGCCTTGCGGCTGGAATCCGGGTTGGAATTGAAGCCATTGTTGATGACCAGGTAGCCCTTGGGGTGGTGATAGGTTTGCAGCCGGGAGGCTACCGGCTGCATCTGCCCGGCGGCTTCCGCGATGCGCCGGGGGCTGACCCCCAGGTGGCGCGCCATGGCAGCGGCCAGCAGGATGTTGCGCACATTGTGCTCGCCCGACAGCCGGGTGCTGACCGCCTCCCGCGCACCATCCGCAAAGCACAGGGTGAAGCTGCTGCCCGTGGTGCTGAGGCTGAGGTCCTCCGCCCAGGCGGCGCTGCCCGGGCTGCCCGCCAGCGCCTTGGGCTTGGCGGTCTTCTCATACCAGGCGCGCACCGGGCCGCCATCGTCATTGAACAGGGCAAAGCCGTCCTCCGGCAGGGCCCTGATCAGGGCGTACTTGGTCTCCCCCACCTTTTTGACATTGCCCAGGGTCTGCAGGTGCTGGGGGCCAATGGCGGTGAGGATGCCCAGCTCGGGCCTGATCATGCGCGCCAGCACCCGGATGTCCTGGGGGTGGCGGGCGCCCATCTCGGCGATGAAAAAGCGGTGCTGGGGCCCCAGCTCCCCGCGGATGCAGCGGGCCAGGCCCAGGGGCGTGTTGAAGCTGGCGGGCGA
>JAAYEI010000055.1 GCA_012728815.1 Clostridiales bacterium
CGCTGGTGAAGGCCAGCAGCTCCCGGATGAAACGCGCGCTGTCCTCCAGGTGGGCGGCGTGGGCACAGCCTTCAAACACCAGCTCCTGGTAGTGGCCGCCCTGCGCCCGGTAGCGTTCCAGCACCGCGCGGGTCTGGGCGACCATGGGCTGGGGCTGGAAGGCCTCCGCGCCCGGGTAGCCGGGGATCAGGTTCATCTGCCCCAGGGTGGCCAGGTCAGACAGGGAGTGGTCGGACACCAGGGTATCCCGGTCCCCGCGCACCCACAGGATGGGCACCTGCGGCTTGATGTCCGCGATGGCAGACACATTGGCGTATTGCGGCGCCAGGGCGTTGGAGATGCCCCGGGTGCCCGGCAGCACATAGGGGAAGGTGGCAAGCGGCTGGTAGTCCCCCGGGTAGTAGTCATCCCCCAGGTGCATTTTGAGCAGCTCATCCACAAACAGGTCCTGATAAGCCTTGTCCACCGGCCAGCCGGCCGCGAAGAGGGACTGCCCCAGCACCGTTCGGGCGGCCATCGGGTCATCCCCCCGGTCCTTTTCCTTCAGTTTTTGCAGGAAGGCCGGGTTGGCGAAGCCGCCTGGCGCGCCCCAACCGCGTTCATCATACATGGCGCCCTCCTCCCCCCGGGTGCCGCCAAATCCATAGGGCGACATGGGCGAAGGCAGGACGAGGTGGCTGAGCCGCCCCGGAAAATCAACTGCGAAGCGCTGCGCCACCCCTCCCCCCAAGGACCAGCCCAGCAGGATGAAGCGCGGAAACTCGAGGGCATCCGCCAGCGCGGCCAGGTCAGCCGCCCAGTCCGACAGGGCGCTGGGCGCGTGGACGGGGCTGGCCTGGGTATCGCCAAAACCGTTGAGGTCGGGCGCCACCAGGTCATAATGCTCCGCCAGCCCCTCCATCACAGGGAGGAAGAAGGCGCTGGAGGAGGCGTTGCCGTGCACCAGCATCAAATGTGGCTTGCCCGGACGCGCAAAACGGTGGCAGGCGATCCGCCGGCGGGGGGTGTCCACAAAAATCTTTTGGTTTTTTTCTTGCATAATCCATCACCTTTCGCGGTTATTTATGGAAGCTTGTGAAGGAGAGTATAGAGGTTTTGGCAAGGATTTGTCAATCATCTACATCACTGTTTTGTCCCGGGCGCCAGGCGTCCCGGTGCATAATCTGCAGTGATGTCTTTTTTGATATCCTTTTTGTCTATTTGTTTTGCGCGCTGGAGCGTGTATGAAAGAGCTGGAACATGAATCACCTTTCATATTGCGTGGTGCATAGGCACCGGACAAAAGGAGGAAAGCATGGGCAGGGTTTATATCGCGGCGGCGCGCAGGACGGCAGTCGGTTCCTTTCTGGGTTCTCTGAGTGGCACGGGGCCCGCGGACATGGGTGCCGCGGTGGTCAAGGCGGCGCTAGCAGACGCGGGCATCAAGCCGAAGCAGGTGGATGAGCTGATTTGCGGCAACATCCTCTCCGCCGGGCTGGGCCAGGGCATCGGGCGGCAGGTGGCGGTCAAGGCCGGCATCCCGGTGGAGGTCTGCGCCTACTCCCTGAACATGCTGTGCGGCTCGGGGATGAAGGCGGTGCTCAGCGCCGCTGGCGCCATCCAGGCCGGCATGGCGGACATCATCGTTGCCGGCGGCATCGAGGCCATGTCCCAGGCGCCCTACCTGCTGCCCAAGGAGACCCGCAAGGGCATCAAGATGGGCGGCATGGCGGTGGAAGACCACATGATCAAGGACGCCCTGACCGACGCCTTCGAGGACGTTCACATGGGCATCACGGCGGAAAACATCGCCGACAAGTATGGCATCACCCGCGAGCAGCAGGACGCCTTCGCCTATGCCTCCCAGCAAAAGGCCATCAAGGCGGTGGATGAGGGCGCCTTTGATGAGGAGATTGTGCCGCTGAATGTCAGGGTAGGCCGGGAGGAGGTCACCTTCAGCCGGGATGAGTACCCCAACCGCGGCACCAACCCGGAGAAGCTGGCCAAGCTGCGCCCCGCCTTCAAGAAAGACGGCACCGTGACCGCGGGCAACGCCTCGGGCATCAACGACGGCGCTTCCTTTGTGGTGGTGGTGAGTGAGAAGGCGGTGAAGGAGCACCAGCTCTCCCCCATCGCGGAAATCCTGGGCCTGGGCCAGGGCGGCGTGGAGCCCAGCTTGATGGGCATGGGCCCGGTGCCCGCCATCCGCATGGCGCTGAAAAACGCCGGCATGACCTTGAATGAGATGGAACTGATTGAGCTCAACGAGGCCTTTGCCGCCCAGTCCCTGGGCGTGCTGCATGAGCTGAGCGTGGAGCATGGCCTCAGCCAGGATGAAATCATGGAAAAGACCAACCTTTTTGGCGGCGCCATCGCCCTGGGCCACCCGGTGGGCGCTTCGGGCAACCGTATCCTGGTCACCCTGCTGCACGGGCTCAAGCGCACCGGGCGCAAGGTGGGCCTGGCCTCCCTGTGCATCGGCGGGGGCATGGGCACCGCGGTTGTGGTCAAGCTGGTATAAGCAAACCGGATTCAAGTAGAAAGAAAGAAGGTATCAAGATGAGGCTGGAAGGGAAAATCGCGATTGTGACCGGGGGTGCCAAGGGCCTGGGCGGGGAAATGGCCCAGCTGTTTGCCAAGGAAGGCGCCAGGGTGATCGCGGCGGACATGATGCCGCTGACCTATGAAGCGGACAATGTGGAGTATTACGAGCTGGACGTGGCAGACGGCGCCGCCTGTGAAGCGCTGTTCAACTACGCCAAGGACAAGTTTGGCCGCATCGACGTGCTGGTGAACAACGCCGGCATCACCCGTGACGCCATGACCCGCAAGATGACCGATGAGCAGTGGGACAAGGTGATGGCTGTCAACCTGAAGGGCGTGTTCAACCTGACCCGCCATGTGGGGCCCTACATGCAGGCCCAGGGCGGGGGCAGCATCATCAGCATTTCCAGCGTGGTGGGTGTGTTTGGCAACATTGGCCAGGCCAACTACGCGGCCACCAAGTCCGCCGTGCTGGGGCTGACCAAGACCTGGGCCAAGGAGTTTGCCCTCAAGGGCGGCAATGTGCGGGTGAACGCCATCGCCCCGGGCTACACCATGACCGACATCCTCAAGACCGTGCCCCAGGACCTGCTGGACAAGTTCGCCGCCACGACCATGCTGGGCCGGCTGGGCCAGCCGCACGAAATCGCGCAGGCCGCCCTGTTCCTGGCCAGCGACGAATCCAGCTACATCACCGGGCAGACCCTGCAGGTGGACGGGGGCATGCGCCTGTAAGAACGGGGAAACGCCGGGAGGGTTTGGGGACCACCCCAAGCCCTGCCCGGGGATTTCAACTCTGCACTCCCCCATTTTAATGACATCATCGGCCTGTTCCCTGCCAATGGATGAGCAAGGCATAAAGCATGGCCGGTGACCGCCACTGAAACAATCATGAATCAACCAAGGAGCCACTGAATGATCAAGAACCATGTAGGCATTGTCGGCACCGGCATCTACCTGCCTGAGGGCCGCATGACCGCCGCGCAGATCGCGCAGGCCACAAACGGTGTCTGGAGCGCGGAAGCCATCGCTGACAAACTGGGCATTGTTGAAAAGCGCGTGCCGCAGAACCCGGAAACCGACGGCACCCAGGAGATGGGCGCGCTGGCGGCGCTGGACTGCCTGAAGAACACCGGGGTGGACCCCCGGGAGATTGATGTCATCCTGTGCATGGGCGAGGAATGGAAGGAATACCCCCTCACCACCTCCGCCCTGTACATCCAGGACCGCATCGGCGCGGTGAACGCCTGGGGCATTGACGTGCAGAACCGCTGCTGCACCACGGTGTCCGCGATGAAAATCGCCAAGGACATGCTGATGGCCGACGATGAGATCAACACCATCATGGTGGTGGGCGGCTACCGCAACAGTGACTTTGTGGACTACACCGACCGCAACATGTCCATGATGTATGACCTGGGCGCGGGCGGCGGCGCCATCCTGCTCAGGAAGAACCTGGGCCGCAACCAGCTGTTGGGCTCGCACATCATTGGTGATGGCAGCCTGGCGCGCTCCGCCGGGGTGGAATATGACGGACATGTCAAGCCCATCAACGCGGAAAACTATCAGGAAGCCTACAAGAGCCTGCGGCTGTTTGAGCCTGAGCGCATGAAGGACCGCCTGAAAGAAGTCTCCGCCGCCAACTGGGCCAGGTGCATCGCCGAGTCGCTACGCAAATCCGGCCTGGAGCAGAAGGACCTGACCTACCTGGCCACCCTGCACTACAAGCGCTCCGCCCACCTGGCCTTCCTGGCTGACCTGGGGCTGAGCGAGGAGCAGAGCATCTACCTGGAAAACCATGGCCATATCGGCCAGGTGGACCAGATTCTTTCCCTTCACCTGGCGCTGGAACAGGGCAAGGTGCAGGACGGCTCAGTCATTTGCATGCTGGCCGCGGGCATCGGCTATGTCTGGGCCGCCAACATCATCAAATGGGGGCCTGTGCGCGCATGAGCATCCAGGATATTCTGCAGACCCTGGTCAATTCCCTGCCGATGATCGGCCGCTACGCGCTGGTCACGATGGGCATTGTGCTGATCTTCAGAACAACGGCCACCACCAATTTCGCCCAAGGGCTGATTGGCACCTTCGGCACCTTTTTCGTGACCTTCCTCTCCCTGACCTACACGGACCTGCCCCTGTGGGTCTGCCTGATGGCCGGCATGGCCGTGGGCTTTGTGATGGGCATGTTCATGGAAGTGGCGCTGATTCGGCGCGCCAGGGGGATCACCGCCTCAGGCAAGCAGATGATTACTATGGGCGTCATGATGATTCTGGTAAACGTCACCCCCATGCTGTTCCGGGACATCACCTTGTGGACGCGCCCGGTCAAGACCTTCACCACCAGGATTTTGCACTTTTCCCTCTTTGGCCAGGCGCTCAACATCACGGAGATGGGGCTGCTGGCCTTTGTCGTGGCCGCCCTGGTGCTCATCGCGGTGTTCGCCGCACTGAAGTTCACCAAATGGGGCCTGGGTGTGCGCGCCACCGCGGCCAATGAGACCGTGGCCCAGATGCTGGGCGTGAACACCCGGGTCATCACCGGCTTCTCCTGGGCGCTGGCGGGCGCCATGGCCACCCTGGGCGGCTTCTTTACCGGGGCCGGCACCGCCCTGAACGTGACCCTGATGGGCAACGCCCAGGTGTATGGCTTCCTGGCCTGCGTGCTGGGCGGCTTTGGCAGTTTCCCCGCCCCCATCCTGGGCGCGGTCATCATCCCGCTGATCTACAACTTCGCGGGCAACCCCTCGCTGCTTGGCCCCAATGCCGGCATGTGGCAGAACCTGATCACCTTCGTGGTGGTGCTGCTGCTGATCCTGGCCTTCCCCAATGGCCTGCTGGGCAAGAAATACATCAAGAAGGTATAAGATGCAAAACCGCGCGACATTCTCCCCCAAAAGCGGCTTGAGGAAAGTGGCAGGGCACCCTTTCTCCGGCTTTATCCTCATCGGCGTGCTGCTGATCGCGCTGCAGGTCATCGCCATCCTGACAAACGGCAGCTGGCCAAAGTCCTCAATGCTCAACGGCTTCGCGACGGTGATGATTTACTCGGTCGTGGGGTATGGCTTTACCTACCTGCTGGGCTACGCGGGCCTGGCCTCCCTGGGCACGGCGGGGTTTGTAGGCCTGGGTGCCTACATCACCTCCTTCGCGCTGAGAAACCTGCCCGGCGTGCCCTACCTGGCAGTCATCCTGTTCACCCTGCTGGTGTCCCTGGTGCTGGGCGCGGCGGTCGGCTTTATCAGCCTGCGGATTGAGGGCATCTTCCTGGCCATCGTCACCCTGGGCTTGTCAGAAATCTTCTACCAGCTGTTTCAGAACTGGCTGGACTTCACCAACGGCCCCAACGGCGCCAGCATCTCCAGGTTCCCAATCTTTCAGACCATCCTGGGCATGTCCAGGCAGGATTCGCAGCGGGCCTTCTATGTCCTGCTGGTGGTCATCACCGTGGCGCTGATGATGCTGACCCACAACCTGGGCAAATCCAGCACCGGACGGGCCATGCTGGCGATGAAGAACTCCAGCTCCGCGGCCCAGGCCATGGGCATCTCCCTGCTCAAATACCGCCTGCTGGCCTTCCTGCTGTCCACCGCCTACGCCGGTCTGGGCGGGGTGCTCTTCATGAGCTACCTGCGCTACTCCGCGCCGCAAAACTACACCATCATGTTCTCCCTGAACATCCTGGCCGCGGTGCTCATCGGCGGCACGCGCAGCCTGGTGGGCACTTTCCTGGGCAGCTACATCGTGTTTGGCATCACCCCCATTTTCCTGCAGGACATCACCTTCTTCCGCGAGAACCCCTGGGTCATCAACGTGACCATCGGCATCATCATCGTGCTGATCGTGATGTTCTACCCCGGCGGGCTGGTGCAACTGGCGGCGGACACCAAACACCGCCTGTCCCGGCTGCTGTCGCGCAAATCCGTCCTGGCCACTGGCGCGCAGGCCCTGACCATGGACCAGGCGGCCCCCGGAACCGCCCCGCCCTATGAGGTGCAAAAGCAAGCCCGCAGCGCGAGGCGGCAAAGCCTGGCCCAGCAGCTGGCCGGCCTGGCCGAGCAGCCCGCGCACAAGCATGTGGAAACAGACGCGCAGCTGCCGGAGGACGTCTGCCTGCGCCTGGACAACCTCAGCATGGTCTTTGGCGGCCTGAAGGCGGTGGACGGGCTGAGCTTTGACGTGAAACAGGGCGAGATCTTCGGCCTGATTGGCCCCAACGGCGCCGGCAAGACCACGGTGTTCAACTGCATCACCCAGTTCTACAAACCCACGCAGGGGGAAATCATCTTCCGTGACAAGGCGGGTGCCGTGCTGCGCCTGAACAGGTACCAGGTGCACAACATCATCTCCAAGGGCATTGTGCGCACCTTCCAGAATGTGGAAGTCATCCACGAGCTGAGCATCCTGGAAAACCTGCTGGTTGCCGCGCATGCCAGGTTCCACAGCGGCCTGTTCGCGCAGTTTTTCAACCTGCCCAAGGTGCGCAGGGAAGAAAAGGCGCTGCGCGAACGCGCGATGGTCATCCTGGAGTACTGCGACCTGCTGGCTGTGAAGGACCTGCCGCCCCTGGGCCAGCCCTACGGTGTGCTCAAGCGCATTGAGCTGGCCCGTACCCTGATGGCGGACGCCAGCCTGATCATCCTGGATGAGCCGGCCGCAGGCTTGAATGACCAGGAAACCATTGAGCTCACTGAGCTCATCCGCGACATCCAGCGCGATTTTGGCGCCACCATCTTCCTGGTGGAGCACAACATGGGCCTGGTGATGGATCTGTGCGACAACATCTGCGCGATTTCCTTCGGCAAGAAGCTGGCCTATGGCACGCCGGCGCA
>JAAYEI010000056.1 GCA_012728815.1 Clostridiales bacterium
CGGTTTCGTAAACCGCAGGTCAAGGGTTCGAGTCCCTTTATTGGCTCCATCGAGGTGTAGCGCAGTTTGGTAGCGCGTTTGGTTCGGGACCAAAAGGTCGCAGGTTCAAATCCTGTCACCTCGACCAAAATCCCTGAGAAATCAGGGGTTTTTTATTACAAAAGTATTGTGCAATATCGGGCAGTACGATTCTATGTTATACAATGTGTTATACATCATGTTATACAAGTGTTGTACAAACTCAAATTTTATCATCACTCCGCTCCCACTCCTCTTGATGTCACCTCCTCTCCTTTCTGCCCAGATGAATGGCTTGGGCAAGGTGGTGGCGGAAACGCGCGTGTTTTCAACCAGCGCGTACATTATTTGTATGGATCATGCGTCGCCTGCGGGTTTTTCATGGTATAATCATGCCATACATCAGCAGGAGGTTGCTGCGCAACCGCCCACAGGTCAGGCGGGTGTTTGGGCAGAGCATCAATCCCCTGCGCATCAAAAACCCCACCAGCCACGAAGCGGCCGGGCAACGCGCCGGTGGCAGGCGGCACAAGCTGGTCATCGGCAAATGTTCAGCAGGGCGGGGACATCCTCATCTTTGATTTGCCCACCCGGGGATTGACGCAGGCGCCAGGGTGGAGGCCACCACCTGATGAACCACTTGATAAAAGAAGGAGGATACATCATCATGGTATCATCTGAGTGGCCTGGGTGCCGGGCATGGCCGACCGCGCGCAGGGATGCGGGGGACCGCCTGATGGCGGAAACCCCGCGGGGCAGCCGGCACGTCAACCAGAATGATATTGTGAAGGCTGCCTGGGGGAAGCAATTTGCGTGACACAAGCCCGCGAGAGGCCAGGGTTGGCGCCCTGATGAGCGCCACCATCCGCAACGGCCTGAGCTGCATCAGCCAGGCCATGACCTCCGGTGCCTCATGCTTGGCCCGGCCATCATCCTGGCGGGCACCATCAATGTGATACGAAACAAGGTGGACCCGCACGCGGGCTTTCCACCACCGACCAGATTGAGGGAGGACATCTGATGTTTGACAGGGACAAGGTTTTTCTGGGCATCGCGCCCATCGGCTGGTGCAATGACGACATGCCGGAACTGGGCGCGGAAAACACCTTCCGCCAGATTGTCAGCGAAATGGCGCTGGCCGGCTTTCAGGGCACCGAAATCGGCAACAAATACCCCAAGGACCCTGTTGAGCTGAAGCAGGAGCTGGACCTGCGCGGGCTGCGCGTGGCCTCCCGCTGGTTCTCCAGCTTCCTGCTGAGCCAACCCTATGAACAGGTGGCCTCGGATTTTGCCCGCGAGCTGGATTTCCTGCTGGCGGTGGGCGCCAGGCGCATCAACGTGTCCGAGCAGAGCCGCTCCATCCAGGGCCAGATGGATACCCCGGTGCTGGGCGAGGCCAAGCCGGTGATGAGCGAGGCGGACTGGGCGCGCCTCACCCAGGGGCTGGACCGGCTGGGTGAAATGGCGCTGGTCCGCGGGGTCAGGCTGTGCTACCACCACCACATGGGCACGGTGGTCCAGACGGCTGAGGAAACCGACCGCCTGATGGACAGCACCGACCCGCGCTATGTCTACCTGTGCTATGACACGGGGCATTTCACCTTTGCCGGGGAGGACCCCCTGCTGATGCTGGACAAGCACGCCGGGCGCGTGGGCCACGTCCACCTGAAGGACATGCGCCCCCAGGTGGTGGCCCAGGTGAAGGAACAGGGCTGGAGCTTCCTGCGCGCGGTGCGCGAGGGCGCCTTCACTGTGCCGGGCGACGGCGCGGTGGATTTTGGCCCCATCCTCAAGCGCCTGTCCAAAGCCAACTATGAAGGCTGGCTGCTGGTGGAGGCCGAGCAGGATCCCGCCCGGGCGAACCCCCTGGCCTACGCCATCAAGGCGCGCGACTACATCCGCAAGCACACCGGGCTATAGGACCCAAAAGGAGCGAACATTGGCGTACATTCAACCAGAAATCAAACAGGGCTACACCCCCTACCTCACCATTGAGGAAAATCCAAAGGTGGGCATGGACGTGGGCCTGCTGACGCTTGAGAAAGGGCAGACCTACACAGGGGGCCAGGCAGGGCGGGAGACAGCGCTGCTGCTGCTACAGGGCCAGGCCCGGCTGCAATGGGCTGACCAGCAGGCCCAGGTCAGCCGGCGGGACACCTTCCGGGAGGAGGGCAGCTGCCTGCACCTGCCCGGCGACATGCAATACACGGTGGAAGCGCTGGGCCCCTGCGAGTTTTATGTGCAGGCCGCGGACAACCCCCAGCCCTTCCCCCCCAGGCTCTACCGCCCCCAGGACGTGATGGTGCAGCACGCGGGCGCCAACAACGAGCTGCTGGGCGCCATGCGGCGGGAGATCAAAACCTTCTTTGACTACGAATCCGCCCCCTGGTCCCAGATGGTACTGGGTGAGGTGCTCAACTTCCCGGGCAAGTGGTCCAGCTACCCGCCCCACCACCATCCCCAGCCGGAGGTATATTTCCACCGCTTTGACCGCCCGCTGGGCTTTGGCGCCAGCTTTGGCAATGGCGAGGTCTATGTCTCCCGCCACAACGGCTTGAGCGTCCTGCTGGAGGGCTTTCACTCCCAGACCGCGGCGCCCGGCTACGCCATGTGCTATGTGTGGGGCATCCGGCACCTGCCGGACAACCCCTGGCGCAAGACCCGCATCGACGACCCCGGGCATGAATGGCTGTGGCAGCCGGATGCCAACGACCACATCTTTCAATTGGAGGCCAAGCAATGAAAACCATCAGGCTGACCATGGCACAGGCGCTGGTGCGCTTCCTGAACATGCAGTACATCTCCTGGGACGGCAGGGAGGAGCCCTTTGTGGAGGGCATTTTCATGCTGCCCGGGCATGGCAACGTGGTGGGGCTGGGCCAGGCCATCCACCAGGAAGGCGGGCGGCTGAAGGTCTACCAGGGCAAGAATGAACAGGGCATGGCCCATGCCGCCATCGCCTATGCCAAGCAGATGAAGCGCAAGCGCATCTTCGCGGTCACCTCCTCAGTCGGCCCGGGCGCGGCCAACATGGTCACCGCCTGCGCCACCGCCACCGCCAACAACATCCCGGTGCTGGTGCTGCCGGGCGATACCTACGCCAGCCGCCAGCCGGACCCGGTGCTGCAGCAGATTGAGCACGAGCACTCCTCCGGCATCAGCACCAACGATGCCTTCCGCGCGGTCTGCCGCTACTTTGACCGCATTGAGCGCCCCGAGCAGGTGATGACCGGGCTGCTCAACGCCATGCGCGTGCTGACCGACCCCGCCCAAACCGGCGCGGTCTGCCTGGCCCTGCCGCAGGACGTGGAGGGCGAAGCCTATGACTACCCGGAGCGCTTCTTCAAAAAGCGCGTGCACGTGCTGGACCGCCGCCCGCCCGCCAGGCAGGCGCTTGAGGAGGCGGCCCGCCTGGTGAAGGAAGCCCGCAAACCCCTGCTGATCTGCGGGGGTGGCGTGCGCTATGCCGAGGCGCACCAGGCCTTCGCGGATTTTGCGGAGCGCTTCAACATCCCCTTCGGGGAAACCCAGGCGGGCAAATCGGCCCTGACCTGGGACCATCCCCTCAACCTGGGCGGCATCGGGGTGACCGGCACCCGCGCGGCCAACGTGATCGCCGGCCAGGCCGACCTGATCATCGGCGTGGGCACGCGCTACACGGACTTCACCACCGCGTCCAAGTGGCTCTTTGACCCCAGGGCGCGGGTGCTCAACATCAACGTGTCCGCCTTCCACGCGCTCAAGCTGGACGGAATGGCCCTGATATCAGACGCCAGGGAGGGCCTGAGCGCGCTGGCGGACGCGCTTAAGGGCTACAAAAGCGGCTGGCAAAACGAGGTGCAGGATGCCCTGGCGGACTGGCATGAAGAGCTGAAGATGCTGGACAGCCTCACCCTGGATGCGCCGCCCCTGGTGAACGACGCCAACGCCCACAGCGCGCAGCAGTTCGCGCGGGACCTGGGAAGCGATTTCACCCAGACCATGGCCCTGGGCGCGCTGAACCGGCTGATCCCGCAGGACGCCGTGGTGATTGGCTCCTCCGGCTCCCTGCCGGGGGACATGCAGCGCATGTGGCGGCCCCACAGCGCGGACAGCTACAACATGGAGTATGGCTACTCCTGCATGGGCTATGAAATCTCCGGCGCCCTGGGGCAGAAGCTGGCCGTGGGCGACAAGGAAGTCTACTCCATGGTGGGGGACGGCAGCTTTGTGATGCTGCATTCCGAGCTGCTCACCGCGGTTCAGGAGGGCATCAAAATCAACGTGTGCCTGTTTGACAACGCGGGTTTTGGCTGCATCAACAACCTGCAGGTGGCCCAGGGCAACCCCTCCCTGTGCACCGAGCTGCGCTACCGCACCGGCAGCGGGCAGCATGACGGCGCCTTCCTCACGGTGGACTACGCGCAGATCGCGCAGGGGTATGGCTGCGTCGCCTACACGGTGCGCAACCTTGCCCAGCTGGAGCAGGCGGTGAAGGATTCCTTCGCCATCAAGGACCGCCCGGTGCTCTTTGACATCAAGGTCGCGCCCAAGACCATGACGGACGGCTATGAGTCCTGGTGGCGGGTGGGTTCGGTGGAGGTGTCGGAGGACCCGGCCCAGCAGGAGGTGTGGGCGGATCACCTGCGCCACCTGAAGGACGCGCGGCAGTATTGATTGAAAAAGCAACAAATACAAGGCATTGGAGGAGCATGACATGGACAACAGGAAGCTGAGAGTGGGCGTCATCGGCGCAGGCCGGATTGGACGGCTGCACGCCAACAACCTGAAGAACGCGGTGCCCGGGGCAGTGGTGGAAGCCATCAGCGATGTGAACCTGCTCTCCGCCCGCGCGCTGGCGGCCAGCCTGGGCGTCAGCAAGGTGTACCAGGATTACCAGCAGCTGCTGGATGACAATGAGGTGGACGCCGTGTTCATCTGCGCCTCCACCGACATGCACTCCCCCATCTCCATCGCGGCCGCGCGCGCGGGCAAGCACATTTTCTGCGAGAAGCCCATAGACCATGACCTGGACAAGATTGAGGAAGTGCTCGAGGCTGTGAAGGAAGCCGGGGTCAAGTACCAGGTGGGCTTCAACCGCCGCTTTGACCGCAACTTCAAGAAGGTGCGCGACAGCGTGCGGGAGGGCGCCATCGGCGAGGTGCACACCGTGCGCGTCACCTCGCGCGACCCGGAAGCCCCGCCGGTGAGCTATGTGAAGGTGTCCGGCGGCATCTTTGTGGACATGACCATCCATGATTTTGACATGGTGCGCTACCTGACCGACAGCGAGGTGACGGAGGTATCCGTCTTTGGCGCGGTGCTGGTGGACCCGGCCATCGGCGAGGCGGGCGACGTGGACACCTGCGTCATCAACCTGCGCTTCAAGAACGGCGCCCTGGGCACGATTGAGAACAGCCGCCAGGCGGTCTACGGCTATGACCAGCGGGTGGAGGTCTTTGGCTCCAAGGGCATGATCCATGCCCAGAACGAGACGGCCAACAACACCGTGCTGATGACCCGGGACGCGGTCACCAGCGAGAAGCCGCTGTGGTTCTTCCTGGAGCGCTACAACGACGCCTTCATCCAGGAGGCCAAGGCCTTTGTGGAAGCCTGCCTGCAGGACAAGGAGACGCCGGTGGGCGCCTATGACGGCCTGCAGCCGGTGAAAATCGCCATCGCCGCCAGGAAGAGCTGGAAGCTGGGTGGAAAGCCGGTCAAGGTGGAGGACTGAGGCGCAGGGCAACCGTGTACATTTTGATTGAGGACGATTGGAGGAACTGATGAAGAAAATTCGTGTTGGAATCGCTGGCTATGGCGTGATTGGCCAGCGCCTGGCCGATGGCGTCGCGCTGCAGGAGGACATGGAGCTTGTGGGCATCGCGGACATCGCGCCCACCCTGTCCATCCGCGCGCTGCACGAGGCCGGCATGAAGGGCGAGGGGGCGCAGGAATACAAGCTGTACCTGGTGGAAGGGGCTGACAAGGCCGCCTTTGACAAGCTGGGCATCCCGGTGGCCGGCAGCATGGAAGACCTGGTGCGCGGGGTGGACATCATGCTGGATTCCGCGCCTGGGGGCATCGGCCTGAAAAACAAGCAGCTCTACCAGAAGCACGGCGTGAAGGCGGTCTTCCAGGGGGGCGAGAAAAACGAGGTGGCCGATGTTTTCTTCCATGGCTACGCCAATTTCGCGGCTGGTCTGGGGGCGGACTACCTGAAGCTGACCTCCTGCAACACAACCGGCCTCATCCGCGCGGTGGACGCGCTGGACAAGCAGTTTGGCCTGAAGAAAGTGGCCATCACCATCATCCGCCGCGTAGCGGACCCGGGCGATTACCACCGCGGCCTGACCAACGCCCTGCAGATGGACAAGGCCCCCAGCCACCAGGCGGTCGACCTGATGACCATCATGCCCCACATTGAGGCCACCGGTATCCTGGTGCACACCCCGGTCACCCATGGCCACATCATCACTGTGCTGGCCAGCCCCAGGGATGGAAAAATCACCAGGCAGGCGGCGCTGGAATGCTTTGAGCAGCACCCGCGCATCCGCGTGGTGTCCCTTGAGGAAGGCTTCCTGGGCAACGCCAGCTTCTTCCGCTATGCCCGTGACCTGGGCAACCGGCGGGGGGACATGTATGAAATCGGCCTCTGGCGCGACGCGGTGGTGGAGTCGGGCGATGACATCATGTTCGCCATCAACATCCCCCAGGAGGCGGTCACCATCCCCGAGACCATCGACGCCATCCGCGCGGCGCTGCGCCTGCAGGAAAATGGTGAGGAGGCCACCGGGGCAACCAACCGGTACCTGAACATCGGCCGGTTCAAGAGGTAAACATGCGCTTTGGCATCATGACCCTGGATGAGGTGGAGGTGCGCGGCAAGACCGTGCTGTGCCGGGTGGACATCAACCAGCCCATCGACAAGCAGACCGGGCAGCTCAAATCCCTGGCGCGGGTCAAGGCCAGCCTGCCCACCCTGCAGGAGCTGTCTGACAAGGGCGCCAGGGTGGTGATCCTGGCGCACCAGGGCAGCGACATTGAGTACCAGAACTACTACACCACCGCCCCCCACGCGGCCGCCTTGAGCGACCTGCTGGGGCGGCCGGTGGGCTTCATTGACGATGTCTGCGGCCCGGCGGCGCGGGAAGCCATCAGGCGCCTTGGGGACGGCCAGCTGCTGATGCTGGACAACGTGCGCTTCTGCGCGGAGGAGCAGACCCTGTTTGAGCAATCCCTGCGCCTGAACCACCAGGAGCAGGCGAAGACGGAGCTGGTGCGCAAGCTGGTGCCGCTGGCGGACCTGTATGTGAATGACGCCTTCGCGGCCGCCCACCGTGACCAGCCCAGCCTCTGCGCCTTCCAGCAGCTGCTGCCCTCGGTGATGGGCCGTCTTTTTGAGCAGGAGTACACGGTGGTGTCCAGCCTGATGCAGCAGCCGGAGCGCCCCTGCGTGTACGTGCTGGGCGGCACCAAGGTGGATGACGCCTTCCTGATGATGCGCAGCGTGCTGGACAGCGGCCAGGTGGATGCCATCCTGACCGGCGGCCTGGTGGCCAACATCCTGCTGGCCGCCGGCGGGCAGCACATTGGCCAGGGCAGCCTGCAATACCTGAAGCAAACCGGCAACGACCAGCACCTGGAGGAGGCCGGGGCGCTGCTGAAGCGCCACGCTGAGCGCATCCAGCTGCCGGAGGACCTGGCCTGGGTGGAAGATGGCAAACGGCGGGAGGCCGCGCTGCAGGCACTGCCCCATGACGCCCTGGCGCTGGACATCGGCAGCCATACCGCGCAGCGCTACGCCGCGGTCATCCAGCAGGCCCGCACGGTGTTTGTCAACGGGCCCATGGGCGTGTTTGAGGAGGAGGCAACGGCGCTTGGCAGCCAGCTGGTCTGGGACGCGCTGGGCCAGACACCCGCCCACACGGTGGTCGGCGGGGGCGACAGCCTGTCCGCCACCGCCAAGTTTGGCAAAACGGGGCAGATTTCCTACCTGTGCACCGGCGGGGGCGCGCTGATCCGCTTCCTGAGCGGGGAGGAACTGCCGGTGGTGAAGGCATTGCGCCAGGCAGCGGGGAAGTTCGGATGACATTGCGCTTTGGCTTTGGAAACGGGTTTCAGGAGGTTGACCTGCCGGAGGCCAACCTGCTGCAGGAGCTGCACGCGGCCACGCCCCCGGGGGGACTTGGGGGTGTAAACGGGGCGCGGCAGGCGCTCGCGCAGCCAATCGGCACGCCGCCCCTGCGGCAGATCGCGCGCCCCGGGGAAAAGGTGGCCATCATCAGCTCGGACATCACCAGGCCCATGCCCACCGCCCAGGTGATGCCCCTGATCCTGGACGAGCTTTACGCCGCGGGCGTCCGCAAGGAGGACATCACCCTGGTGCTGGGCCTGGGCATTCACCGCCCCCACAGCGAAGCGGAACGGCGTCACCTGGCGGGGGAGCGCGCCTGGCAGGAAATCGCGGTGGTGGACTCTGACCCCAGGCGGGTGATGCGCCTGGGCATCACCCAAAGAGGGACCCCGGTGGACATTGACACCCGGGTCGCCGAGGCTGACAGGCGGGTCTGCCTGGGCAACATTGAGTACCACTATTTCGCGGGCTATTCAGGCGGCGGCAAGGCCATCATGCCGGGGGTGTCCACCTCGGCCGCCATTGAAAACAACCACCGCATGATGGTGCATGAACAGGCCCATGCCGGCAACCTTGTAGGCAACCCCATCCGGGAGGACATTGAGGAGGCGGCCGCGCTGGTGGGCATCGACTTCATCCTCAACGTGGTGCTGGACGAGGACAAACAGATTGTGCACGCGGTGGCCGGTGACGCCGTCCAGGCCCACCGGGCCGGCTGCGCCTTCCTGGACCGCATGTACGCGGTGGAGGTGCCGCAGCTGGCGGACATCGTGCTGGTTTCCCAGGGCGGCGCGCCCAAGGACCTGAACCTCTACCAGACCCAGAAGGCGCTGGACAACGCGCGCCACGCGGTGCGCGAGGGCGGCATCATCATCCTGATTGGCTCCTGCAGGGAAGGCTATGGGGAAGCGGCGTTTGAGCGCTGGGCCCGTGAATCGGACATCCCCATGCAGCTGATCAACCGCGTGCACGAGGGCTTTGAGCTGGGCGGTCACAAGGCGGCGGCCATCGCCATGGTGCTGGAGAAGGCGCAGGTCTTCCTGGTCAGCGAGATGACCGATGACCAGGCGCGTGAAATCTTCCTGCAGCCCTACCCAAGTGCACAGGCTGCGCTGGACGCCGCCTTTGGACAATTGGGCCCTCACGCACGCGTCATCGCCATGCCCCACGGCGGGTCCACCCTGCCACGCCCCACCGGGGAGGCACGGGGCTGACCGGACCACTGTTCATCAAATTTTAACAAAAGCAGGGCTTAACCCCTGCTTTTTGTAACAGTTTTGTGATATTCTGCTGTCATCGGGAGGGGATGGCACCATCAGCTCCCCAAGGAGGACAGGAAGATGCAAAAACACAGGCTGGTGATATTGATGATGACCTTGCTTCTGGCCATGGCGGCCCTGCCCGCAACCGCGCAGACCCCGGCACTCAGCCCGGCGCCGGAGGGCAGCTTCTCCCCCATCCAGGCGGTGGTGGCCAGCGCGCTCAATGGCGCCTCCAACCTCACCAACACCCCGGATGACTACGATGTGCCCCAGGGCTTCTATTTCAACGGCACGCCCCTGACCATCATCGCGGTGGAGCCCACCCGGGGCAACTACCCGGTGGAGCTCAGCGCGCCGGAGCAGCTCTGGGCGCGGGTGCGCATCGGCCAGCAAGGGGACTACGCGGGCATTGAAGGCATGATGCCGCTGGAGAACCTGAGCCTGACGCAGAAGGACAGCCCGGCGACGCAAATCACCGCGCGCCTGAAAGCGGTCAGCCCGCTGTACCTGGACAACGGCCTGAGCCAAATCGTGCTGGCGGAATATCCGGCGGGCACTGACCTGCAGGTGATGGGCTGGCTGCTGGGCTGGGCACATGTCGCGGTGGAAGGGCAGACCGGGTTTGTGCGCCCGGAGGCGCTGGCCCTGGAGGGAGATGCCGCCCAGGCCCTGCAGCAGGCACTGCCTGTTGATTTTGACCAGATTCAACCGGGCTACCAGGAGCGGTATGGGCAATACATGGACGCCCTGATGGCGCTGTATGACAAGCACGGCGACAGCAACCACTGGCCGCTGGCGGTCAACGCCCAGGCCAGTCAGCTGGCGCGGGAGGCGGGGTACCTGTTTACCGATGTGGAGCATGTGCTGCCGGGCCAGGATGACCTGAGCGAGGAGCAGGCCATCCAGGCCGGGCAGGCGGTGGCCCAGTCCCTGTATGGCCTGGAAGCGGACAGCTGGGCCTCCGCCTCCCTGGCATTCTTCCATGAGCCCGGGTTGCCGCAGGAGCCGCAATGGAAAATCAGCCTCTGGGGACGGGAAGGCGTGCCCGATGTAAAGGTTTGGCTGAACAAGCAGGGCGAGACCATCGACACCATGATCGCGCATGCGCCTGCGGGCACCGATGAGGGCGCTTTGGCACAGCCCCGGGAAACCCTGGATTACTACTTCTGGGGCCTTGAAACCCAGCCCCGGGAGGAGGAGATGGACGCTGAGACAGCGCGGGAACTTGCCTGGTCCATCTTTGAGGAGGACACCGGCGAACTGGACCGGGCGGCCTTCAGCCAGGACGCGTACTTCTTCACCAACGACGAGGGTGACCTGCGCTGGTGGCTGGTCAGCATCCTCAAGGACCTGCGGCATGAGGTGACGGTGCACTACCACGTGGCCATGCTGATGCCGGACGGCCAGCCCGTTTACCACACCAGCGCCGAGGACTACGCGCAGGACCTGGTCTGGGCTGAAAACCTGGCGGAGTTCTACCGCCTGGAGGAGCAGAAAGGCCCCTTCCACAGCTGGAGCCTGGAGGAGAAGGCAGCCTGGGAGCCGGAATACTTCGGCCTGCCCCAGGCGGGTGACCTGAGCCAGGAGCAGGCGCTTGCCATCGCGCGCTCCAAAGTGAAGGCGGATTATCAGCTCAGCGACAGCGACCTGGAGCAGTTTGAGCCCGCCTTTTACTTCATCTCGACCCCCCAGCGCGTCTGGCAGGTGACCTTCATCCAGAAGAACCCCATCCAACACAACGAAGCACCCGGATACACCTGCATCATCGACGCCGTGACCGGGGAGGTGCAGGATGTGTTCGCCAATGAGCTGGAAGGCCCGGTTGACTGACCATTCCTCGGGGCGACCTGTGAAAAACGCCGTGTTTACGGCGTTTTTCGCCCCTTCGGCTTTACAGAACACAAAAACAGCGCTATCATGATTTGATTTGATTCCACCCGGGAGGATGGCATGACACAGGGACCCTGGCAAGATCCCGGCGGCCGGCAGCCGCAGCAGCCCACCGCGCCCCAGGCGCCATGGGCTCATCCTGGCCCGCTTCCACAGGGCGAGGATGAGGAGGCCTATTTCACGCCGGCCTACCCCCAGCAGGCCCGCCAGCCTGCCCTGCCCCAGTTCAATGCCCCGCCGCCCTACCAGGCCCCTGTGTACACCAACCCGCCCCCCGGCCAGCCGGACCCCGATGAGGAGCCACCGGATGACCGCATGGTCTACCGCGCCCCGCCCCGGCAGCGCAACGCGCTGGTGTTCCTGTACCTGGCGCTGGCCTTGCTGGTCATCGTGCTGGTCAGCGTGGCCGCCAGCCAGTTCTTTGGCGGGCAGGAGCAGCAGACCGCCACCGTCACCATTTCAGAGCAGGGCAGCACCTTCTCCGGGCAGACGCTGATTGTGCGCAATGAGTCCGTCTACCAGCAGGAGAACGTGGCCGATGTGCGCTACATGGCAGAAGAAGGCGCGGCGGTCAGCCGGGGCGACCCGGTCTGCCTGGTCTACTCCACCGGCTTTTCCGCCCGGGAGCTGGAGCGCCTGCAATCCTACCGCGCGCAGATCAAGGACTACCACAAGGTGCTGCTGGACGCCTCCGTGACCCCGGACGCGCAGTTGGGACGCCTGGAAACCATGGTGATGCAGCGCGCCCAGGAAACCCAGGCGCTTGTGCGCGGCGCCAGCGGCAACCTGCTCAACCAGGAACAGCTGCTCAAGGACGCCATCTCCCAGCGCCATGCCTACCTGAAACAGAAATACATTGAGGACACCAAGCTAACTCGCCTGTACGACAATGAGAACAGCCAGCTGCAGCGCATAGAGACCTGGACAAAGCAGTTCGCGGCCACGGACAACGGCATTGTCAGCTTCTACACCGACGGCTTTGAGGCGGTGCTCAACTCCTCCAACTACCAGGAGTACAGCCCGCAGGCCGTCCGCGACATGATCAACGGCAAGGTGCCCCAGCCTGTCAGCCAGGCCAAGAACGCGATTGACATCTTCCGCCTGGTGCGCCAGTTTGACTGGGGTGCCCTGATGCTGGCGGATGACCTGAGCTGGAACCCGGTGGTGGGCGACCAGTACCGCATGCTGATAGAAAGCTTTGAGAGCACCACGGTATCCGTCAGCGTGGAATCGGTCACCCGGGCAGGCGGGGAGATGCTGGTGCGCCTGAAAGCGGATTCCGCCATCGAGCCCATCCTCTACACCCGCTCCGCGCGCGTGCAGCTGTCCAAATCCGTCATCACCTACGCGGTGCCCGCCTCCGCCATCATCAACCAGGATGGCATCATCGGCGTGGTGGTGTTGTACCGGGAGGGGCCCTACCTGGTGCCGGTGGAGGTGGTCAGCCAGGACGCCACCCAGGCGCACGTGGTGCCTGTGCACGCCGGCCACCTCTATGAAGGGCTGACCGTCAGGCTGTTCTAGGCTGCAACTTGCAAGCCCACCCCGGACCCGTTATAATGACCAGGAATGTTTTTTATGAACCTGCCGTATGCGGTGAGGAGGAATACATGGTGTTACGCGATCTGAGCAGCAGGGCGGCTGAGCGCATCAAATCTGTGTTCAGAAAAGACAACCGTTTTTTCTATGGCACTGCCGAAGAACGCCAGGAGCCCTGGCAGGAGGACGCGCAGCCGGTCCAGGGGACCTACCCCCAGGGCTACGCGCAGCCCCAGCCAGGCCAGCCGGTCTACAGCCAGCAGGCTGTGTACCAGCAGCCCGTGTATCAGCAGCCTGTCTACCAGCAGCCCGTGTACCAACAGCAGCCATATGCCGCGCCCCAGCAGGCACAGTTTCAGCCGGCCTGGCAGGCCCAGCAAGTTTACGCGGACCAGCCCGCCCAGGGACAGGCTCCCCAGCAGCCGGGCGGCCAGTACCAGTCCCCGCAGCAGGCGCAGCTGAGCCAGCAGCCGGAGCAGACCGGCCGCAACCGCCGGGCCGCCCAGCATGCCCAGCCAGAGGCGCAGGAGGGCAACCTGGTGCAGTTCCCGGGCAGCGCCACCCCACAGGATGCCCCGCAGATGGACGCCTATGTGGTCAACGTGACCGGCATTGCCGGCTGCCGCCAGGCCATGACCTGCCTGCGCAAGGGCAACTGCACCCTGGTGGTGATTGACCAGCTGATTGACAAGGCCGAGGTGCGCCGCTATGTGGACATGCTCAACGGCGCCTGCTTCGCCCTGGGCGGCACCATGACGCGCCTGTCCACCAAGGTGGGCTTTTACATCCTGGCCCCCAGCGGCATGATGGTGTATACCGATCCCATCACGGCCAGCGCCAACGCCCCCCAACCCCGGACGCAGCCTCATTACCCGCAGCAGCCGGTGTATCAGCAGCAGCCCCAGCAGGCGCCTTACCAGGCCGCGGCGATGAACGCCCAGCCGGTCTACGCGGCCCAGCAGGGTTATCCCCAGCAGCCCGCCTACCAGCAGCAACCCCAGCAGGCGGCCCCCTATCAGGAGCAGCAGGCCTATGCCCCCCAGCCCAACCCCTATGCCCCGCCCAGGGCACCCCAGGGCGGGCAGGAGCCGTACCAGGCCCAGCCATACGCGCAATAAAAACCCAGTGAGCGAAGGGAGAGACACCATGGCCATCACCGTCACGATGATTGAGGAGAAGGAATTCAAAACCAAGGTGCGGGGCTATGACCCGCTGGAGGTGGACGAGTTTCTGGACGCCATTTGCGATGAGATGGAAAGCATGAACCAGACCATCCAGCAACTGCGCGAACAGCTCAAGCAGCAGCAGCAGGCGCCCACCCCCTTCATGCCAGCCGTGGCGGCCCCCGCGCCGCTGGCGCCCGTCTCCGCCCCCGCGGCGCCGCCCGCCCTGCCCAGCGATTTGAAGACCGCCCAGCAGCTGCTGGAGAAGACGCAGAAAGCCTGTGACGAGGTCATCGCCAAAGCCCGCGAGCGCGCGGAGGAAATCATCCAGACAGCCGAGGACAGCCTGCCTGACCCCGAGCTGGATGACCTGGAGGCGCGCAAGGAAGCGCTGAAAAAGGAAATTGAGGTGCTGGAAGCGGACGCCCAAAAGTTCAAGCAGCGCTTCCAGACCATGCTCAAGGACCAGATTGACATCCTGGATTCGGAGCTGAACTGAAATGCGGCTTGGCGCCATTGAAGCCGGCGGCACCAAGATGGTGCTGGGGGTGTTCAGCCAGTCCCTGAAGGAGCTGGCCCGCACCACCCTGTCCACCACGGTGCCGGAGGAGACCATCCCCCAGATGGTCTCCTTCTTCAACCAGCACCCGGTGGACGCCCTGGGCATCGCCACCTTTGGCCCGGTCAACCTGCGCGCCGGTTCCCCCACCTTTGGCACCATCCTGAACACCCCCAAACTGGCCTGGCAGCGCTATCCGCTGCTTGAGACCTTTGAGGAGGCGCTGGGGGTGCCAACCGCGGTTGACACCGATGTGAACGCCGCGGCGCTGGCAGAAAGCGTCCTGGGCGCGGCCCGCGGGTTGAAGAACTGCCTGTATTTCACTGTGGGCACCGGCATTGGCGGGGGCCTGTACGCCGAGGGCAACCTGGTGCACGGCCTGATGCACCCGGAATGGGGCCACGTGCTGCTCACCCGGCATGAGGAGGACCCGCTGCTGCGCGGCGTATGCCCCTACCACCCCAACTGCGTGGAGGGCTTTGCCTCCGGCCCTTCCATGCAGAAGCGCTGGGGCATCCCGGCGCGGGAGCTGCCAGATGAGCACCGCGGCTGGGACCTGGAGGCCTATTACCTGGCCCAGCTGTGTTCCAACGCGCTGATGGCGGTCTCCCCCGAGGTCATCCTGATCGGCGGCGGGGTCATGCACCAGCAAGGCCTGCTGCCCAAGGTGCGCGAAGAGGCGCTCAAGCTGATCAACGGCTACATTGACCAGGAGCAACTGCCCCCCATGGAGGAGTACATCATCTCCCCCGCCCTGTGGCCGGACAGCGGCCTGCTGGGCGCAGCCCTGCTGGCCAAGCAAGCCTGGCGCCAGCGCCCAAAGGCCAAGCCAGCCCCCTGAAGCCTTCAAGGCCAACAGCCTGCCGGCAAAGCGCCGGCAGGCTGTTTTTGTTGCTATATGAAGCTGTGGCTTAGTCTTTCAGGATGCTCAGGGTGGCGGGCTTGCCGTTGATGTCCCATTCCTGGCTGTAGGCTCCGGGCAAGGCCGGGCCCGGCTCAAAGCTGGTGGCCAGCACCACCTGGGCGACCATCATTTGGTGAACCGCCAGCGCCCGGGCCAGCTCCTCATCCGCGGTGTAGCGCACCTGAATGCGGTCGGTCACGTCAAAGCCGGCGTCACGGCGCATGGTCTGCAGCTTGCTGATGACCTCGCGCGCGTAGCCCTCGTCAATCAGCTCGGGGGTCAGCCCGGTCAGCAGGCCCACGGTCACCCCACGGGCTTCCTGGGCCACCAGGCCTTCCTTTTCGGTGGTTTCCACCAGCACGTCGTCTTCGCCCAGTTCAATGGTTTCCCCGTCCAGCTGCAGCTGCAGGGCCTCCCCGCGTCGGAAGGCGGCCACGGCCTTCGCGCCGTCTGCCTGGGCCAGCAGCTTGCTGACCGCGCCCAGCCGCTTGCCAAAGCGCGGGCCCAGGGTGCGCAGCTGGGGCTTGAGGCGGTAGCCGGTGAAGGCATCCGGGTCCTGGGTGAAAATGATCTCCTTCACGTTGAGCTCATCCTGCGCCAGCGCCTGGTACTCCTCCCCCAGGTCCGCGCCCATGACCAGCTGGCAGCTCAGCGGCTGGCGGATTTTCAGGTTGGCCTGGTTGCGGCAGGCGCGGCCCAACTGCACAACCTGCAGCAGCTGCGCCATCTGCCGCTCCATGTCCGGGTCAATGAAGCTTTCATCTGCCTGCGGGAAGGCGCACAGGTGCACGGATTCCGGCGCCTGGCTGTCCACTGAGCGCACCAGGTTCTGGTAAATGGACTCGCTCAGGAAGGGCGTGAAGGGCGCGCTCATGCGGGTGATGGCTTCCAGCACCGTATACAGGGTGATGAAGGCTGCCTGCTTGTCCTGCGCCATGCCCTTGCCCCAGTACCGGGCGCGCCCGCGGCGCACATACCAGTTGGACAGGTCGTCCACCAGGCTGGCGATGGCGTTGGCGCTTTCAGGCACGCGGTAGGCGGCCAGGTGCTCGTCCACCAGCTTGATGGTGGAGTGCAGGCGGCTCAGGATCCACCGGTCCATCAGAGTGAGCTGACCGCGGTCCATGGGGTGCTCCGAGGGCACAAAGCGGTCAATCTGCGCGTAGAGGATGTAGAAGGCGTAGGTGTTCCACAGGGTGCTCATGTACTTGCGCTGGGCTTCGCTCACCGCCTCGTCAGAATAGCGGCTGGGCAGCCAGGGCGCGCCGGCGGTGTAGAAATACCAGCGCACCGCATCCGCGCCAAAGCGCTCAATCACGGCCATCGGGTCCACCACATTGCCCAGGTGCTTGGACATCTTGTGGCCGTCCTTGTCCTGCACATGGCCCAACACCAGGCAGTTTTTGTAGGAGGACTGGCCAAACACCAGGGTGGAGATGGCCAACAGGGAATAGAACCACCCGCGGGTCTGGTCCACGGCCTCTGAGATAAAGTCGGCCGGGAAACGCTCATGGAAAGCCTGCCCGTTCTCAAAGGGGTAGTGCCACTGGGCAAAGGGCATGGCGCCGGAGTCATACCAGCAGTCGATGACCTCCCTGGTGCGGTGCATGTCCTTGCCGCACTCAGGGCACTTGAGCACCACCCGGTCGATGTAGGGGCGGTGCAGCTCGCTCAGGTCATCCAGGGGCGCCACGCTCATGCGCTCCAGCTCCTCCCGGCTGCCCACCACGTGCATGTGGTCATCCTCACACAGCCAGACAGGCAGGGGCGTGCCCCAGTAGCGCTCGCGGGAGAGGGCCCAGTCCATCACGTTCTCCACAAAGTTGCCCATGCGGCCTTCCTTGATGTTCTCGGGCACCCAGTTGATCGAACGGTTGTTGCGCACCAGCTCGTCCTTCACCTGGGTCATGCGGATGAACCAGGTGGCGCGCGCGTAGTACATCAGCGGGGTGTCACAGCGCCAGCAGTGGGGGTAGTTGTGGGTGTACAGCGCTTTTTTCTGCAGCAGGCCGCGCCCGGCCAGGTCTTCCAGGATGAGGGGGTCGGCTTCCTTGATGAAGGTGCCCGCCCAGGGGGTGTCCGCCACAAAGCGGCCCTGGGTGTCCACCAGCTGCACAAAGGGCAGCCCGCGCTCGCGCCCGATGCGCGCGTCATCCTCACCAAAGGCGGGGGCGATGTGCACGATGCCGGTGCCGTCCTCCAGGCTGACATAGCTGTCGCCCACCACATAGAGGGCCTCTTCCCGGGTATCTGCCAGGGGCCACAGCGGCTTGTACTTAAGGCCCAGCAGCTGGCTGCCCTTGAAGGGCGCGCTGAGGGACGGCCTGTCCTCCCCCGCCAGATCAAACAGGCTGCCCACCAGCGCCTTGGCCATGATGAGGGTGTCCTCCCCCACCTTGAGGCGCACATAGTCCTCCTTCTCGTTCACACACAGGGCCACGTTGGAGGGCAGGGTCCAGGGGGTGGTGGTCCAGGCCAGCAGGTAGGTGTCGGGCTCGTCCACCAGGGGGAAGCGCACAAAGGCGGAAAAATCCGCCACCTCCTGGTAGCCCTGGGCCACCTCGTGGGAGGACAGCGCGGTGCCGCAGCGCGGGCAGTAGGGCACCACCTTGTGACCCTTGTACAGCAGGCCCTTGTCCGCCACCTGCTTGAGGCTCCACCAGACGGACTCGATGTAGCTGTCGTAATAGGTCACATAGGCCTTGTCCATGTCCACCCAGAAGCCCACCCTGCGGGACATTTCCTCCCAGTCCTTCAGGTACTTCCAGACAGACAGCTTGCACTCGTGGATGAAGGGCTCAATGCCATAGGCCTCAATCTGGTCCTTGCCATCAATGCCCAGCTTTTTCTCCACCTCCAGCTCCACCGGCAGGCCGTGGGTATCCCAACCGCCAATGCGGAAGACGTCCTTGCCCTTCATGGTGTGGTAGCGGGGGAAGAGGTCCTTCATGGCGCGGGTGATAACATGGCCGAAATGCGGCCGGCCGTTTGCCGTGGGTGGGCCCTCATAGAATGTGTAGCGCTCCTTGCCCTTGTGCTGCCGGAAGCTTTTGTGCATGATGTCATGCGCCTCCCAGAAGCGGGACACCTCTTTTTCCCTGGCCACAAAGTTCATGTCGCTTGGAACCTTTTGATACATCCTCTTCCTCCATTAAAAAACCGCCCCCCATGGGACGGAAGATCCGCGGTACCACCCAAATTGGCGCAATGCGCCCGCTTTATGCCCGGTAACGGCGGGCTGCCGTGATCGCTCACGCTCCGGGGTGATCCAGCGCCGCGCTCCCCGCCGGGCTCACACCACCCCCGGCTCGCTTGCGGGCAGGCTTGCGGCGCCCGTCCCTTTCATCGCCAGACTATTATACTCAAGCCGCCAGAAATGTAAAGCGCGGGGCTCAGGATTGCATAAAGCGCACCTGGGCCTCGCACAGCGCGCGGTATCTGCCCTCTGGCAGACGGATCAGCTGCCCGTGGCTGCCCTGCTCGCGGATGCGCCCATCCTCAATCACCAGGATGACATCGGCGTTGCGGATGGTGGACAGGCGGTGGGCAATGACAAAGCTGGTGCGCCCGCGCAGCAGCACCGCCAGCGCCTTCTGGATCTGCATCTCCGTGCGGGTGTCAATGGAGGAGGTGGCCTCATCCAGGATGAGGATCCTGGGGTCGTTGAGCAGGGCGCGGGCGAAGGACACCAGCTGTTTTTGTCCGGTGGACAGGGAGCTGCCGCGTTCGGACACCTCGGTCTGGTAGCCCCGGGGCATCTGCAGGATGAACTCCTCCGCGCCCACCGCGGCCGCGGCCGCCATGACCTCCTCATCGCTGGCGTCAAGGCGGCCGTAGCGGATGTTCTCCATGATGGTGCCGGAAAAGGTGAAGCTGTCCTGCTGCATGACGCTCATCTGGCTGCGCAGGCTGTTGAGGGTGACCTCCCGGATGTCCTGCCCATCCACCAGCACCCGCCCACGGGTCACGTCGTAAAAACGGCTGATGAGGTTGACGATGGTGGTTTTGCCGGCCCCCGTCTCCCCCACCAGGGCCACGGTCTGGCCCGGCCGCACATCGAGGGAAACATCGTTGAGCACCACCTTGTCCTGGTTGTAGGCGAAGGTGACCTCCTCAAAGGTGACCCGGCCCTCAATGGGCGGCAGTTCGCGGGCGTCCGCGGCGTCGCGCACCCGGGGCACCTCATCCATGATCTGGAAGATGCGCTCCATGGAGGCGGAGGCGGTGAGCAGGCTGTTGTAGAAATTGCTCAGGGTGTTCAGCGGCATCCACAGGCGGTTGAGGTACCAGATGACCAGCAGCAGGTCTCCCAGCTGCAGGCCCTGGTCGATGAAGCGCACGCCAAAGTAGTACACCAGCACGGTGCCGATGGTGCCCGTCACATCCAGCAGGGACCAGAAGGCGGCGTTGTAGCGGATGGCGCGCATCCAGCCACTGCGGATGTCGTCGTTGGCGCCTTCAAAAATGCCCGCGTTCTCTTCCTCCCGCACAAAAATCTGGGTGACCCGCATGCCCTGCAGCGCCTCGTGCAGCCAGCCGTTCATGTTGCTGCGCTTGGTGCGCACATACTGCCAGTTGCGCCGCATGATGCGCTTGAAGCGGAAGATGAGGAAAAGCAACAGCGGCATGATGCACAGGCCAATCAGGGTGAGGCGCCAGTTGACCAGCAGCATGATGACCAGCAGCACCACCACCGTGAACGCGTTGATGAGCACGTCGATGATGCCGTTGGTGAACAGGTCGTTGAGCGCGTCCACGTCATTGACCACACGCACCAGAATCTTGCCGGCGGAGTGGGTGTCAAAGAAGCTGAAGGACAGGGACTGCACATGGCGGAAGAGGTCCTCCCGCAGGGTGGCCAGGGAGCGGCGCCCGGCGTAGTCCATCAGCCGCACGCGCGCACGGGTCAGCAGCGCGCCCAGCACGGACAGGATGGCCATGCCCAGCAACACCAGCCAGATGCCCGAGAAACTGCCGCGCTCCAGCATGCCCACCGCCCGGCTCATGAGGAAGGGGGAGCCAAGGGAGGCGAAGGTGGCCGTCACCATGACCAGCAGCGCCAGCAGCACGCGCTTGCGGTAGGGCTTGAGGTAGGCCAGGGTGCGGAAAAACTGGTTGCGGTTAAAGGGGCGCTCCAGCGCCTCGTCATCCAGCTGGCGTAAAACCTTGGCCATCAGCCCACCTCCCCTTCCCCCGCGATGCTGGTCAGCTGATCCTGCCACATCTGCCAGTACTCCCCCCGTAAGGCCAGCAGCTGCTGGTGGGTGCCCCGCTCCGCGATGCGGCCCTGGTTGAGCACCAGGATCTGGTCCGCGTTTTTGACCGAGCTGATGCGGTGCGCGATGACAAAGGTGGTGCGCCCCTGCATGGCCCGCTCCAGGTGCTGCTGAATCAGATATTCCGTCTGCATATCCACAGCGCTGGTGGCGTCATCCAGCACCAGGATGGACGGGTCAATCAGCAGCGCCCGGGCAATGGCGGTGCGCTGCTTTTGCCCGCCGGACAGGCCGATGCCGCGCTCACCCACCACAGTTTCGTATTTGAGGGGCATCTGCTCAATAAAAGGCTCCGCCTGGGCAGCGCGGGCAGCCTGCACAACCTGCTCCAGGGGCGCCTCCGGCCGGCCAAAGCGAATGTTTTCAAACAGGGATTCAGAGAACAGGAAGGTTTCCTGTGGCACATAGCCAATGTCCTTGCGCAGCGCGCGCATGGCCTGGAGCTTGACGTCCACGCCGTCCACCAGCACCCGGCCGGCGCTGGCCTCATAGATGCGGGAGAGCAGGCGCACCAGGGTGGTCTTGCCAGCACCAGTCGCGCCCATGATGGCCACCGTTTGCCCGGGCAGCGCCTCAAAGCTGATGTCGTCCAGCACCAGCTGCTCGTCATAGCGGAAGGACACCCGGTCAAACACCACATGCCCCTCGCGTTTTTCCGGCGTTTGCGGATCTTGCACGTCCTTGATGCTTGAGCCCAGGTCCAGATAGTAGAAGACCTTCTCCGCGCTGGTGGACGCGCGGGTCATGCCGTTGATGATCTGGGAGAGCATGCGCATGGGCTGGGTGAGCATCCAGATGTAGCCGGTCACGCCCACCAGGGTGCCGATGTCCATGCGCCCAGCCGCAATCAGCGCGGCGCCCACCGCCAGCACCAGCGGGGTGCACACCTCCGACAGGCCCTGCATGACGGGCACATAATCGCTCCAGATGTCGGTGATGTTCAGGTGCAGGGCCAGCAGCTTGCGGTTCTCCAATTCAAGGCGCTGCTGCTCGTGGTCCTCGCGCACAAAGGCCTTGACCACGTGGATGCCGGCCAGGTCCTCCTGCACGCGGGTGTTGAGCTGCGCGCTTTGCTCGCGCACCTCGCGGAACACCGGGCCGATGCGCTTGCGGAAGCGGAAGGCCACCCAGGCAATGAGGGGCAGGGTGGTCAGGATGGTAAGCGCCACCTGCCAGGACAGGGTGAACATGAAGATGAGCGCGCCGAAGAAGGTAAGCGTCTGCTCAAAGAAGGTGACGATGCCCTCAGCCAGGTAGTCCCGCACGCCCTCCAGGTCGCCGGTCATGCGGGACATGATCTCCCCCACCCGGTTCTGGTCATAAAAGGAGGCGGACAGGTTCTGCAGGTGGCGGAACAGGCCTGTGCGCAGGTCATAGGCCACGGACTGGGAGGCCCGCTCCATCAGCTGCACCCGCAAGAAGCCGCTGCTGGCCCGGACCAGCACCAGGCCCAATAGCGACAGCAGCAGGCGCAGCAGCAGGGCCTGCTGGCCCGCGATGATGACCTCATTGACCACCAGGCGGGTGATGAGGGGCTGGATCAGGCGGCTGGTGATGACGATGGATTGAAAAAGGAAAGCCAGGATGACCATCCCGCGATATGGTTTGAGCAGGCCGATGATGCGCCGCAATGAACCCATGCTGCCCTCCTATTGACTGTTCGCCTATCATAGGAAGGGGCGCCCCGCCTGTCAAGTGGCGGGGTGCCGGGTTGCCTGGGCGAGACGATGATGAAACTATACAAAGAGCGCGCGCAGGAAGTCCACCGCCTTGCGGATGTCCGCCTCCGGCTGGTCCCCCACCTCCCGCTCGATGGTGAGGTAGCCCTGAAACCCAATCTGGCGCAGCGCGTTGAGGTAGGCGGGGAAATCCACCTTGCCCTCCCCCAGGGGCAGCTCCGCAAAGGAGGGGCTTTCCAGCTTGTCGGTGTGGACGATGCCGTAGACCTCCTCTGGCGCCCTGTAGTAGATGCGCTTGCCGTCCTTGGCGTGGGTGTGCACGATGTAGTCCTTCAGGGTGTGCACCGCCCGCACCGGGTCATCCCCGGTCACCATGACCAGGTTGGCCGGGTCCAGGTTGACGGACACGCCGTGGGACTTGAGGGAATCCAGGAAGCCCTTCAGAGTGGCCGCGGTCTCCGGACCTGTTTCCACCGCGAATTTGGCCCCCACGCTGTCGGCGTACCGGGCCAGCTCACCGCAGGCCTCCTGCATGATCCTGTACCGCGGATGGCTGCTGTCCTCCGGCACCACGCCGATGTGGGTGGTCACGATGCCGCAGTCCCACTCAAGCGACAAATCCAGGATGCGCTTGGAGCGGGCCACCAGATCGGGGTTTTTGTGCGGGTCGCCAAAGCCATGGCCCAGGTCACCGCAGACGGCGGAGATTTCTAGGCCCTGGTCCCTGACCTGGGCCAGAAAGTCCTTCCGGGCAGCCGCGTTCAGCTTGTCCGGGGACAGTTCGCCCGTGGTGGCATACACCTGGATGCCCTGCACCTTTATCTGGGCCGCCTTGTTGAGCGCCTCCCGGATGGGCAGGCGGAAGGACTCCAGCATCACGCCGATGGGAAAGCTGTTCATTTTGATCCTCCTTGCTGTCGTCTCATGAAACGCAGAAATGCAGCATGCGCAGCACCTCGTACCAGTCCTCCGCTTCATAGCGCAGGGTGTGGCTGTCCAGGCGCTGCATGCCGGGATAAAAGCTGGCCCTGTGGGCCTTGGGGTGCTCCTTGTAGCGCACATCCAGCCGGAACTGCTCAGGCAGCGGCAGGGGTTCGCGTTCGTTTGCCTGGTCGCAGGCCTTGGCCACCGCCTCACGGATGTGCTGCTGGGCCAATTCCGGGTGGATGCTGAGCACCAGCCCGCCCCGGCCGCGGTTGACAGGCACCGTCCTGATGCCGGGCACCAACGCTTGCATGCGCGCGCAGATGCCCGCGTCCCCGGTGATGGCCAGCACCGGCACCTGAAAGCGCGCGGCGGTGTAGGTGTTGATGACCGCCTCGCTCAGCGGCTCGCCGTTGAGGCTCATCCAGATGACGCCGGTGTCCAGGGTGTGGGAGAGCGGGTTTTCCCCGCTGCCCGCCGCGTCATGGTAGCCGGTGAAGACCACCCCCATGAAGCTTTCATCCAGGCCGGTCATCATGCTCAGGGGGTCCTGCCCCCAACCGCGGATGAGCTGGGCCTGGCGCGGCAGGAAGGACCAGTCGATGTTGCGCGCGGAATCATGGGCATCGCGCACCAGGATCATCTCCACCCCCGCCTCCAGCGCCCCCTCGCAGGCGGCGGCCACCTCCCGGCTCATGCGCTGGGCATAGGGCGCGTAATCCGCCCGCTCCTTGATGGTTTCACTCCAGGCGGAAATACCGCAGGTGCCCTCAATGTCGGCTGAAATAAAGAGTTTCTTCATGTCCTTGCCCCCCGTTTGCTCCATTCGTCCGCCAGGTGGATTTCCTCATCCCAGATTGTCAGCGCCAGCGGCGCGCCGGTGAGCAGCGTCAGCGTGACGCCCTGCTGGTCCATCTCAAGGCGGATCACCCGCCCCCGGTACTCAAAGCGGAAGGAGTACCCTGTCCAGCCCGTTGGCAGAAAGGGGTGCAGGCACAGCCGCCCCGTGGCCGTGCGCATGCCGGCAAACCCCCGCGCAATGACCAGCCAGGCGCCGGACATGCTGGTGATGTGCAGGCCGTCCTCCGCATCCTTGTTGATGTTGTCCAGGTCCAGCCGCGCGGTGCGGTGGTAAAGCTCCACCGCCTTGTCCTCATAGCCGATTTCCGCTGCCAGGATGGCGTGCACGCAGGGGGAGAGCGAGGACTCATGCACCGTCATGGGCTCATAAAAGTCGAAGTTGCGCTTCTTGCAGTCCCGGTCATAGAGGTGGCCCAGGAAATACAAGCCCTGCAGCACATCGGCCTGCTTGATGAAGCAGGAGCGCAGGATGCGGTCCCAGCTCCAGCGCTGGTTGAGCGGACGGTCCTCCGGCATCAGCTCGGAGACAGGCATGAGCTGTTTGTCCAGAAAGGTGTCATGCTGCACAAAGACGCCGCGTCCCTCATCCACCGGGTAGTACATGTCCCGGCTGATGCGCAGCATCCGGCGCAGCTCCTCCTCCCCCACCTGCAGCTGGGCGCGCCGCTGCGGGGTGGCCTTCATGTAGGCATCGGCGAAATACTCCAGGCACCAGGCGGCGATGCGGTTGGTGTACCAGTTGTTGTTGACGTTGTTTTCATACTCGTTGGGCCCGGTGACCCCATGGATCATGTACTTGCCGGTGCGGGCATTGTGGTGGACCCGCCCCGCCCAGAAGCGCGCGATGCCCAAAAGCACCTCCAGGCCCTCCCCCATGAGCCAGGACTCATCCCCCGTGTAGGTGGTGTATTCAAAGATGGCGTGAGCGATGGCACCGTTGCGGTGCAGCTCCATGAAGGTGATTTCCCACTCGTTGTGGCACTCAATGCCATTGAAGGTGACCATGGGGTACAGCGCGCCGGGCAGGCCCTGCTGGGCGGCGTTGTGGTAGGCACCGGGCAGCTGCTGGTGGCGGTAGCGCAGCAGCTGGTGCGCCACCTCCTCACCGGCGGTGGCCAGGTAGACCGGGAAGCAGTACGCCTCGGTGTCCCAATAGGTGGCGCCGCCATACTTCTCCCCGGTGAAGCCCTTGGGGCCGATGTTGAGCCGCTCGTCCTCCCCGGTATAGGTGCACAGCAGGTGGAAGAGGTTGAAGCGAATGCCCTGCTGGGCGGCCTCGTCCCCTGAGATCACCACGTCCGCGCGCTCCCATTTCTGCGCCCAGGCGGCGGCGTGCAGCGCCCGCAAGCCCTCATAGCCCAGCTTGGCGCTGCCGCGCACAAAGCGCCGGGCGGTGTCTGCCAGGCCCTCTGCCTCGTAATCGCGGTCGGTGGCCACACAGATGATCTTGTCCAGGGTGGCCTTCTCGCCCGCCTTGAGCGATTTGGCAAAACGCAGGGACACAAAACCCAGGCGGGCCTCATCGCTGGTGTACTCCATGTCGCTTTGCACCCGGAAGGCGCCGGCCACGGTGAAGCGGGGCGTGTCAAAGGGGTTGGGCCGGGTGCGGCTGACCAGGTAGCCGCCGGCCGCGTGCTCCACCACGCCGGCATCCAGCTGCTCCCAGAAGTGCTCGTCATAGTTGCTGTCCTCATTGCGCACCTCCCCGTCCAGGAAGGCGTCAATGGTGACCTCGGCATCATAATCGGGCACCACCTCATAGCGCAGCGCCATGCAGGTTGTGTCCGCCATGGACACAAAGCGCTCGGCGCGCACCTGCACGCGGCCCTGGGGGGTTTTCAGCACCATGTCCCTTCTGAGGGTGCCGGTCTGCATGTCCAGCTCCCGCTGGAAACGGATGACCTGCAGGGTGCCCGCGTCCAGCTGCTGGCCGTTGACCCGCACGTCCAGGCCAATCAGGTTCATGGCGTTGATGACCTTGCCAAAGTACTGCGGGTAGCCGTTCTTCCACCAGCCTACCCGCGTCTTGTCCGGGAACCAGACCCCGCCGATGTAGGTGCCCTGGTGGTGGTCGCCGCTGTAGTGCTCCTCAAAATTGCCGCGCAGCCCCATCTGGCCGTTGCCCAGGGACATCAGGCTTTCCGCGAAGCGCTGGTGACCGGGGTTGAAGCTGGTCTGGATGACCTTCCAGGGATGGACCACAAAACTGGACTGCATGGCAGCCTCCTTTACACCTCGCGCCCCCGAAAGGACAGGAGCGCGAACAAAATCAGCACCAGGGTGAGGGCCAGGGCCAGCAATGGCAGCTGCCAGGACGCGCCGTTGAAAATGAGCCTTGTCCCCTCAAACAGCGACCAGAAGCTGGCAAAACGCAGCCAGCGGGTCCACCCGGGCAGCCGGGCGACAAGCCCCAGCGCCAGCATGCCATACAACAGCAGGCCGCCGCGGCGGCGCAGGGCACGTTCATCCGGGCTGGCGCAGGCCAGCAGCAGGGTCAGCGCGGGGCAGACCAGGCTGACCGCCAGGAAGCCGCCTGACAGGCGCAGCAGGGCCAGCAGGTTGGCCTCCGGGAAGAGCAGCAGGGCCATGAGCACCTGGCCGGTGAGCGCCGCCAGCGCAAGCAGCAGGTGGTACAGCGCCATCACCCACCAGAGGCTGAGCAAGACAGCGCCGCGGCTGTGGCTGGCGCTGAGCAGCATGGCCATGCGGCCATCCAGCAGCGGGCGCGTGATGAGCCGGGCTGCCAGGTGGATGGCCAGGAGGGTCGACAGCAGCGGCAGGATGAGGCCATAGAGGTAGCTGAGCAAAAACAGCGGCAGGCTGCTGTCACCATAAAAGCCCAGCACGGTGAACAGCTCCGGCAACTCCCCCTGGAGCGCCCGCACCTGCGCCAGAGGGGCCTCTGTATACAAAAACACGGCCAGCGCGCCCAGCAGCAAGGCGGGCAGCAGCCAGGCCAGCAGGTGGCGGGCGCGCAGGCGGGAAGCAAACAAGGTGGGGATCATAGCACGTCGTCTCCATGGTAGCGCAGGAAGCCTTCCTCGGCCTCCTCCCGCCCGCCCACCAGGTCGTGCACCTGGTAGCGGGCCAGGGTGCGCAGCAGCGCCTGGGGGCTGGCCGGGATGGCCACCAGCGCCCGGGTGCCGATCAGCTCCACCGCGTTCTCCCATTCCCGGGCGAAGGCGGCGGCCTCGTCCGCCGTGGCAAAGGTGATGTGGTAGACCTTCTGGCGGGTGAGGCTGAGCGCCTCCACCGGCTGGCTCACCACCAGGCGGCCTTTGCGGATGATGGCCACCTGGGTGCAGGCGCTGCGCACCTCCTCCAGCACATGGGAGGTGAGCAGGATGGCAGCACCATGGCCGCGCAACTCCCGCAGGGTATCCATCAGCGCGCCGCGGGCCAGGGCGGACAGGCCCAGGAAAGGCTCATCCAGCAGGAAAACGGAGGCGTCCTGGGAGAGGGCGGCAAGCAGGCTGAGCTTGCGGCGGTTTTCCGGGGACATGCGCGGGCACTGCCCGGTCAGAGTGATGTCCATTTTCTCCGTGAGACGGCGGGCTTTTTCAGGGTTGAAGCGGCCCTGGTAAACTGCCATGAAGCGCAGGTAGGCTTCCCCGGTCATGTCCTCCAGCGCCGGGGTGGAGGGCAGATAGACCGCTTCCCTGAACACCTGCTGGCGCTGCGACCAGCTGTCCAGCCCCTTGATGGAGGCGCTGCCCTGGTCAGCGGGCAGGTGGCCGGCCAGCACGCGCAGCAGTAGGGATTTTCCGGCCCCGGCAGGGCCCAGCACGCCCAGGGCCTCACCCGCCTCCACCCGCAGGCTGAGGTCATGGATGCCCCCCTCCTCATAGGCCAGGGTGAGCCCCTCAAGCCGGATCAAGGGGTTGCTCCTGCGGGTCGTCCAGTCCCTCGCGCCGCTGCACAAACTCTGAAGTCAGGCGGTATATGACCGACATGAGCGGGATGAACAGCAGCATGCCCGGGATGCCCAGGATGCCGCCGCCCAGGGTGACCGCCACCAACACCCAGATGGAGGGCATATCAATGGCGCTGGACATGATGCGCGGGTAGATGACGGAGCCGGCCAGCTGCTGCACCACGAAAAAAGCCAGCAAAAACCAAAGCGCCTGGCCCGGTGACACGGTGAGCACCAGCAGCGCGCCCAGAATCCCGGAGATGAAGGGACCAAAGACAGGGATAAAAGCGGCCACAAAGGTAATCAGCCCGATGAGCACCGGGTAGGGGAAGCCAAACAGCAGCAGGGTCAGCACCGTGAGCAGGGAGGAGATCAGCGCCTGCAGCAGCTGGCCTGCCAGAAAGTTGGAATAGGCCACCTGCAACAGGTGCGTCACGCGGATGGCGCTGCGCCCGGCCTGCCCGGGCAGCGCGGCACGCAGCAGCCTCACAAACTGCCCCTTGACGCGCTCCTTGGAGAAGAGCAGGTAGATGGCAAAAACCAGGGCCACAATCAGGTTGACCAGGTATTGGGCGGCGGACAGCACCACCCCGGAGGAATAGGACAGCCCGCCCACCAGGAACTGGTAAGCCTGCTGGAAGAGGTCGCGCACATCGCGCTCCTCGGTGTCCACCAGCCCCAAGGTCTGGCGCAGGCTGGCGTTGCGCTCCACCAGCCAGATTTCCAGGTTTTTCAGGTGGTTCGGGAGCACGCGGATCAGCCGCTCCACAGCCGCGATGACCTCCGGGATGATGACCACCAGCAGCACCGAAATCACCGCGAAGACGATGAGCACCGACAGGGTGAGGGAAATCGCCCGCCGCATGGGGAAGAGGCGCCTGTCCCGCAACAGGTAGGACAGCCAGCCGTCCAGCCGCCGCATGGGCAGGTTGATGAGAAGGGCCAGGAACAGCCCGATGATGAAGGGGGAGATGATGGACAGGAAGGTCATCAGCAGCGCCAGCAGCGCGTCAAAGCGGTACAGGAAAAAGGCGAATAAGAGCAGCCCCCCCAAAGGCAACAGCCAGCGCTTCCAGTCACGCCACATGACGGGGCACCCCCTTTACACGGTCACTGCAGGCAGTATAGCAAGCGAGCAACAGGCTGACAAGAACGGGGCCGCCGGCACCATCAAGACAGCAGGACAAGGCTGACAACTAATCCCTGGTTTTGCGCAAGCGGCCCCGCAGCACGGGAATCATGATCTGGATCAGCACCGCCACCAGCAGGATGGCGCCTTTGATGGTGTCGTTGATGAGGGCGTCAAAGCGCATGGCCGCAATGATCTTGTCGATGATGTTGTAGCTCATCGCGCCAAAGAGGATGCCCAGCAGCTTGCCCTTGCCCCCTGACATGCTCACCCCGCCAATCACCACCGCGGCGATGGCGTACATCTCGTTGCTGCGGCCCAGGGTGGCCGGGTCCACGGCGCCGTTCATGGCCAGCCAGAGAAAGGCGGCCAGGCCGCTGAGCACGCCGGTGATGGCGTAGACGCTGGTGCGCACCCACTCCACGCTGATGCCCGCCAGCACCGCGGCGCGCTCGTTGCTGCCCACGGCATAGATGGTGCGGCCAGACTTGGTGGAGGTGGAAAGGAAGACCATGATGACCGTGACCAGCACCAGGATCACGCCCACCATGGGAATCAGGTCAAAGAGCTTGCTTTGCCCAAAGTTGTAGAAGGCGTCGTAGCTGCTGAGCGTCCCGTCCATGTTGTAGATGGACTTGCGCTCCACGCTGCGCAGGTAGTACTGGGCGATGGAGCGGAAAATCATCATGTTGGCCAGGGTGACAATAAAGGGCGGCATCTTGACCCAGCCAATCAGCAGGCCGTTGATGCTGCCCAGCGCCAGCCCGGCCAGCAGCGCGAAGACCAGGGTGATCAGCGGGCTGTTGGTGGCGTTGAACACCACCACGGAAAACCCGCCAATGAGGGACAGCATGCTGCCCACCGACAGGTCGATGCCCCCGGTGATGATGGCCAGGCCCATGCCAAAGGCAATGATGCCCACCACCGTGGAGTGGCGCAGGATGTTCATCACCCCGCTCCAGGTGGTGGCCCCGGCGTTGATGATCAGGTAGACCATCAAAATCGCGATGAAAATCAGCACAAAGCTGTAATTGCCCAGCACCCGGGTAAAGGACTGCTTAGGCCGGCCGCTGAGTGCGCTGGATGGCGTCATTTATGCGTGTACCTCCGATTTGATGGCGTTGGTGGCCGCGATCATCACCCGTTCCTCGGCAATCTCATCGCGCTGGAGGATGGAGTGGACGCGCCCATGATAGAACACCACGCAGCGGTCCGCCATCTTCATGATTTCGGGAATCTCCAGCGTGTTGACCAGGATGGTTTTGCCCGAGAGGGCCAGCTGCTGGATCAGCCCATAAATTTCTGCCTTGCTGCCCACATCGATGCCCTGGGTGGGGTTGTCCAGCAGCAGGATGTCCGCCTGGGTGTTCAGCCAGCGCGCCAGGATGACCTTCTGCTGGTTGCCGCCAGACAGCGAGGTAATCATGTCAAAGGCGGAGTTGGCGCGGATGGACAAGGCATCCCTGTGGGTCTTGTAGCGCCTGAGCTCCCCTTTGACGGCAATCAGCGGCCTTTTGCTGGACAAGCGGTGCTCGGACACGTAGAAGTTCTCCAGCAGGGAAAAATCCGGGATGATGGAGTTCTCCTTGCGGTTGGCGGCGATCATGGACAGGCGGCTGCGCATGGCCTGGCGCACGCTGTTGCCCTTCATCTCCTGGCCAAAGAGCAGCAGCTGCCCGCTTTTGATGGGCAGCACGCCGAAAATGGTGGCGAAGAGCTCCGAAATGCCGGCGCCCTTGAGCCCAGTAAAGCCCACAATCTCCCCCCGGCGGATGCTGAGGTCAACCTCATGGAAGCCCTCGCCGGACAGCCGGCGGGTTTCCAGCACCACCTCCCCCAGCTCCCGCGCCTCGTACACGCTCTGGTCGGTGTACTGGCTGCCCACCATCATCCGCGCCACCTGGGTGGGGTCAACATCCCTGATGTCGCCGGTGTGAATGAGCTGGCCGTTGCGCAGCACGGTGAAACGGTCCGCGATGCGGAACACCTCCTGCATCTTGTGGGAGATGAAGATGAAGGACTTGCCCTGCGCCTTGAGGCGGTCAACCAGGCCAAAGAGGATGTCAATCTCATCGCTGTTGAGCGAGGTGGTGGGCTCATCCAGGATGATGAGCTCCGCCTTTGCAAACAGCGCCTTGGCGATCTCCAGCTGCTGTTTCTTGCTGGTGTCAAGCTCAGACACCATGTCGGAGGGGTTGATGTCCACGCCCAGCTGGCGCATCAGCTCCCGGGTTCTTCTGATCATCTCCTTCTTGGCCAACACGCCAAAGGGGCGCACGATCTCCTTGCGCAAAAAAACATTCTCATACACGCGCAGGTCGTTGAAGAGGTTGAGCTCCTGGTGCACAAAGGCGATGCCTGCCTCCTCTGAGGAGTGCACCGTGGTGTTCTCCAGGGGCTTGCCCTGAAAAACAACCTGGCCGGCGTCACGGTGATAGACGCCCGCCAGGATGTTCATCAGGGTTGATTTGCCGGCCCCATTCTCCCCCAGCAGGGCATGCACCTCGCCGGGGCGGACGCTGAGGTCCACATGGTCAAGCACCTTGACACCAAAAAAGGATTTGCTGATGCCGGTCATCTGCAGCAAGGTCAATCAGCCCTTTCCAATTTGCGAAAAGCCCTCCGCAGGGCGGCCCCTGCGGAGGGAGGTGGCACGGGTTTACTTGGCGAAGGCGTCACCAAAGCCCTGGAACTGGTCCACGTTGGTGGCGTCCACCACGCTCACGGGCACCACGTGGTCACGCGGCACCTCCTTGCCGTCCAGGTGGTCCACCATGTCCTGGATGGCAATCTTGATCATGCCGGGGTCATAGGTGACGGAGAAGAGGTCGTTGAGCTGGGCGACTTCCTCGGTGTAGTCCTTCTGGTGGATGCCGCGCAGCACGGAGTAAATCTCGTTGAGGCCGGAGGAGGTGCCCAGGTTGACCTTGGCGCCCAGGAAGGCTTCCTTCTTGCCGGGGTCAATATCGGAGCTCTTCAGCGCCTCCAGCATGCCCATGGCAATCTCGTCATCATGGGTGAAGATGTAGCGGTTGGCCTGGATGTCCTCAATGGTGTTGCTGTCCAGCCACTCGGTGAACAGGCGGCGGCCTTCGCTGCGGCTCCAGCCGGTGTAGGCGGTGGAACGGATGGCATCCACCTGCTCCTGGGTCCAGCCGGCTTCAAGCAGCCCCTGGAAGAAGCCGTTGTTGCGCATCTCGGGCACGGAGGAATTGTCGCCGGGGATAATCAGCACATTGTCACCAGGCTGCAGGCCGTCAGCCACAAAGCGCTTGGCGGTCTCCAGGCCGATGCCCTCGTTGTCGCCCTTGACAACGGAGACGGCGTTCTCCGCCACCGCGTCAATCACACGGTCGTACATCACAAAGGGGATGCCGCTGTCCACGAGCTTGCGCATGGTGGCTTCCAGCGTGTTGTCATAGGGCAGGATGACGACGGTCCGGGCGGACTTGTTGTCGATGATGTCCTCCACCTGGGTGATCTGGTTGGCGGGGTCAGAGGAGGCGATGACGCGGGCGGTGTACACGCCGGCATCGGTGATTTCCTTGGCTTTTTCCTCAGCGTAGCTGAGCACGGCGCCGGTCCAGCCGTGGTCGGCGTTGGGCACCAGGATCACGATGTCCTCGTTGGCGGCCAGCACGCTGGTCACAGACAGCAACATCACGGCTGCCAGCAGAAGGGATAACAGTTTCCTCATGGTATCCTCCATTTGCACCTTTTTTGATTGGCGGCGATGCCAATCAAGTGTCGCTACAATTCTACCCAGCAGGCGTCGTTCGCCGCGCTTTTTACCACAGCGTGCACGAATTTTACGCCGTTGATGCCGTCCTCCACCCGCGGGAAATCAATGCTGGTGGTGTCCTCGCCCCGTTTGTTCATCAGCACGGCGGTGATGAAGTTCTTGTACAGGTTGGCAAAGGCCACGTGCAGACCCTCGGGGTGGCCGGTGGGCAGCTGGCTGTAGGCGGCCGCCTTCTCCTTGAGGTAGCCGTTGCCGCGGGTGAGCAGGCGCGGCGCCTCGCCCCGGGGGGTGTAGCGGACGAAATCCGGGTTCTCCTGCTGCCATTCCAGGGAACCCTGGTCCCCATAGATGCGCACGGCCAGGCCGTTGAGGGTGCCCGCGGCCACCTGGGAGCACCAGTAGGCGCCATTGGCGCCGTTGTCATACTCCACCAGGATGTTGGCGTTGAGGTCCAGGGGCTGGCCAAAGTGGTTGGTGACCGCCAGCAGGCGCTTGATGTTCAGCCCCGTGACATAGTGCACAAAGTTCTCGATGTGGGTGCCGATGTCGCCCACGCAGTTGGAGATGCCCGCCACCTCGGGGTCCTTGCGCCAGACGCTGAGCTTGAGCTCCTGCCCGGGCACCGGGTGCAGGTCGTCCAGCAGCCACTCCTGGGGGTACTCGGCGTTGACGTTGATCACCTTGCCAATCTTGCCATCCCTCACCATCTCGCGCATGACCTTGGCCAGCACATAGCCGGTGTAGGAATAGTTGACGCCAAAGAGCAGGCCCTTTTGCTCAGACAGCGCCTTGAGCTCCTCCGCCTGTTCCACGGTGAAGCTGAGGGGCTTTTCGCACATCACGTGGATGCCCTCGCTCAAAAAGGCCTTGGCGATGTCAAAATGGGTGACGTTGGGGGTGACGATGGACACAAAGTCTATCCCATCCTCGCGCCTGGCTTCCTCCCGGGCCATTTCCTCATAGCTGCTGTAGACCCGCTTGGGGTCCAGCCCCAGCAGCGCTCCGGTATCCTTGTTCTTCTGCTGGGATGAGGCGGAGAAGGAGCCGGCGACCAGGTGGGCGCGCTCATCAAAACGGATGGCGCGGCGGTGCACCGTGCCGATGAAGGCGCCGCTGTCACCACCCACCATGCCGTAGCGTACAATTGCTGCCATGGGTGCCTCCTTTATTTGTTGGCAATCGCCTCGTCAAACTTGACAAGGGACGGCTTGAAGTCGATCTTGCGCACAAAGGCGGCCGCCTCGGTGGCGCCGTGCACGCGGTCCATGCCGCTGTCCTCCCACTCCACCGACAGGGGGCCCTCATAGCCATGGGCGTTGAGCACGCGGATGATCTCCTCAAAGTTGACGTCCCCGTGGCCCAGAGAACGGAAGTTCCAGCCCCGGCGCAGGTCGCCAAAGTCGATGTGGGAGCCCAGCAGGCCGCTGCGCCCGTCCAGGGTGACCGCGGCGTCCTTCATATGCACATGGTAGACGCGGTCCATGAAATCGTTGAGGAAGATATGCGGGGTCACGCCCTGCCAGACCAGGTGGCTGGGGTCAAAGTTCAGCCCGAACTCTGGCCAGTCCCTGAACTTCTCCAGCAGGCGCTGGGTGGAGTAGTAGTCAAAGGCGATTTCGCTGGGGTGCACCTCCAGGGCGAACTTCACCTTGTGCTTGCGGTACTCCTGCAGGATTGGGGTCCACAGGTCATAAATCTGCTGGAAGCCCGCCTCCACCATCTGCTCGGTGGTCTGGGGGAAGGAGTACAGGTACTTCCAGATGGGGCTGCCGGTAAAGCCGGTCACCACATCCACGTCCATCATGCGGGCCACCCTGGCAGATTTTTTCATCTGGTCAACGGCCCAGGCACGGATGGCATCCGGCTGGTCAGCCAGGTGGGCCGGGGCAAAATTGTTCAGGCGCGGGTCTGGGGGGTCGCCCACGCACTGGCCGATGATGTGCGTGCCCAGGGCTTTGCAGACCAGGCCATGTTTTTTGAGGATATCCTTGATGTGGGGGATGTAGCCGGGGTCATCCAGGGCCCGGTCCAGATCCAATCCGTTGCCCCAGGTGGCGATTTCCAGGCCGTCATACCCCATCTGCTTGGCCAGGGCACACAGGTCCTCAAAGGGCAGGTCTGCCCACTGGCCGGTGAAGAGCGTGACTGGTCGTTTGTCCATGTTAGCCTCCTTTTAATGAAAATGATTGCACGTGTCGCGCGTATCCATGGTTCCTGTGATTCTGCAATAATTCTACCCAGTCCGTTGCCCTTGTCAAGGCGGACAGGCGCGCAAACCGTGACGGCAGGGCGCCAAAACGGGATGGCGGCAGCCGCGAAAAATGCGCTTGCGGGCCTTGACATGCCTGGTGTGGGGTGTATAATGGCATTAAGGTCAAAGAAGGTCAGACTTTGACCGGTTTGAATGGAGGAAGGAAAGGGCATGAGCCAGACCCGATACACCCAAAAGAGCATGGAAGCCATCCAGGGCGCGCAGCGCCTGGCGGGCGAATATTTGAACCAGACGCTGGAGCAGGCCCACCTGCTGGCCAGCCTCACCCAGGACAGCGCGGGGCTGATTCCCCAGCTGCTTGCCCGCATGGGGCTGCAGCCCGGGCAGCTGTATGAGGCCGCGCTGGAAGAGGTAGAGAAGCTGCCCCGGGTGCGCGGCGCCGTGCGCGAAGAGGGCAAGACCTACGTCTCCCAGGAAAGCGACCGGGCGCTGCGCGCCGCGGATGAAGCCGCCCAGCGCATGAAGGATGAATACATCTCGGTGGAGCACCTCTTCCTGGGGCTGCTGCGCGCCGCAGACCGGGCCATCAAGGCCCTGTTCACGCGCTTTGATGTCCGGGAGGACCGCTTCCTCAGCGCCCTGCAGGAGGTGCGCGGGGCGGCCCGGGTGACCAGCGACAGCCCGGAGGACAGCTATGACGCGCTGAGCAAGTATGGCACCGACCTGACCCTGCTGGCGCGCAACCAGAAGCTGGACCCGGTCATCGGCCGGGACAGCGAGATCCGCGATGTGATCCGCATCCTGAGCCGCAAGACCAAGAACAACCCGGTGCTGATCGGTGAGCCGGGGGTGGGCAAGACCGCCATTGCCGAGGGCCTGGCCCAGCGCATCGTGCTGGGCGATGTGCCGGAAAACCTCAAAAACCGCAGCATCTACGCGCTGGACATGGGCGCGCTGATCGCGGGCGCCAAGTTCCGCGGCGAGTTTGAGGAGCGCCTCAAGGCGGTGCTGGCCGAGGTCAAGCAGGCAGACGGCCAGATCCTGCTGTTCATTGACGAGCTGCACACCATTGTGGGCGCCGGCAAGGCCGAGGGCGCCATGGACGCGGGCAACCTGCTCAAGCCCATGCTGGCAAGGGGCGAGCTGCACTGCGTGGGCGCCACCACCCTCAATGAGTACCGCCAGCACATCGAAAAGGACGCGGCGCTGGAGCGGCGCTTCCAGCCAGTGCTGGTGGAGGAGCCCACGGTGGAGGACACCATCTCCATTCTGCGCGGGCTGCAGGAGCGCTACGAGGTCTTCCACGGCGTCAAGATCCAGGATGGCGCGCTGATCGCGGCGGCCACCCTGTCCCACCGCTACATTTCCGACCGTTTCCTGCCGGACAAGGCCATTGACCTGGTAGATGAAGCCTGCGCCATGATCCGCACCGAGATGGATTCCATGCCCCAGGAGCTGGATGAGGTGCGCCGCAAAATCATGCAGCTGGAGATTGAGGAGGCCGCCCTGCAAAAGGAAAGCGACCGGCTGTCCCAGGGCCGCCTGGATGACCTGCGCGAGGAGCTGGCCGGACTGCGCGAGCAGTTCAGCCAGATGACCGCCAAATGGGAGAACGAGAAGGCGGAGATTGGCAAGACGCAGAAGCTGCGCGAGGAGATTGAGCAGGTGAACGCCCGCATCCAGCAGGCGGAGCGCAGCTACGACCTGAACACCGCCGCCCAGCTCAAATACGGCGACCTGCCCCGCCTGCAGCGGGAGCTGGCTGAGACCGAGGCCCAGGACGAGGCCCAGCCCAAGGCGCTGTACCTGCGCGACCGGGTCACCGAGGATGAGATCGCCCGCATTGTGGGGCGCTGGACCGGCATCCCGGTGAGCAAGCTGCTGGAGAGCGACCGGGAGAAGTTGCTGAACCTGCCCAGCACCCTGCACCAGCGGGTGGTGGGCCAGGAGGAAGCCGTGCAGCTGGTGAGCGACGCGATCCTGCGCTCCCGCGCGGGCATCTCAGACGAGGCCAGGCCGATTGGCTCCTTCCTTTTCCTGGGCCCCACAGGCGTGGGCAAGACCGAGCTGGCCAAGGCGCTGGCGCAGAACCTGTTTGATGACGAGAAGATGCTGATCCGCATCGACATGAGCGAGTACATGGAGAAGTTCTCCGTGTCCCGCCTGATTGGCGCCCCGCCCGGCTATGTGGGCTATGAGGAGGGCGGCCAGCTGACAGAGGCTGTGCGGCGCAAGCCCTATTCGGTGATCCTGTTTGATGAGCTGGAGAAGGCCCACCTGGATGTGTTCAACGTGCTGCTGCAGATTCTGGACGATGGCCGGGTGACCGACAGCCAGGGCCGCACGGTGGACTTCAAGAACACCATCCTCATCATGACCAGCAACCTGGGCTCCGCCCAGATCCTGGACAGCATTGGCGGGGACGGCGAGCTGGACCAGTCGGTCAAGGATGCCGTCCGGGCGCAGCTGCGTGGGCATTTCCGCCCGGAGTTCCTCAACCGCATTGATGAAACCGTGTTCTTCACCCCGCTTGGCCGCGGCCAGATCCGGCAGATCATCACCCTGCAGCTCAACCGCCTGCGCGAGCGGCTTGCGGACAGGCAACTGGGGCTCACCATCACCCCGGCGGCCGAGGACCGCCTGATGGCCCTGGGCTATGACCCGGTGTTTGGCGCGCGGCCCATGAAGCGGCTCATCCAAAGCCAGGTGGAAACCCGTATCGCCCGCGCCCTGATTGAGGGACGGGCCAACCACGGGGACAGCCTGGTGGTGGACGTCGGCACGGACAGTGACTTCAGGGTCACGGTGGCCCAGGCCGCCCAGCCGGAATTGGCACGCACCTGAGCCAAAAGAACATAACAAAGCGGGCAACCGGTGAGGGTTGCCCGCTTTGTTATGCAGCAGGCTGCGCTTGCTGTGGCCATTTGCCTATGGTGATGCCTTGAAAACCCAGGGCAGGTTTGTCCATAAGCCGGGGGCGAGATAGGTTTAAACGCCCAGCAGCCGGATGAACAGCGGCATCATCACCGTGGTGACCACCGCCGTGATGGACAGCGCCAGGGAAGCCATGGCGCCCTCCTCCTCCCCCAGCTCAAAGCCGCGCTTGGTGCCCATGGCGTGGGAGGTATTGCCCAGCGCGATGCCCCGGGCGGCGGGGTTGGTGACCTTCACGGCATCCAGCACCTTGACGGACATCATGTAGCCTGAGATGCCCGCGACATTCACGAAAAACATGGTCAGCGCCCTGTCCCCGCCCTGCATCTGCGCCAGGTTCATGGAGATGGCGCTGGTGGTGCCCAGGGGCATCAGGGAGACCGTCAATTCGCGGCTCAGCTGGAACAAGCGCGCCAGCAGGACGGCGCTGGACAGGGACACCACCACGCCGGCAATGATGCCGGCAAAAATGGGCAGCGCGTTGGCCTTGAGCCGGTCAAACTGCCGGTACAGCGGCACCGCCAGGGACACGATGGCCGGCCCCAGGAAGAAGGACAGCACCGCGCCGCCTTTCTCATAGCTTTCATAGGGGATGCCGGCGGCCAGCAGCAGGCCGATGATGGAGGCGATGGAGAACAGCAGGGGGTTGAGCAGCGGGGAGCGGGCGTGTTTGAACAGCCGGGTGTAGAACACCATCATGCCGATGGTGAGGCTGACCCCAAACAGCGGGGTAACCAGCAGCAGGCGCCAGTCAGCCATGTTGCCCACCCCGCTTGCGGCCTGTGGCGCGGGCGGTCAGCTGGGCGGCCCAGCCTGAGCTGATGACGGCCAGCACGGTCACCAGCACCGCGATGAGGATGAGCTGCGCGACCACCCCGGCCAGCTTGTCCAGGTAGTTCATCAGCCCGATGCTGCTGGGCAGGATGAAGAGGATCATCAAGCCAATCAGCATCTGTGCTGCCGGCTCCACCGTGGCCAGCTTCACTGCCCTGAGCAGCAGCAGGGCCAGCAGCAGCAGCATGCCCAGCACCGAGCCCGGCACCGGCAGCCCGCTGAAATGAACGGCCACGCTGCCGGCGAAATTGCACAGCAGGATGACCAGGAACCCCTTCAACTTCTCCACATTGGCCTCCAGCCCTTGTTATGGCATCAGCTTGCCCAGGAAGTACGCCAGCTGGACGCGCCACCAGTCCCAGTCGTGGTTGACATCAAAGCCCCAGATGTCCACCCAGGGGTGGATGCCCTTGTCCCGCATGGCCGCTTCCAGCAGGCGCAGGGAGCGCAGCATCTCCTCCTCCCAGGCGCCCTGGCCGCAGCACAGGATGATGCGGCAATCCTGGTAACGCCTGATCCAGGGGTGGTCCCGCGGCATGCCGCGGATGCTGTCCAGGGGGGAGTTCAGGTAGGCCAGCTCATCCATATAGCCGGCCAGCAGCCAACGGGCGTCATAGGCGCCAGAGAGCGCGATGACGCTCTCAAACAGGTCCGGGCGCCGCAGCAGGGCGTTGGCCGCGTGAAAGGCCCCCAGGGAGCAGCCCAGGGTCATCAGCCGCCCTTCATGGCCGCTGTCATGGTGCATGAAGGGCACAAACTCCTCCACCAGGTGGGCGAACCAGGCCTCCTGGCGCTGCATCCGCTCCCGGGGCGGGCGGTGGTAGGCCGACCAGGTCTGCTGGTCCAGGCTGTCAACACAGTACAGGCGCAGGCGACCCGCCTCAATCCAGGGGCGGCAGACCTCCACCATGCCAAAGCCCTCAAAATCGCGGCTGTTGCCGTCCTGGGAGGGGAAGACCAGGCAGGGCTGGCCCCCGTGTCCGTACAGGGACATGTTGAGGCGCTGGCCCAGGATGTGGCTGTAAAAATCGCTGTGGCGGATGTTCATTGCAGCCTCTCACAGGCATAGGAGATGAAGGCCTCGGCCTCCTCCCGGCTGATGCACTGGGCGATGTAGGCGGTGTTGCCCATGGCGCCGCTCAGCGCGCCCGGCATCCGGTCATGGTGCATGATGCGGTGCCCCCACTCCTGCAGCAGCTCCTGGTGGCTGTGGGCGTAGCTGCGCACATCCTGACGGCCGACAAACACGCAGTGGTAGGTGGGCCGGTCCGGGTCCAGGTGCACGCTGTCGCGCACCACCATGTCCGCCCACAGGCTGTGGATGTCCACGCTGCCGGCATAGTTGATCATGTCCGGGGTAAAGCCGCCGGAAGGGCGCATGTTGACCTCCAGGCCCAGCAGCTCGCCCTTTTTGCCCAGGCCCTTCTGGTCGCTCCTGAGGCGGAAGAACTCAAAATGCACCAGGCGGCTTTTGACCCCAAAAGCGCTGACCGCGCGGCGGCCCAGCGCCGCCAGGTCCGGCGCGATGCTGGGCACAATCATGTAGATGGACTCGGTCTTCTCGTTCACCACGTCCATGACAGACACCCTGGTGATGTTGCCGGTCTCATACAGGGGCTGGCCCTGCGCGCCGATCAGCGCATCATAGGAGCAAATCTCCCCATCCACGTACTGCTCCAGCAGGTAGGGGCGCAGGGGCAGCTTGGCGAAGAAGGCGCGCAGCGCCTGCTCGTCCGCCAGGCGGAAGGTGTCGTTGGCGCCCACCCCCACATCGGGCTTGGCAACCAAGGGGTAGCCCACCTGCGCCGCGAAAGCCAACGCCTCCTCCAGCGTGGAGGCGGGAAGAAAGGGCGCCGTTTTGATGCCCGCGCGTTTGTACACCGCCTTCATGGCGGATTTGCGCTTGTAGTGGTCCATCTGGGACAGCTGGGGGCCGGTGGTCACGTTGAACATGGTGCGCAGCCAGGCATCCTGGGCCAGCCAATGCTCGTTGTTGGACTCAATCCAGTCCATGGCGCCATGGCGGCTGATGAACCAGCCAATGCCGCGCAACACGGCGTCCCCGTCCTCCAGGGAGGGCACCTGGTAATAGTCCTCAAGGCTGGCCTGCAGCTGCGGCAGCAGGTGCTCATAGGGCGTGTCCGCGATGCCCAGCACGCGCACGCCGCGGTCCTTCAGCGCCGCGCAAAACCGCCAGTAATGGGCGGGAAAATGGGGGGAGATAAACACAAAATTCATCCGGCACCTCATCGGTTCAACAGGATAAAACCACACCCGGACAGCCCGGGCATTTGGCAGAGAATACCACGCCCGCCCAGGGGCGTCAAACAGGGGGCGCAGGCAACTGGCGGGATTTGCCTTCCCTGATGTCCCGGGTTGACGCCTGGTCCAAGTCATCATTGTGAAGGGTTGGGTGGGCATGATATAATACCGCAACACAAGGAGGAAGCATGGACAAGGGCAAGCAGAGCAACCTGAACCTGCCAAACGCGCTGACAATGCTGCGGCTGCTCCTGATCCCGGTGTTTATCTGGCTGATGGCCGCCGACCGGATGATGAGCGCGCTGGTGGTGTTTGTTTTTGCCAGCCTGACGGACATCCTGGACGGCTGGATTGCCAGAAAATGGAACCTGGTCACCGACTTTGGCAAGCTGTTTGACCCGCTGGCGGACAAGCTGATGGTGCTGTCGGTGATGGCGATGCATGCCATCAAGGGCATCGCGCCGCTGGCGGCCATCCTGATCCTGTTTGTGAAGGAAGCGCTGATGCTGGTCGGCGGCCTGTTGCTGCTGAAGAAGCAGATTGTGGTGTACTCACAGGCTTTGGGCAAGATGGCCCAGTTTGTCACCGTCATCGCCCTGGTGCTGTGCTTCTTCCATGAGGATTTCAACCGGCTGGGCCACCCCATCCACCTGTGGGCGCTGTGGACAGGGGTGGGGCTGGCCCTGGCCAGCTTTGTGTATTACGCCAACGTCAACGGGCGTTTGATTTTTTCCAGTGACGCCAAGACCCGGCAAGGAGGGTAAAGATGCTGCAACAGCCGCTGCGGGAAGGGCTTACCTTTGACGACGTGCTGCTGATACCCCGCAGAAGCGAGGTGCTGCCCCGGGACGTGGACCTGTCTGTCCAGCTCAGCGACAAGATCAGGCTCAACATCCCGCTACTGTCCGCCGCCATGGACACGGTCACGGACGCGCGCATGGGCATCGCGCTGGCGCGGGAAGGCGGCCTGGGCGTCATCCACAAGAACATGGGCCTGGCTGAACAAGCCGGGCAGGTGGACAAGGTGAAGCGCAGCGAGCACGGCGTAATCACTGACCCCTTCTTCCTCTCCCCCCACCACCTGATTGCCGATGCCAAGGCGCTCATGGCGCGTTACCGCATCTCCGGCGTGCCCATCACCAATGAGGACGGCGTGCTGGTGGGCATCATCACCAACCGGGACCTGCGCTTTGAGGAAGACGACAACAAGCTGATCAGCGAGGCCATGACCAGCAAAAACCTGGTGACCGGCCCGGTGGGCACCACGCTGGAGGACGCCAAGAAGCTGCTGGCCGCCCACCGGATTGAGAAGCTGCCCATCGTGGATGAGGGCTACCGCCTGCGCGGGCTGATTACCATCAAGGATATTGAAAAGAACATCAAGTACCCCAACTCCGCCAAGGACGCCAACGGCCGCCTGCTGTGCGCGGCCGCGCTTGGCGTCAACAAGGAGATGATGGCCCGCGCCCGCGCGCTGGTGGAGCAAAAGGTGGATGTGCTGTCCGTGGACACCGCCCACGGCCACAGCGGCGGGGTGCTGGCGGCGGTCACACAGCTGAAGGAAGCCTTCCCGGACGTCACCCTGATCGCGGGCAACGTGGCCACGGCCCAAGCCACCCGTGACCTGATCCTGGCGGGTGCGGATGTGGTGAAGGTGGGCATCGGCCCCGGCTCCATCTGCACCACGCGGGTGGTGGCGGGCACTGGCGTGCCCCAGATCACCGCCATCGCCGACTGCGCACAGGAGGCGGACAAACACGGCATCCGGGTGATTGCCGATGGCGGCGTGAAGTATTCCGGTGACATCGCCAAGGCCATCGCGGCGGGCGCGGCCGCGGTGATGCTGGGCAGCCTGCTGGCTGGCACGGAGGAAAGCCCGGGCGCCAACGAGATTTATCAGGGCCGCTCCTTCAAGGTGTACCGGGGCATGGGCTCCCTGGGCGCGATGGAGCAGGCCCATGGCTCCTCTGACCGCTACTTCCAGGAGGACGCCAAAAAGCTGGTGCCCGAGGGCGTGGAAGGGCGGGTGCCCTACAAGGGGCCGCTGGCGGACACGGTGTTCCAGATGATGGGCGGGCTGCGCTCGGCCATGGGCTACTGCGGCACCGCCACCATCGAGGACCTGCGCCGGGATGGCGAGTTTGTGCGCATCACCGGCGCCGGGCTGACGGAGAGCCACCCCCATGACATCTTTATCACCAAGGAAGCGCCCAACTACTACCGGATGCAGGACTGACCCGCCCTGCCCAGCCGCGGCGTTTCAGAGCGGCGTGCGTTTTACTCCCCCATCAAGCGTTCAACCCGGCGGGGCAAGTGCCCCGCCGGGTTGTGTGATCAGTCAGCCTGTTTTGAAAGGTTGAGGGCGGGTCAAGACCCCTCATCCTCGCCCAGGGCCGCCGGCCCCAGGCAGTCAATGACATCGGTGGTCAGGGTGGACAGCAGGCCCTGCCGCCTGGCGGCCAGCCTGCCCGCCAGCCCATGCCACAGGCAGCCGGTGCGGGCGGCCTCAAAGGGGCCAGCTGGCCTGTGCTGGGCCATCAGCGCAGCGATGATGCCGGCCAGCGCGTCCCCGCTGCCGCCCTTGGCAAGCGCCGGGCTGCCGACCAGGTTGACCGCCACGCGCCGGTCATCCCGGATGACGGTGGCGGCGCCCTTGAGCACCACGGCGCACTGGTAGCGTGCCTGCAGCTCACTGGCCGCGGCAAGCGGGTCCGCGGTGATGTCGGCTGTGTCACAGCCCAGCAAGCGGGCGGCCTCACCCGGGTGCGGCGTCATCACAGCCTGGGGGCCCAGGGGCTGGGGCTGGCGGGCGAGCAGATTGAGCGCGTCCGCGTCCCAGAGGCTGGGCCGCTCCCTGTCCCACAGGGCCAAAATATTTTGCCAGATGGTGTCGGACTGGCCCAGGCCACTGCCCAGGGCCAGCACATCATGCCGGGGCGGCTTGTGAACCGCCTGGGCGATGGGCAGGCAGGTGGCGCCGGGCGCCAGAGACTGGATGATGGGGATGATAGCGGGTTCGCAGACCAGGGTGACCAGGCCCGCGCCTGCGCGCGAGCAGGCCAGCGCTGCCTGGGCGGCCAGGCCGGCAGCGCCGGCCAGGCCCAGGGAACCCATGTACAGCAGCACACGGCCGCCGTCGCCCTTGTGGGCGTCCGGGGCGCGCCGGGGCAGGCGGGCAGGCAAATCCTGTGGCTCAAGCGCGGTGAGCAGGCGGTGCCCTGACAGGGCCTCGTAGGCGGCCTTGGGGAGGTGAAGGGGCAACACCCGCACCTGGCCCAGGATGTCAAGGGGCCGCGCGAAGGCATGGCCTGTCTTCAAATGCCCCAGGGCCAGGGTATGGGTGGCGTGGAAGGCCCGGGGCACTGCCAGGCCGCTGGCGCTGTCCAGGCCACTGGGCACATCCACCGCTACCCGGGGCAGCGCCCAGGCGTTGACGTGGCTGAACAGGCTGGCCAGCCCCTCATCCAGGCTGCCATGAAAGCCGGTGCCATACACCGCGTCCACCACCGCCCGGGGCCTGGACTCCAACGCGGTAAGACCGCCTGCCACCGTCCAGTGCTCAAGGGGCAGGCCCAGCGCGCGGACATAGGCCAGGTTGGCGCGCGCGTCGGGGGTCCTGACCTCCCCGGTCAGCAACAGCCGGGGCTGCCCGCCCATCTGCGACCACAGCCGCGCCATGGCCAGGCCGTCGCCGCCATTGTTGCCCCCGCCGATCAAAAAGAGCACCTCCACGCCGGCCACACCGCCCAGGATGTCCCGCAGGGCCTGGACAGCCTCCCGGGCGGCCTGCTCCATCACCAGCAGGGAGGGCAGGCCCAGGTCAAAGGCGCGGGTTTCAAGCTGGCGCATCTGCTGCGGGGTCAGGATGGTACGCATCAGCCGCCCTCCAGCACGCAGAAAGCCAAGGCCAGCCCGCCCTCATGGCTGATGCTCAGGTGGGCACGGGTGGCGCCCCGGTCCTCCAGGGCTTGCCGCGCGCCCGGGCCCAGGCGGTAAAAGGGCGCGCTGTACTCATCATGGCAAACCACGATCTCACAGGGAGGCAGGCCAAAAAAGCCCTTGCCCACGGCCTTGGCAAAGGCTTCCTTGGCGGCGAAATGGCCCGCCATGGACGCGGCGGCGCCCACCCCGCGTTCCTTGATGTAGGCCTGTTCCTGGGGGTCAAAGTAGCGCGCCAGAAAGGCGGCCTCCCCCACCAGGCGCTCCATGCGGCTGATCTGGCACAGGTCGGTGCCGATGCCCCGGATCACTGCGACGTGTGCAGGATGGCGTTGGCCACTGCCCGGGCAGTGACCTCCTGGGCGGCGGCGCACAGCTTGACAAAGTTGATGTCCCGCATCACCCGTCCAGTGGCCATGGAAAAGAGGGTGTCCCCGTCCATCTGGGTGTGGCAGGGGCGGATGGTGCGCGCCAGGCCATCGTGGGCCACATCGGCCAGGCGGGTGGCCTCGTCCTTGGTGAGCTTGCAGTCCACCGCCACCACGCCGATGGTGGTGTTGCTGCCCGGGGCCGGGATGCGCATCTGGACCGGGATGGGCGAGGTGCCATACAGCAGGCCATCGGCCATGACCGGCGTGCCATCAGGCATGCGGGCGCTGGCGATGCACTGGCCGGTCTGGGGGTGGTAGATATCCCCCACCGCGTTGACCGCCACGATGGCGCCCACCGTGATGCCCTCAGGCAGGGTCATGGCGGCTGAGCCGATCCCGCCCCGGCGCGGCAGCGCGTTCTGTACCAGCTTGCCCACGGTGCAGCCGCAGCCCGCGCCATAGGGGCCCTGCTGCACCCCTTTGGCGGCCGCCGTGGCAGCCGCGCGGCCCATGGCAGCGTCCGGGGCGGCGGTGGGCTCGCCCACCGCCAGGTCAAACAGCACCGCCGCGGGCACGATGGGCACCCTCGCGATGCCCATATCAACGCCCACCTCCGCCTGGGCCAGGTAGCGCATGACGCCGTCCGCCGCGGCCAGGCCAAAGGAGCTGCCGCCGGTGAGCACCACCGCGTGGGCCACCTCCACCAGGTTGCCGGGTTTCAACACATCGGTCTCCCGGGTACCGGGGGCCGCGCCGCGCACGCTCACCCCGGCCATGGCGCCCTCGCGCGGGCCCAGCACCACGGTGACGCCGGTACGGGCGCCTTCATTTTGTGCCTGCCCCACGCGGATGCCGTGCACCATGGTGATGTCGCCGGAATAGATCTGCATCTTGCTTCTCCTTTCAATGCGCGGCCAGGCCGTCCAGCCAGCCCGCCAGCTCGCTGATGACCTGGGCGCGGTTGGTCTCGTTGAACAGTTCGTGCCGGGCGCCCGCATACAGCCGGACAGTCACGTCCACAAGCCCGGCCTCCCGGTACTGCCGGGCGATGGTTTCCACCCCCCGGCCCCAGCCGCCCACCGGGTCATCCATGCCGGACATGAGGTAAACAGGCAGGGTGTTGGGCAGGGCGGCCAGGCGCCGGGTGTCAGACAGGGCCAGCAGGCCGGAAAACAGGTCGGCAAAGCCGCCGGCGGTGAACACAAAGCCGCACAAGGGGTCGCGGGCGTAGGCGCGCACCTGGGCATCATCGCGGCTGAGCCACTCATAGCCCGTGCCATCTGCCCGCAGGAAGCGCTTGTTGTGGGCGGAGAAGGCCAGGCGGTCCAGCAGCCCGGAGGGCTTGTTTGACCGCCCCAGCAGGCTGAGCGCCCTGGCGGGCAGCAGGCCGGCCAGGCACAGCGCCCGGGGATGCCAGCCGGTGCCGGACAGCACCAGCGCGTCCAGGCCATCCGGGTAGCGCAGGGCATACTCCCGCGCCAGAAAGCTGCCCATGCTGTGCCCCAGCAGCACCCGGGGCAGGCCGGGGTGGCGCGCGGCCATGAAATCCATCACCCCGCGCAAATCCTGAAGCATGGCCCCCCAACCATCCGCCCGCGCCATCCAGCCCAGAAGCGGCGCTTCCGGGCCATGCCCCAGGTGGTTGTAGCCGGCCACCACAAAGCCCAGGTTTACCAGCGCCTGGCCGACATGGTCATAGCGGGCGATGTGCTCGGCCATGCCATGGGACAGCAGCACCAGGCCCCTGGGGCTGCCCTCAGGCTCCCACAGGTGAAGCTGCCTCGGGTAGGGACCGGGCAAGGGAAATGGCAGGGTGCTCACGCGCTTCTCCTCAGGGCTGGTACAGGCCCAGCTTCTTGTACACCTTGCGCAGGGTTTTTTGCGCCATGCCCTGGGCGCGCCGCGCATTGTCCGCCAGGGTATGGGCCAAATAGGTCTTGTCCGCCATGAGCTGGGCAAAGCGCTGCTGGATGGGTGACAGGGCGGCGTTGACCGCCTCGGCAGTTTCATCCTTCAGCTTGCCATAGCCCTGGCCGGCCAGGCGCTGGGTCAGGGCCTCCATGCCCTCGCCGGAGAGCACGGACAGGATGGACAGGAGGTTTGAGACCCCGGGCTTGTTCTCCGGGTCAAAGCGAATCTCGCCATCCGAATCGGTCACCGCGCGGCGGAACTTGCGCCGCACGTCCTCGGGTTTGTCAAGCAGGCTGATCAGGCTATCCTCCGGGTCGGACTTGGACATTTTCTTTTCCGGCTCGCTCAGGCTTTGAATCTTGGCGGTTTCCCTGGGAATATGCGGCTCGGGCACGCGGAAGAGGCCGGGGTAGATGGCGTTGAGGCGCTGGGCGATGTCCCGGGTGATCTCCAGGTGCTGCTTCTGGTCAGCCCCCACCGGCACCACCGCGGCCTGGTAGAGCAGGATGTCCGCGGCCATCAGCACCGGGTAGGTGAACAGGCCCGCGTTGATGTTGTCCTTGTGGCGGGCAGACTTGTCCTTGAACTGGGTCATGCGGCCCAGCTCACCCATGTAGCTGAAGCAGTTGAGCACCCAGGCCAATTCGGCATGCTGGGGCACATGGCTCTGGCAGTAGATGATGCTGCGCTCCGGGTCCAGCCCGGCGGCAATGTATAGCGCCGCCAATTCCAGCGTCTTGCGGCGCAGGGCGGCCGGGTCCTGCCGCACGGTCAGGGCGTGCAGGTCCACGATGCAAAACAGGCAGTCGTAATCATCCTCCAGCAGCACAAAATTGCGCATCGCGCCGATGTAATTGCCCAGGGTGATGCTGCCGGTGGGCTGGATGCCGGAGAACAGGACCGGCTTTTTGGTGGTTTCGCTCATCATGATCCTCTCAGGTGTGTATTACAGGTTCATCTCCCGCTTGACCGCCCTGAAAGCGGCCACGGCGCGGTCCAGGTCCTCCCGGGTGTGGGCAGCAGAAATCTGGGTGCGGATGCGGGCACGGCCCTGGGGCACCACAGGGTAGCTGAAGGCAATCACGTAAACCCCGTGCGCCAGCATGCGGCTGGCCATTTCCTGTGCCTTGTGGGCATCATACAGCATCACGGGCACAATGGGGTGCTCGCCAGGCAGCAGCTCAAAGCCCACCTCCTCCATGCCGGCGCGGAAATAGCGGGCGTTTTCGTGCACCTGGTCGCGCAGGTGCGTGGAGGCCTCCAGCAGGTCCAGGGTTTTGAGGGTGGCAGCGCAGATGGCCGGTGCCAGGGAATTGCTGAACAGGTAGGGCCGGGAGCGCTGGCGCAGCAGGTCGGCGATGGGCTGGCGGGCGGCAGTGAAGCCGCCTGAGGCGCCGCCCAGCGCCTTGCCAAAGGTGCTGGTGATGATGTCCACCCGGCCCATCACGCCGCAGGCCTCGTGGGTGCCCCGGCCGGTCTGGCCCATGAAGCCGGTGGCGTGGCTGTCATCCACCATCACCAGGGCATCATGGCGCTCCGCCAGGTCGCAGATGTCCTGCAGCCTGGCGATGTAGCCATCCATGCTGAAGACGCCGTCGGTGACAACCAGGCGGATGCGGGCATCCCGGCTGTCCTTCAGGTGCTGCTCCAGCTCCGCCAGGTCCGAGTTTTTGTAGCGGTAGCGCCGGGCCTTGGACAGGCGCACGCCATCGATGATGGAGGCGTGGTTGAGCTCGTCAGAGATGACGGCGTCCTCCTCCCCCAGCAGGGTCTCAAACAACCCGCCGTTGGCGTCAAAGCAGGAGGAGTACAGCACCACATCGTCCATGTGCAAAAAGTTGGCCAGGCGCTGCTCCAGCTGCTTGTGGATGAGCTGGGTGCCACAGATGAACCGCACGCTGGACAGGCCAAAGCCCCAGGAATCGTAGGAGGCGCGGGCGGCGGCAATCACCCGGGGGTCGTTGGACAGGCCCAGGTAGTTGTTGGCGCAGAGGTTGAGCACGCCGCGGCTGGCCGTGGTGTTGATGAGGCTTTCCTGCGGGGTGGTGATGACGCGCTCCTCCCGCCAGGTGCCGGCCTGCCTGATGTCCTCCAGCTGCCGTGTGTAGATGTCCAGCGCGTTTTTGTGGTTGGCCATGCTCTCCTCCTGTACGGTGTCGTTCAATCTGCCCATTGCAGGATGATCTTGCCGCTCTCCCCGGTGTTCATGATGGAGAAGGCCTCCTCAAACTGCGTGTAGTGAAAGCGGTGGGTGATCAGCGGGCGCAGGTCCAGGCCGGACTGCACCATGGCGGCCATCTTGTACCAGGTCTCATACATCTTGCGGCCGTAGATGCCCTGCAGGGTCAGGCCCTTGAAGATAAAGCGGTCCAGGTCCATGGCGGGCTTCCTGCCAAACAGGCCCAGCAGCGCCACCTGGCCGCCGTTGCGCATCAATTCCAGCATCTGGTGCAGGGCTGTCTCGGCGCCCGACATCTCCAGCCCCACGTCAAACCCCTCCACCATGTTCATGTGCGGCATGAGGGCCGCCAGGTCCTCGCGCGCCACGTTGACCGCGCGGGTGGCGTCCAGCTTGCGCGCCAGGTCCAGGCGGTAGTCCTTGATGTCGGTGATGACCACGTTGCGCGCGCCGTTGTGCCGGCAGATGGCGGCCGCCATCACGCCGATGGGGCCGGCGCCCGTGATCAGCACATCCTCCCCCACCACGTCAAACATCAGGGCGGTGTGGGTGGCGTTGCCAAAGGCATCAAAGAAGGCCACCACCTCTTCGTCCAGGTCCGGGCTGATGGGGATGCAGTTGCTGGCCGGGATGCACAGGTACTGCGCGAAGGCGCCGTCCCGGTTGACGCCCACCCCCTGGGTCTGGGCGCACCACTGGGCGCGCCCGGCGCGGCAGTTGCGGCACTGGCCGCAGACCAGGTGCCCCTCGCCGGACACCGTCTGGCCAATTTCAAAATGCTTGACCTGGTAGCCCATTTCGGCTATCTCGCCCACATATTCGTGGCCGATGACCAGGGGGGGCTTGATGGTTCTCTGGCTCCAGGCGTCCCAGTTGTAGATGTGCAGGTCGGTGCCGCAGATGGCGGTCTTGTGCACCTTGATCAGCACCTCATCCGGCCCTGGCTTTGGGCGCTCCACCTGTTTCAGGGCAAGCCCCGGGGCCGCGGCCACCTTGACCAGCGCGTCCATCAGCATGCCGTTGTCCTCCTCTCATCCGTTGCGGCGCCAGGCCCCTGCCCGGCGCCTGGCATCAACCCGCGGGGAATGCCGCCTCAGCCCACGGAGTGGCTGTATACCACGAAGGAATTGATCAAAAAGGTCTGGTACAGCGTGAACTCATGCTCGCTGAGGATGGGGTAGTTCAGTTCCAGCACCAGGTAGACATCCGCCCCGGCTGTGATGTCCTGATAGGCCAGGCGGAAGGTGCCCTGGTTGCTCCAGAACATGGCGCGGTCTTCCTCCACATAGCCCGCGGGCAGGCCGCCGGTTCCCTCAGCGCCCCACCAGGCGGACAGCAAATCCTCCAGGCTGCTGACACCCCGGGCCTCATACACGCGCAGGGTGGTGTCCCCCGCCTCGTCCCGCAGGTGCAGCAGGGCAGCCTCATCCTCCACCGGGATGCTCAGAAAGGCCGGGCACTGCAGCTCAAAGCGCTTGCCCGCCACATGGTGGGTGAACCCGGTTTGCCGGTAGCGCTCGGGGATGGAGAAGCTGGCCAGCACAAAACCGGTGGCCGCCTCGGGGCTGGGCAGCAAGCGCAGGCCGATGTGGCCCAGCCAGGTAAGCGCCTCCTCAGGCGCCTCCAGCGCCGTGGCCACAATGCCGCTCAAGCGGTAGATGTCCGCGTAGAGCAGCAGCTCGTTTTCATCCAGGCGCAGGTCGTGGATGTGGGCGCCGATGAACGCCTCCTGCAGGGCGGTGTCAAAGCGCAGGTTGTCCTCCAGCGCGCTCACGCCCGGGTAGGCGGGGGTGGCAAGGTCAGCCGGGGCGGGCTGGTCAAACAGGCTGGCCAGCAAGGCGGTGGCCTCGTCCAGCCGCAGGTCAATCTGCCCCTCGTTGGCCGGCGCGACCAGCAGGTGGCCGCGCAGCGCCTGCATCAGCACACCCTGGGCCAGGTCAGCCCCGGGCGCCATGCCCCGGGGCAGGCTTGTCATGTTCAGGCGAAAACCCGCCGCGGCCACCGCGTCCACCAGCGGCTGCACCTGGGCGATCAGCGCCTCGTTTTCCAGCGCCTCACCGCTCATCTCCCGGGTGGGGGCTGCAGCGGCCGGCATGGCCAGCAGCAGGCAGAGGAACAGGGCCAGCAGTACGCGCATCTCAGGCCTCCTTGGTGCGGTTGTTCAATAAAATCAAGTGCTTGGCGGCTGACAGCGCCGCGATGTTGCCCTCACCCGCCGCCTTGGCCGCCTGCAGCGGCGTGCCGGTGATGTCCCCGGCGGCGAAGATGCCCGGCAGGCTGGTCTGCAGGCTGCTGTTCAGCACAAGTTTGCCGTTTTCGGTCTGCGCCTCTGGAATCAGCTGGGTCATGGCCACCGCCGGGCGCATCACAAAGGCGCCGTCAGCTACCAGCTCACCCCGGTCGGTGGTGAGGGCAACCTGCTCCCCCTTGAGGTGAAAGGCCTGGGGCTTGTCCTGAAGCACCTGGATGGTGTCAGGCAGCTCGCCCGTCTGGTGGGGGCGCTCCTTGACGTACAGCACCCGGGCCAGGGTGGACAGGTAGATGGCCTCCTCCACCGCCTCGGCGTCTGACGCAACCACCAGCACGGTGCCGCCTTTGTAGAACATCCCGTCGCAGGTGGCGCAGTAGCTGACCCCCTGGCCCACCAGCTCCTCTTCCCCGGGCAGGGTTTTGACCCGGGCGGTGCCCATGGCCAGGATGATGCTCCTGCCGGTATACAGGTCATTGCCCGCCAAGACCGAGAAGGTCTCCCCCATGGGCATCACGCGGCGGACCAGGCGGCGGACCAAATGCGCGCCCATGCCGCTGGCGTGGTCGCGCAGGGCCTGCAGCAGCCGGGGCCCGGTGGCGCCCGGGAAGCCGGGGTAATTGTCGATCAGTTTTGTCTTGCCCAGCGCCCCATCCCCGGCGTAGATGACAAGCACGCTCAGGTTGCGCTGGCGCGCGGTCACAGCGGCCGCGCAGCCTGCCACGCCGCCGCCGATGATGATCAGGTCATACTCCATCCAGTTTGCTTACCTCCACCCACTCGATCCTGCGCCCGGACACGCTTTCAACCTTGAAGCGCAGCCCGTCGCTCTCCACCACCGGCTGGCTGCCGTCCTCGGGGATGCTGCTCATCTGGCTTAAAATCAAGCCGCCGATGGTGTCATATTCCTCATTGATTGGCAGGGCCTGGCCGCTTTCCTCATTGAAGGTTTCCACGTCCAGGGTGCCGGCCACCCGCCAGCGGCCCTCCCCCAGCTGCTCAAACTCCTGCTGGTCCTGGGGGTCGTACTCGTCGTAGATGTTGCCGACGATTTCCTCCAGCAGGTCCTCCATGGTGATCAGGCCGCTGGTGCCGCCATATTCATCCACCACGATGGCCATGTGGAACTTGTTGAGCTGCATATCCCGGAAGAGCAGGTCGGTGCGCACGGTCTCAGGCACAAAGTGGGCCTCGCGGATGATGCTGGACAGGGGCAGCGGCTCCTCCTTTTGCAGGTTGAGCAGAAACTCCCGCGTGCTGACCGTGCCGATGATGTGGTCCAGGTCCTCCTCATACACGGGGAAGCGGGACAGGCCGGTGCGGTCAATCAGCTCGATGATTTCTTCCTTGCTGTCCTGCGCCCAGATGGCGGAAACATCGGTGCGGTGGGTCATGCACTCGGCCGCGGTCATGTTGTTGAACTCGAACACGTTTTTGATCATTTCGCGCTCGGCTTCTTCAATGGCGCCCTTTTCCTCGCCCACGTCCACCAGCATGCGGATCTCATCCTCGGTGATGTCCAGGGTGGGCTGCATGATGTCCACGCCAAACAGGCGCAGAATGGCCAGCGACAGCGCGCTGGTCAGGCGGGAGAGCGGGCGGAAGAGCCGGTTGACCGCCAGGGCCCAGCCAAACAGCAGCCTGGCGGTGCGCCGGGGCTTGTGCGCGCCCAGCTGCCGGGGCAGGATGATGGCCAGCAGGGCCACCACCTGGAGCACCAGCAGGAAGACCAGCAGGGTCATGAGCGCCAGCAGCCAGCCGGGGTTGATGAACGTCCAGCCCCAGGCCGTAACGGCGTGGTGGGCCAGCGGGATGGCATAGCACCACAGGGCGATGCCGGTGATGAACATGGCCAGCAGCTGCATGCACAGCCGGATGCCCGAAGGCGTGGCCAGCAGGCCCTCCGCCTGGGCCAGGAGGGCAGCGCTCTCGGCATCCCCCGTGTCGCTGTAGCGCATACGGCTCAGCCCAATCTGCTGGGCGGCCGCCTCCGCGGCGCTCAGCAGCGCATACGCCATGATGAAAACAAGCTGGAGAACGATCAGCAAGCCGGAAGGCCCAGCGTCCATAAGGCACAATCTCCCCTTTCCCGGCCAGTATAGCATAGCGGGCTTCATTCTGTCATCAACGGGGCGGGCTGTGGCGGCACTTGTTGGGTGGCAGTGGCTGTGGTATGATGCGAAGCGTTTTCATACCTGATTACGCGATGCCATCAGATCAAGCAGAATGGCCAGGGAGGGCGGATGTTCGGGTACGTGGTGGCCAATATCGATGCGCTGTCAGCGCAGGACAAGGCGCGGTACCAGGCGGTGTACTGCGGGCTGTGCCATGCCCTGGGGCGGGGCTTTGGCACCGCCGGGCGGCTGACCCTGACCTATGACATGACCTTCCTGATCCTGCTGCTCAGCGCCCTGGACCGGACCGAACTGGCGGAGGAGAAAAGCTTCCGCTGCCCCCTGCACCCGCTGCAGAAGCGCACCGCCTTCACCAACCGTCACACCGCCTACGCGGCGGACATGAACCTGTTGCTGGCCTATCACCAGCAACTGGACGACTGGCAGGATGAGGGCAGCCGCGGCGCCTTGCTGAAAGCCCGGGCATTGGGCCGCAGGGCGCAGGCACTGGACACGCGCTACCCCCGCCAGGTGGCCGCCATCCACAGGGGTCTTGCCGCCCTGAAGGAGATGGAGGACAACTACGAGACCAACCCTGACCTGCCCGCCGCCGCCTTTGGCGACATCCTGGGCGAGGTCTTTGTGCGGGATGACCACCCGCTGGCTGAGGCGCTGTACGCCTTTGGCAACCGGCTGGGCCGCTTCATCTACCTGATGGACGCCGCGGTGGACCTGAAGGATGACCTGAACAAGGAGCGCTACAACCCGCTGATCACCGTGCCCACCCAGCGGCACCTGCCGCTGCTGGAGCTGCTGATGGCCGACTGCGTGCACACCTTCAGCGAGCTGCCCATTTTGCGGGACAGGGAATTGATGGAAAACATCCTGTACTCGGGCGTTTGGACCCGGTTTCCCAAACGCGGCCAAGGAGAAACACAGACATGAAGGATCCCTACCAGGTGCTGGGCGTGTCCAGGGACGCCAGCGAGCAGGAGGTGACGGCCGCCTTTCGCAGGCTGGCCAAGAAATACCACCCGGACCTGAACCCCGGGGATGATACCGCGCAAAAGCGCATGGCCGAAATCAACGTAGCGTATGAGGAAATCAAGTCCGGCCGCGCGCGCTACCAGGATTATTCCCGCCCCCAGGCCGGCCCCCAGCGCCAGGGCTATGGCGGCTACGGCGGCTTCAACCCCTTTGAGGGCTTCGGCCAGTGGCAGCAGCAGACGCAGCAGCGCAGTGGACCGGACGGCTTTGACCCGGTGCGCCGCTATGTGAACGCCATGCGCTACAACGAGGCGCTGTACGCCCTCAGCCAGATTCACACCCGCAGCGCTGAGTGGTACTACCTCAGCGCCGTGGCCCACTATGGCCTGGGCAACCGGGTGAGCGCGCTCAACCACATCGATGAGGCGGTGCGTCTGGAACCGAACAACTATGTTTATCTGCAGGCGCGCGCGCAAATCCAGAGCCAGGCCCAGGGCTATGCCCAGCGCAGCTACATGTTTGGCATGCCCAGCCTGTCCTCCCTCAACACGCTGTGCCTGGGCCTGTGCCTGGCCCGGCTGTGCTGCCGGTGCTGAGCCACCAGATTGATAACGCGATGATGAACAGATGGAAGGCCGCCCTGGCGCGCTACATGCGCGGGCGCTACGGCATTGACGCGCTCTACCGCGCGCTGATGGTGTCCACCTTTGTGTTCCTGGTGCTGAACCTGCTCTTCCCCTCCCTGGTCTTCTACGCGCTTTCCCTGGGCAGCGTGGTCTGGTCCACCCTGCGGGTGATGTCCCGCCAGCACGCCAAACGCGCGGCGGAAAATCAGCGCTACCTGGCGCTGAAGAGCAGGGCGCGGCAAGGGCTGCTGCAGACGCGCAACCGCCTGAGGGACATCCGCACCCACCGCTACCGCCGCTGCCCCTCCTGCCGCCAGCTGCTGCGCCTGCCGCGCAAGCCTGGCGTCAACCATGTCAAATGCCCGGTATGCAAGCAGGAGTCGGACATCAACATCCGTTTCTGAAAACCCGCAGGGCCGCCCCGGCTGCCCGTGACCCGGCTGCCCGCTGCCCAGGGCAGCTTTTTTGTTTTCGCGGGGTGAAGGCCATAAACGGGCAAAATTTTGCCGGAAACCGCCCTTGCAATCCCGTGGAAAAAGGTGTACGATTTTATCGTATTTTATTTTTTCGTTCGTGTTTTTGGGAGGACAGCTTGCAGGCATTGCGTCAAGCCATCAGGGAGCGGGGCCGGGGCCTTGGGACAGACATCGTGCAGGTGGGTGCTTTCTTGAACCACCGCCTGGACACGGGGCTGCTGTTTGAGATGGGCCAGGCAATCGCCGCGCATTTTGAGGCGGAGTCGCCCAGCCTGGTGATGACGGTGGAAGCCTCTGGCATCGCGCTGGCAATGGCCACCGCCCACGCGCTGGACAACATCCCCGTGCTGTTCGCCAAGAAAAGCCCGGCCAAAAACCAGGACGAAGCGATGTACCTGACCCAGGTCGCCTCCTACACCAAGGGCAGCCCCTATACCATGCGCTGTGCCCAGGCCCTGCTGCCTTCGGATGCCCGGGTGCTGATTGTGGATGATTTTTTGGCCCGGGGCGAGGCGGTGCGCGGCATGCTGGACCTGGTGCGCCAGGCAGGCGCCCGGGCCGTGGGCGTGGCGGTGGCCATTGAAAAGGGCTTTCAGGAGGGCGGCAGCCAGCTGCGCGCCCAGGGCATCAAGCTGTACAGCTTGTCCATCGTTCGGGAGATCCGGGATGGAATCATCCTGCTCCAGGACGATTGAACAATAAAAACCAACACAGGAGGGCACCATGTTCCACAAAGCCAAACCTTCCCTGGCCGTCAAACTTCTCAGCCTGACCCTGATGGTGGTGCTGCTGGCCGTAGGCCTTCTCAGCGCCTCCGCACAATCGGCCTTCCCGCCGGTTGATGTGACCGAACTCAAGGTGGGCATGGTGCTCATCGGCTCCCAGGACGACGGCTTCTCCGGCGCGCACTACAACGGCCTGGAGGGCATGAAGGAAGCGCTGGGCCTGAAGGACGAGCAGGTGCTCTACAAGTTCAACGTGCCGGAGAACGCGGAGTGCGACGCGGCGCTGCGCGAGTTGGTGGACGCGGGCTGCCAGATTATCTTTGGCAACTCCTGGGGGTTCATGAACTTCATGGAAGAAATCGCCGAGGAGTACCCCGAGGTCATCTTCTCCCACTGCTCGGGCTACAAGAACAACGGCGTCAACTTCAACAACTACTTTGGCCGCATCTACCAGGCCCGCTACCTGTCCGGCATCGCCGCGGGGCTGAAGACCCTCACCAACAAGATTGGCTATGTGGCCGCCTGGGCGGACAACGCTGAGGTCAACGGCGGCATCAACGCCTTCGCGCTGGGCGTGCAGTCCGTCAACCCCGATGCCCAGGTGTATGTGAAGTACATCTCCTCCTGGTTTGATCCCACCCTGGAAAAGCAGACCGCCGTGGCGCTGCTGGCGCTGGACTGCGACGTCATCGCCCAGCATGTGGATACCGCCATGCCCCAGGTCGCGGCTGAGGAAGCCGGCAAGTTTGGCGTGGGCTACAACACCGACATGACCCCCGCCGCCCCCGCCGCCCACCTGACCGCGCCCATCTGGCACTGGTCCAGCGTCTACACCGCGCAGGTGCAGGACGTGGTGAACGGCACCTGGGTGCCGGAGAACTACTTCCTGGGTCTTCAGGAGGGCATGGTCGACCTGTCCCCCCTGAGCGACAACGTGGCCGAGGGCACGGCGGAGAAGATTGAGGAAGCCCGGGCGCGCATCCTGTCCGGTGAGTGGGACGTCTTCACCGGCCCCATCTACAGCAACACCGGGGAACTGGTGGTGGCTGAGGGCGAGGCGCTGGCCGACCAGGACATCACCGGCGGGCTGATGACCACCCTGCTCATCCACGGCGTTGAGGTAAAATAACCTGACCAGAACAGGCGGGGCCCGGCTGCTGTCAGTCCGGCCCCGCCTTGTCTGTTCACAGGACGCGGTTTGTGATATAAACAGAACATCATCTTCAAAGGAGCCGGCATGCCAGACAGCCCCGCCATTGAGCTGATCCGCCTGACCAAGTGCTTTGACAGCGTCACCGCCTGTGATTGCATCAACCTGGATGTGCGCCGGGGGGAAATTCTGGCGCTGCTGGGGGAAAACGGCTCGGGCAAGACCACGCTGACCAACATGCTTTCGGGCATCTATCAGCCGGATTCCGGGCAGATCCTGCTGGACGGGCGGGCGGTGTCCATCCGCTCGCCCCGGGACGCCATCCGGCTGGGCATCGGCATGATCCACCAGCACTTCAAGCTGGTGGAGGTGATGAGCGCGCGGGAGAACATCCTGCTGGGGCAGGCCGGGCGCGCCGCCATCAGCCCGGAGGAGGCCATCCGCCGCTTCGGCATACAGGTGGACCTGGACAAAAAAATCTACGACATGTCCGTGAGCGAAAAGCAGGCGGTGGAAATCCTCAAGGTGCTGTGCCGGGGGGCGGACAAGCTGATCCTGGACGAACCCACCGCGGTGCTCACCCCCCAGGAAATCCAGGCGCTGTTTGACACCCTGCGCCAGATGCGCGGGGAGGGCAAGGCCATCATCATCATCACCCACAAGCTGGAGGAGGTGATGGAGGTGTCCGACCGCGTGAGCGTGCTGCGCAAGGGGGTCAACGTGGGCACGGTGGACACCGCCAGCACCAACCGTTTCAGCCTGACAGAGCTGATGGTGGGCAAGCAGATTGACCTGGACGTGAAGCGGGAGACCCTGCCCCCTGGGCAGACCCTGCTGAAGGTGCAGAACCTGAGCGCCGTGGACGAGGGCGGCCGCGCCCTGATTGAGGACATCAGCTTTGAGCTCAAGGGCGGGGAAATCCTGGGCGTGGCCGGGGTGGCCGGCTCCGGCCAGAAGGCGCTGTGCGAAACCATCATGGGGCTGATGAAGCCCAGCCAGGGCAAGGTGTACATGCAGGGGCGGCAGATTTCGGGCCTGAGCCCACGGGAGATCATCCGCGCCGGGGTATCCATGGCCTTCATCCCGGAGGACCGCCTGGGCATGGGCCTTGTGGGCGGGATGGACATCCCGGACAACCTGCTGCTGAAAACCTACCGCGACCAGAAGGGCTTCTTCCTCAGCCGCAGGCAGGCGCGGGCGGAGGCGGTGGACATGGTGCGCCGCCTGCGCATCGTCACCCCCGGCATCCACGCCAAAATCCGGAAGCTGTCCGGCGGCAACGTGCAGAAGGTGCTGCTGGGGCGGGAAATCAACCTGAACCCCAAGGTGCTCATCACCGCCTACCCGGTGCGGGGGCTGGACATCGGCGCCTCGATGACCATCTATGACATGCTCAACGAGCAAAAGCGCAACGGCGTGGGCATCCTCTTTGTGGGAGAAGACCTGGACGTGCTGCTGGGCCTGTGCGACCGCATCCTGGTGCTGTGCGCGGGCCGGGTGAGCGCCATTGTGGAGAGCCAGTTCGCCACCAAGGCGCTGTTGGGCATGAAGATGACAGGCCTGGTGACTGACAAGGAGGATGACTATGCCTAAGGGCTGGGCGCTGCCCCACATCGTCCAGCGGGGGGAGGTCAAGCCTGCCCTCACCTGGGCTTACCGCGCGCTGGCTGTGGTGTTCGCCCTGGCCATGGGCGGCATTTTCCTGGCGCTGCAGGGCTTCAGCCCCCTGAACGTGTACGGCACCATGCTGCGCGGGGCGCTGGGCAGCCCGGGGATGCAGAAGGAAACCCTCAAGCTGACCATCCCCCTGGCCCTGACTTCCCTGGGCGTGCTGCTGGCCTTCAAGATGCGCTTCTGGAACATCGGCGCGGAGGGGCAAATCGCGGCCGGGGCGATTGCCGCCAGCTATTTCGCCTATTTCCAGTCCCACCTGCCAAGCGGCCTGCTGCTGTCCCTGATGGCGCTGGCCGGCTTTGTGGCCGGCGGGCTTTGGGGCCTGGTGCCCGCCTGGTTCAAAACGCGCTTTGGCACCAACGAGACCTTGTTCACCCTGATGCTCAACTACATCATGTTTCACTTCATCACCTACCTGCGCGAGGGCCCCTGGCGCGACCCGGGCGGCGGCTTTGCCGCCACGCCGCGCTTCCCCCGCCAGGCACGGCTGCCGGAGCTGCCCTTTCCCTTTGTGGGCAACCTGCACATCGGCTGGGTGGTGGTGCTGGTGATGGTGGTGGCCATCTTCATCTACCTGCGCTTCACCAAGCAGGGCTATGAAATCACCGTGGTGGGCGAGAATGAGCGCACCGCGCGCTATGCCGGCATGTCGGTCAAGCGGGTCATCCTGCGCACCATGTTCCTGTCCGCCGGCATCTGCGGCCTGGCCGGTATGCTGCAGGTGGCGGGGCCCGACCGCCAGCTGACCGATGCCGTGGCGGGCGGGCGGGGCTTCACCGCGGTCAGCGTGGTGTGGCTGGCCCGGCTGTCCCCGGCGGGGGCGCTTGTGGTGTCCTTCCTGTTTGCCGCGCTGCAGAAGGGCTGCAGCATGATGCAGACCGAGTACCGCATCCCCGCCTCCATGAGCGACATCCTGCAGGGCATCATCCTGTTTTGCGTGCTGGGGGCGGAGTTCTTCCTGCAGTACCGCGTCATGTCCCGGCGGCAGGTGGCAGCATGAGCGGCTTGATGGACCAGGCAACCGCCTTTCTCTACGCCGCCATCCTGGCCAGCGTGCCGCTGCTGTACGGCACCCTGGGGGAGATCCTCACCCAAAAGGCCGGCAACATCAACCTGGGCGTGGAAGGCATGATGTACCTGGGCGCCATCGCCGGCTTTCTGGCGGGCTACCATACCGATTCCCTGGCGCTGACGCTGATCTTGGCCATGCTGGCGGGCGCCGCGGGCGCGTCCGTCTACGCGCTGCTGACCGTCACCCTGAAGGCTAACCAGAACGTCACCGGGCTGACCCTCACCATCTTTGGCACCGGGGTGGCCAACTTCCTGGGCGAGCAGGCCAAGCTGGCCGTCCCGGTGGGCACCGCCTTCATGTCCGCCCGGCTGAAAACGCAGCTCTCCCCCCTGCGCCTGGGCGCGCTGAGCGATCTGCCCCTCATCGGGCGGCTGCTGTTCAACCACAGCATCCTGACCTACCTGGCCCTGGCGCTGGGCATCACGATGTCCCTCTACCTCAACCGCAGCCGCAGGGGCCTGAACCTCCGCGCTGTGGGCGAGAACCCCGCCGCGGCGGATGCCATGGGCGTGCGGGTGAACCTGTACAAGTATGCGCACATCATGGCCGGCGGCGCGCTGGCTGGCCTGGGGGGCGTGTATGTGAGCATGGTGACGGCGCTGGGCAACTGGCAGCCCAACATCATCTCCGGCCAGGGCTGGATCGCCATCGCGCTGGTGATCTTTGCCTCCTGGCGGCCGCTTCGGGCCATCACCGGCAGCCTGGTGTTTGGGGCGCTGTCCGTGCTGCGGCTGTATGTCCCCCGCGACGTGGTGGACATCCCCCCAGCCCTGTTCTCCATGCTGCCCTTCGCGGTGACCTGCCTGGTGCTTGTGATCACCTCCATGCGCAGCAATCGGGAGAACCAGCAGCCCGCCTCCTGCGGGGTCAACTACTTCCGGGAAGAGCGCTGACGGGCTGCGCCTTTCCTTCATCATCCGGATGTTGCGGGCCGGACCACAAAAAAGGCGCCAGCAAGCGGCGCCTTTTTGGTTTGGTCATGATGCTCAGGGCAAGGTCAACGCCGGGGGCGGCTGCTCCACCTCGCCCGCTGTAATGGCGGCGAGGAACTCCGCCATCGCCTGGGCGGAAAGCGGGTCGCTCCAGGGGGCGGTGTGCCCGCCCGCCAGCTCCACCAGCAGGCCCTGGCTGTACTGGACGCTCAGGCGCTCTGACTGCGCGTAGGGCACCAGCACATCCGCCCGCCCGGCGATGATCAAGGCCGGCGTTGTGGTCTGCCGGGCAAACTGGTCGCTGGGGTATTTGTTGCGCACCAGGAAGCCGGGCACCCGGGTATAGAAGGCATCCGGCAGCTGGAAGGTATGCTGCAGGTAGTGGTTGACCAGCTCCCTGCCGTTGTAAAAGGGCGACATCAAGATCAGGCCGGCCACTTCGTTGTTCGCGGCCAGCTGGGTTGCCGGGCCGGTGCCCAGGCTCCAGCCTGCCAGCACGATGCGATCAGCCAGCACATCCTCCCGGGTGCGGGCATAGTCAAGCGCTGCCTGGGCCATGGCCAGCACGGTGGCCTCCTCCGGCTCCCCGGCGCTTTGGCCATAGCCCGGATAATCCACCATCATCAGGTGATAGCCGCTGAGCAGCTGGTCCACCTGGCTGCGCACCAGGGCGTGGACACGGCCCGCGGCCAGCTCCCCGTTGCCGCCAAAGTACAGCACCAGCCCGGCAGGATCCGGCTGCTGCTTGAACATCCACCCCTGCAGCCGGGCACCCTGGGCATCTGTAAAGCTGATTTCTTCCGCGCGCGGCTCCTGCTGCAGTGCCGCCTGGGCATTCTGCTCCTGGCGGCCAGGCTGATAGAGCATGTCGTTCTGGGCCAGCCAGAAGCCGCCGACGCCAAAGACCAGCACCACCAGCACCGCCATGATCACCAGGCGCAGCAGCCACTTGAACAGCCACCAGGGCTTCCGTGCCGGGAAGAACAGCATCAGCGCCACCAGCAGCGCGACCCCGCCCGCCAGCAGAAAGAAGGGCTCCCTGAAAATGCTCTTGCCCACGGTCTGCTCGTACCAGGACTGCAGCGCCATCAGGATGGCGCCGCCAATCAACAGGCCGATGAACAGGCACAGAATGAAACGCAGCAGGGTGGGACGTTTTTTGGACAGGCTCATGGTTTGCCTCCTTGATACAAAGGTTCAGACATGGCAGGGATGGTCCTTACAGGCCCTCAGCGGTAGCATACCCGTCCGGGGTCTGCCCGGCCTGGTCATCCATCGCTTTCATGCGCTGCCGGGCGCGCTTGCGCCACCGCCCGTAACGGAAGGCCAGGTAGTTGATCAGCGCGCCCGCGCTCCAGGTGATGAGCACCCCGTAGTAGATCATCTCCGGCTGGCCCAGGGGCTGCTGCGGGGTCTTGCTCAGCTCCACCAGCAGGTAGGACACCGGCACGCGCAGGCCCACGGAGGTGATCAGCGAAATCCACATGGGGGTCATCGCGTCCCCCGCGCCGCGCATGACACCGGACAGACACTGCAGAACCGCCATGCTCATATAGCCCAGGGACAGGATCCGGATGAAGCGCATGCCCCGGTCGATGATGGCCTGGGTGTGGGTAAACAGGCTCATGATGGAGCGGCCAAACAGCAGCAGGGCCAGGGTCATGACCGCGGCTACCGCCACCGCCATCAGGGTGCCCTGCGTGGCGCCCCGGCGGGCGCGCTCCAGGTCCCGCGCGCCCACGTTCTGCCCGGTGAAGGTGGTCATGGCCATGCCAAAGGAGAAGTTGGGCATCATGGCAAAGCCGTCCACCCGCATGGAGATAATGACCGTGGCCACAATCTCCGGCCCGAAGCTGTTTTGCAGGCGCTGTACCAGGATCATGGCGGAGGAGAAGATGGCCTGCGTCAGCCCTGAGGGCATCCCCAGGCGAATAATCTCAGACACGGTGCGCCTGTGCAGCCGCAGGGTGCCGCGGTGCATGTCGAAGGTTTCGCGCATGCGGGCCAGCTTCAGGTAACACAGCACGGCCGAGACCGACTGGGCGATGATGGTGGCCCAGGCCACCCCGGCCACGCCCCAGCCAAAGCCAATCACGAACCACAGGTCTAGCGCGATGTTCAGCGCGCTGGTGAGCAGCAGGAAGCCCAGGGCGGAGAAGCTGTCCCCCAGACCGCGCAGCACGCCGGAGAGCACGTTGTAGTAGGTAAATCCGAAGATGCCCAGGAAAAAGATGCGCAGGTAGGCGATGGCGTCGTCAATGATGGCCTCCGGGGTGTTCAGCGCCCGCAGCATGATGGGCGAGAGCCACACGCCCAGCACCATGATCAGGGCGGACACGATGGCCGTCAGGCTGATGCAGTTGCCGATGGCTTCGCTCAGCAGCCGCCTGTCCTTGGCGCCAAAGGTCTGGGACACCAGGATGCCGACCCCGGTTGAAATGCCGATGAACAGGGCAATCATGAACATCAGGATGGGCCAGGAGCTGCCCACCGAGGCCAGGGCATTGTCCCCCACATAGCGGCCCACCACCACCGAATCGGTGGAGGCGTACAGCTGCTGGGCGATGTTGCCAATCAGCATGGGCAGGGCGAACTCCAGGATGCGCTTCCAGGGCGCGCCCTGTGTCATGTCCCGGGGAGCAAACAGTTTCCGCAGTCTTTGCATGAGGCGCTCACTTTCCAAGCATTGCCCATATTATAGTCAGCTAGGGGCCAGCCCGCAAGGACAGGCCGGGGTATGATGGTCAAGGAGGTGGATATGCGCAAGAACCCCGTGTCAAGGAACAAGCTGAGCAAGAAGCACAAACGCGCTTTGGACCGGGAGCGGCGCGTGACCTGGGCCTTTTCGCCTGTCAGCCGCGTCAAGCAGAGCAAGAAAACCTACCGGCGCGCCCGGGGCAAGCCCCTGGCGGATGAGGAGCGCCACCAGGCTTGATTGACCGGGACGGACGCCCTCGGGTAGAATGGCAGGGCCGGGCCGCATGGGCCCGGGTGAAGGAGTTTGACCATGAATGTGTTGTTTTCCGCCCTGATGGGCATGGTGCAGGGGCTGAGCGAGTTTTTGCCCATCTCCTCCTCCGGCCACCTGCTGGTGGCCGAAAAGCTCTTGGGCCTGCTGGGCTATCAGGGCAGCGGTGACAGCCTGGCGTTCGCCGTCATGCTGCACCTGGGCACCCTGCTGGCGGTGGCGGCGTTCTTCTGGCGGGACTGGGTGGACATGCTGCTGCACCCGGTGCGCAACAAGACGCTGCTGCTGCTGTTCATCGCCTCCCTGCCGGCGCTGGTTTTGGCGCTGCTGCTGGGCGACAGCCTGGACACCCTGTTTGAGGGGTGGTTTCTGGGCATCTCCTTTATGATTACGGCGGGCTTCCTGGTACTGATTGAGGTGTTCAGCGGCAAAGGCCGCCACCGGGGACACAGCCCGGGCGAGGTCGGTATCCCCCAGGCCCTCACCATGGGCGTTTTCCAGGCCATCGCCCTGCTGCCGGGGGTGTCCCGCAGCGGCTCCACCCTGCTGGGCGGCGTCATCAGCAGCCTGGACCGGCGCAAGGCGGCCCGCTTTTCCTTCATGATGTCCGCGCCTGCCATCCTGGGCAGCTTTGTGATGGAAGGCAAGGACGCGGTGGCGCAGGGCGGGCTGTCCTCCCTGTTTGGGGCAGACACCCTGGTGGGCATGGGCTTTGCAGCCGTCTTCGGCTTCCTGGCCATCCGCTACATGCTCAGGCTGATTGAGCGCATCTCCTTTTACAAGTTCGCGGCCTATGTGGCCGCGGTGGGCATCCTTGTCATCATCCTGCAACTGACCGGGTGGGCGGGCTTTCCCCCGCTGGCCCTGCCTGGCAGCCTGCCGGGCGCCTAAGGAACCATAAGATGAAGAAACGTCTGATCCTGTCCCTGCTGGCCCTCCTCTTCCTGCTGGAGCTGCCCCAGCCTCTGCTGGCGGAAGACCTGCAAACGCCCTACTACCCCACGCCCTCCAGCCACATCACAACCGGGAAGGGCTACTGGCAGACCCCCATGAACATCAACGACACCCAGGCGGTGTGGGACATGCTCATGGCGCCTGTGACCGTGGTCAAGGGGCATCAGAAAAGCCAGCAGCTGCTCTACAGCGAGCCGGACACCGCCTCCACGCCAGTGGGCGATGTGACGCGGGACTCCCAGGGCGTGCACGTGCTGGAGACCCGCGCGGACGGCTGGACGCTGGTGGAGACCTACTCCAGCTCCTTCCACGACAGCAGGATCAAGGCCTGGAACCAGCTGGTGCAGGGCTGGATCCCGACGGACATGCTGGAGACCGTCACCCCCAGGGACAGGTACGCCCTGCTGGTGGACAAGCTGGACCAGCGCCTGTACATCTTTGAGGACGGCGAGATTTATGACGTGCTGGTCATCTCCACCGGGCTGCCCAACGACCGCCAGCCCTACAACGAGACCCGCTCAGGCGAGTTTTTGCTGGTCAGCCCCGTGGGCGGCTTTGAGGTGGAGGGGCTGAACGCTGACATGGGCCTGCGCTTCAACTTCGGTGACATCATGCACGAGGTGCCGCATTCCATTTACCGCGGCAAGCGCAACTACACCAAGTATGAGGAGGTGCTGGGCCAGCGCGCCAGCCACGGCTGCATCCGCGTGCAGCGCAAGCGCACTCCCAAGGGCACCAACATGACCTGGGTGTGGAACACGCTGCGCAAGCGCATGGATACCAAGCTGGTGATCTGGGAGGATCTGCCCGGCCGCCAGCTGCCCCATGTGGACCCCGCAACGCCCCTGTTCTACAACCCCCGCGGCGGGCAGAACTACCACAGCCAGGACAACTGCTACGGGGTGAAGAAGCAGTTCACGCCCATGGCGCAGTTCACCTACGGCGAGCTGGGCACGGGTGATTACGCCCACCTGACCGCCTGCCCCTACTGCGTGCCGCCGCGAACTGTGGCGGAGATAGACGCCATCAACCAGGCCCATCAGCTGCCCTGAGGCACAGCGGCCAGGACAGGCCGCGCCAGGCACAGATGTTGGCGCACGTGGCGCTGGCGATTGCGCGGGATTTTTCCGGATTTCCCCTGATTCTCCCCCTGCCCGGGCTTGCGTGAAAGGACCCGGGCGTGTATAATTCATGATTGGCACATCCTTGCGCCATGCAAGCGTCATGGCGCCATATGTCCGTGAGGAGGTGAAAGGTATGGATTACGAACTGCTCTACATCATCGACACCAGCCTGGAGGAGGAACCCCGCAAGGAGCTGATTGAGCGCTACATCGCGCTGATCGGGACCCATGGCGGCAAGGTGGACAAGGTGGAAGAATGGGGCAAGCGCCGTCTGGCTTATCTGGTTGATGACAAGCCCGAGGGTTTTTATGTCCTGGTCAATTTTTCCGCTGAGCCCACCTTCCCCCGGGAGCTTGAGCGCGTGATGGAAATCGACGAGAACGTGATGCGCTATCTGGTGACGCGCGTTGAACACAAGCGTTCCAACGTCAAGCCGCCCCAGCGTGTCGCCCCGCAGGCACAAGCCGCCGAGGTGCCCGAACCCGGCCTGGAAACGCTTGCCAGTCAGACCGACGAATAAGGGAGGGCCTGATGAACAAGATTTTTCTGATCGGAAACCTGACACGGGACCCGGAGCTGCGCAGCACCCAATCCGGCATTCCGGTATGCACCTTCACGGTCGCGGTCAACCGCCGCGGCCGCCAGAGCGCGGAGGCCGGTCAGCCCGATGCGGATTTCTTCCGGGTGACCACCTGGCGCCAGCAGGCTGAGAACTGCAACCGCTACCTGGCCAAGGGCCGCAAGGTGGGGGTGACCGGCACGCTGACCCTGCAATCCTATGTGGGCAACGACGGCCAGCAGCGCTACAGCCTTGAGGTGCAGGCGGACGAGGTGGAATTCCTGACGCCCCGCGGCGAAGGCGGCGAGCGGCAGACCGCCGCGCCCCAGGCCGGCGCCCCGGAAGCCAGCGACGGCTTTGTCCGGGTGGACGATGACGACCTGCCCTTCTAAGGCAGCACATTGAGGAGACAAGAAGATGTCAGAGGATAGAGGAACCGAGAGAAGACAGCGCCCGCGCGGCCGCCGGCCCCGGCGCAAGGTCTGTGATTTTTGCGCTAACAAGGTGGTCTACATCGATTACAAGGATGTCAACCGCCTGCGCCGCTACATCAACGAGCGGGGCAAGATTTCTCCCCGGCGCATGATGGGCACCTGTGCCAAGCATCAGCGTCAGCTGTCCGAGGCCATCAAGCGCGCGCGTGCCATCGCGCTGATGCCCTACACGGCAGAGTAAGGCCACACAAGCAACAAAAAAAGCGCCTCAAGGGGTGCTTTTTTTGTGTGGTGCGCAAGGCTTTCCGGGCACTTGCCCGCTTTACCTGCGCAACAGCTGCTTGCTGATGTCCGCCACCGCCGCCTTGATGGGGGGCGCGGTCAGCATGAGGCTTTCAATCTTGGCGCAGCCGTGCAGCACGGTGGAATGGTCCCGCCCGCCCAGCAGCTGGCCGATGCGCGGCAGGCTGGTGTCGGTCAGCTGGCGCGTCAGGTACATGATCATCTGGCGGGGCACGGTCACGCTGCGGGTGCGCCGGGGGCCGGTGAGGTCCTCCTCCGGGATGCCGTAGTAGGCGGAGACCGCGCGCAGCACGTCCTGCCCGGTGACGCTTCTGGGCTGGTGCTCGGAGATGATTTCCCGTAGCGCCTCCTGGGCCAGCTCCAGGCTGATGGCCCGGCCGGACAGGTTGGAGTAGGCGGCCAGCCGGGTCAGGCTGCCCTCCAGCTCGCGGATGTTGCTGTCCACATTCTGGGCGATCATCTGGATGACGTCTTCAGGCACCTGGATGGCTTCCTCCCGCGCCTTGGAGCGCAGGATGGCGCAGCGCGTGTCCATGTCCGGGCGCTGGATGTCGGCGATGAGCCCGGAGAGGAAACGGCTGCGCAGCCGCTCCTCCAGGTGGGCAATCTCCTTGGGCGGGCGATCTGAGGAGATGACAATCTGCTTGCCGGCGTTGAACAGCGCGTTGAAGGTGTGGAAGAACTCCTCCTGGGTGGAGTCCCGCCCGGCGATGAACTGGATGTCGTCAATCAGCAGCACATCCACGTTGCGATATTTCTCCCGGAACTGGATGTTGCGGTTGGTCTGGATGGCGGTGACCAGCTCGATGGTGAAGGTTTCGCTGGTCACATACTCCAGCCGTGCCTGCGGGCGCTGGCTGAGCACATAGTGGCCGATGGCGTGCATGAGGTGGGTCTTGCCCAGGCCCACGCCGCCATAGATGAACAGGGGGTTGTAGGCATCGGCCGGAGCTTCCGCCACCGCCAGGGAGGCCGCGTGCGCGAAGCGGTTGCCAGAGCCCACCACAAAGGACTCAAAGGTGTAACGGTTGTTGAGCAGCGTCGCCTGCTTGCTCTTGACCACCGCGCCATTCTGGTAGTCTGCCGCCTGCTTGGGGGTGAGGATGCTCAGCTGCAGCTCCCGGCCGCTGGCCTCCTTCAGCGCGGCGCTGATGAGGGTGGCGTAGCGGGGCACCACGAACTGGTGGTAAAAATCGGTCTCCGCCTTGATGTAATACTGGTTGCCAAGCAGGTCAAGTGGCTTCAGGGCACGCTCAATCCACGTGGAATAGGTCACGTCGGCCATTTCCGCGCGCATAAGTTGACATGCCTTCTGCCAAATCACCTGATAGTCCAATGTGCTGCTCTCCCGGTCCATGAATTATACATGCTGTATACAAACAGCAGGGGTAAAAAAAACAGACAGTTGATGTCCTGCTCTTTTCAAAGCTGTGGATAAGCGCCTGTGGATACACGCCTCTCGCGGGCTGGCCACGGCCGCATTCTATCATGGATGGCAGGCAGAATCAAACGGCATCACGCTTCCCGCGGACTGCATGAAAGCGAGCTTGTTGATAACCCAAAACCCAAGAACTTGTGGTTGGCTGCCAGCGCATCCCCAAGCGCTGGATGGTTGATGCAACTTATTTCATCATTATGCGTGTATTCTTGCATCATGTTTCTTTTCTGTGGCAAATATTAAGTTGCCTTAACAGGATGGCCGGCAGCGCGTGTTTGCCGGGTCACATCACCTCCCGGAGCGCGATCGGGCAAGCCCTGGGCGGCCCGCTTCTCTTTTCCCGCGGGACAGGCTATACTGGGCCAAACAAGTTAGCGCAATGGAGGCGGACATGAGCACAGCGGACAAGCGGTTCACCAAGAAGGAAAGAAGCTGGATTCTTTACGACTGGGCCAACTCGGTTTACGCCACCAACATCATGACGGCCATCTTCCCCACCATTTTTGTGGCCTTCGCCGGGGAGGGGGGCGACATCTGGTGGGGCTATGGCACCAGCTTTGCCACCTTGATCATTGCCATCCTCGCGCCCATCCTGGGCTCCATCGCCGACTACAAGGGCATGAAGAAAAAGCTGTTCACCGCCTTCATGCTCCTGGGCGTGACGGCCACCGCGTTGATTGCAGTCACCAATGACTGGCGCTTCATGCTGGTGGCCTATGTGATCAGCAAGATTGGCTTCTCCGGTTCAAACCTCTTTTATGACAGCTTCCTCACCGACGTCACCACCAATGAGCGCATGGACAAGGTCTCCTCCTGGGGTTATGCCATGGGCTACATCGGCGGCAGCACCATCCCCTTCGTGCTGTCCATCGGCATGCTGCTGGCGCTGGGCTATTCCAGCCCCGTGGCGCAGAAGTTTTCTATCCTGATTACCTCGGTATGGTGGCTGGTGTTCACCATCCCCTTCCTGAAAAACGTGGAGCAGGTGCACTACATCGAGCGGCCTGAGAAGATCTCCATCAGAACGGCCTTTGACAACGTGCTGGGCACCATGCGCGACATTGGCAGCTCCCGCGGCATGCTGCTGTTCATGCTGGCCTATTTCTTCTATATCGATGGCGTGGGCACGGTGATCAGCATCTCCACCGCCTATGGCACGGCGCTGGGCCTGGGAGCCACCGGCATGATCCTGGCCTTGCTGGTCACCCAGATCGTGGCCATGCCCAGCTCCATTTTGTTTGCCAGGATGGCCAGGAAGATCACCACCCGCAAAGCCATCCTGCTGGCCATCGCGGTGTACATGGTGATCAGCCTGGTGGGCTTTTACATGGGCTTCAGCCTGGAGCCCCACCAGGAAGCCTACCAGCAAAGCTACGCCGCCAGGCAGGCGGAATGGACGGACAGCCTGGCCAAGTACCCCTTTGAGGACGGTGAGGCCGCGCGGGCCGCGCTTGGCGGCGCCTTGAAGGATGCCCAGGCGGCGCTGCCCGGGGACAGCCTGCCGCTGAGCGACCTTCACTTTGAGGCCAGCTCCTATTCATCGGGTGACCTGCAGCTGTTGGAGCAGGCCAGGGCGGACCTGGCCCTGGCGCTTGGCGAGTACAAGGCGGCCGAGGCGCCCCTGATTGCGGACTACGCCCAGGCGCTGCGCCTGTCCACCATCCTGTTTTGGAGCATGGCCATCCTGGTGGGCACCATGCAGGGCGGCATCCAGGCGGTGAGCCGCAGCTACTTTGGCAAGCTGGTGCCCAAGAAGCGCTCCAATGAGTACTTCGGCTTCTTTGACATCTTTGGCAAGTTTGCCACCGTCATCGGCCCCTTGCTGTATGCCCTGGTGGGCGGCTGGACCGGCCGCTCCTCCTGGGGGGCGCTGGGGCTGCTGCTGCTGTTCCTGGCCGGGTTTGTCATCCTACTGCTGGCCAAAAAGCCGCTGGAGGAACTGGAGATGGAGCGCGCCGCCCAGGCCCTGCTGGAAGAATAGGCGCGGGCGGCCTGTGCCGCCTTTTGCAACCCAAAAACAGACCGGCCGCCAGTTGGCAGCCGGTCTGTTTGGTGCAGCCTGTGTTACTCGACCAGGCTGAAGTCCTCCTTGGGCGCGCCGCACAGCGGGCACTCAAAGTCATCCGGCAGGTCTTCCCACTTGGTGCCGGGCGCGTAGCCCTCATCCGGATAGCCCTCGGCCTCGTCATAAATCCAGCCGCAGATGTTGCAGACATACTTCTTCATGTGTTGTTCTCCTTTTTACTTAGGCATCGGCCTTCCAAAGGCCGTGCAGGTTGCAGTGTTCGTAGGCGGCCAGGGCACGGTCGCCCTTCGCCAGGGCGAAGGTGGCCACCGGGGCATCCCCGGGCTTGAGCTGTCTGTACTGCAGCGCCTGCTCGCTTTGCAGGGCCACAAAGGTGATGTAGTGCTTCTCCTCCATGGGGTGTTCAACTGCGCCCACCTTCACGGTGACCTGCTGGCCGGAGATGGTGACCTCAGGCACATGCTTCTCTTTGGAAGCGTCCACGGTGCCCGCGGTCATCTGCTGCATGTTCTCCCCGCAGCAAACCACCGGCACGCCGGCGTTGTGGGCAAAGAAGATGATGTTGCCGCAGTGTTTGCAATGATAGAAGCTCATCCTTTTCCTCCCATGGTTTTGTCATCATGATAAGGACAGGCACCGGCACTGTCAAGCCTTGATTTGTTTATGATCGCAAGGCTTCCGGCTTTTGCAGTTTCTTGACAAATCTATAACAAGATTATTAAAATGACAGCAAGTTCATCGGATTGGAGGGCAGCCCATGCGCCACAGACCGCAGCAGCAGACCAGCCGCGTACGCAGCGGTCCGCGGCGCGCCGCCTTTCCCGAGGAGATGACAGGGCCTGGCCAGTCGTCCCAGGTCAGGTGGGACACCGCCCCGCTGGCCTATGAGGCGCCCATGTATGAGAAACAGACGCCCATGCCGCCCCCGCGCGCGGGCCAGGACCCCTGGGAAGCCAGCTTTATCCAGGCGGAGGGGGATTGGCTGTTTGAGCAGCCAACGCAGGAAGACACCTACTCCCAGCCACAGGCATATCAAGGCCCGCGCGGCCCCCGGGCGGCCCGCGCGAAGCCCAGCCAGGCCAGCGGGCGCTGGCTGGCCTTGCTGCTTGGCTCACTCTGCCTGATCCTGCTGTGCCTGTATGCTGTCTACCAGGCCCACGGCCCGGAGGCGGGGTTTGATGCCAAACTCCAGGCCATGCGCGGCCAAACCTTTGCTGAGGGCATTTATATCGACAACCAGCCGGTGGGCGGCCTGAGCCCCGCGGCGCTGCGCCCCCAGGGCGGCCAGCCGCTGCCCGCCGGCGGCCCGGCGCTGGACATCCGCCTGATGGTGGATGACCTGAGCTACCGCTTCAACAGCAGCCACATCCCCTTTGAGAACAACCTGGAGCAGGTGATGGAACAGGCCTTCGCCATCGGCCGCCAGGTGCGCGGCCGGCCGGATGGCCTGGGCCTCACCCCCTTTGAGACGCGCTTCCGGCTGGCCCGCCAGGCCCAGACCAGAAAGGCCTATTTTTATACTGAGGTGTCCTACAACCGCGCCCTGGTGGAGCAGCTGGCCGCGCAGCTGGCCGCGCAAACCAACCGGGAGGCGGTCAATGCGGTGATCTCCTCCTTTGACTTCACCACCAAGCAGTTCTCTGTGACCCAGGACATCAAGGGCCGGCAGATTGAGCCGGCCACCATCGCCACCGCGCTCACCCAGGCGCTGGACCGGCAGGACTACCAGGCGGTCATCCAGCTGCATTCCACCCCCATCCTGCCGCGGGTGTCCAGCGTGGACCTTCAGAACAGCTTCACCATGCTGTCCAGCTTTACCACCAAGACCACCTCGGATGAGGACAGAAACAACAACATTGCCCTGGCCGCGCGGGCCATCAGCAACACCACGCTGATGCCCGGGGAGGTGTTCTCCTTCAACCAGGCCACCGGGCAGCGCACCATCCAGAAGGGCTACCGCGGGGCGCCCGCCATCCAGGGCGGGGTGCTGATTGACGACGTGGGCGGCGGGGTGTGCCAGGTGTCCTCCACCCTCTTCCACGCGGCGGCCAGCGCCGGCATGGCGCTGGTGGAGCGCAGCCCCCACGCCTGGCCGGTGAGCTACATGGACAAAGGGCTGGACGCCACCGTGAACTGGCCCAACCTGGACTTCAAGTTTAAAAACAACAAGGATACCCCGGTGTTCATCATCGCTTCCTATGAGAAGCGCAACCTGACAATTGAATTTTACGGCATGCTGGGTTCCCCGGGAGAGGCCATCCGCCTGGAAGCCCAGCTGATCTCCACCACCCAGCCGCCAGCCCAGCCGCTGATGCAGCACAACCCCACCCTGCCCCCCAACACCGAGAAGGAGCTGAAAAAGGCGCGCACCGGCTATGTGGTGGACACCTGGCGCATCTACCTGCGAAACGGGGTGGAGTTCCACCGGGAGAAGCTGTTCACCTCCCGCTACCGTGAGGTGCAGCAGGTGATCGAGTACAACTGAGATGAAAACAGACAGCATGGGCAAGGGTGAGCGCAGGAAGCGGGACTTCCTGGCCACCGCGTCAGCCTTGTTCGCCAGCAAGGGCTACACGGCCACCACCATCCAGGACATCCTGGACCAGCTGGGCTGCACCAAGGGCAGCTTCTACCACCACTTCAGCTCCAAGCTTGACCTGCTGCTTGGCCTGGCAGCCGAGCAGGCGGGCCTGGCCTACCGCGAATACATGCGGACCGCCCTGCACAGCGGGGGCACAGACAGCCTGAACGCGCTGCTGCGCGCGGCCAGCCTGCTGGACCAGCGGCACCTGACGCTGCACCAGGCGCAGGCTCAGCTGACAGATGCCTATGAGGGCATGGCGCTGCAGGCCGCCATGTACCAGGCGGTGTACACCGCCTTCTTCCCCGCCTTCGCCTCCCTGATGCACAGCCTGCGCCGGGAGGACCTGGCCAGCTTTGTCAGCGAGGACGAGCTGCAGCTGGCCCTGCGGGGCTTTCTCACGGCCTGCCCGCTGCTGCTGGGTACAGACAGCCCCGGGCTGCTGCGGGCGCTGCGCCTGCAGACAGAGCGCGCCCTGGGGCTTCCTGCCCACAGCCTGCGCATCCTGGGGCAGGAAGAGCTCCTCAGCCTGCGGGAAGGCCTGCGCCGCTGAAAATTGGTTCGCCAGGCCGCGCCCGGGGCGCGGCTTGCTTGCCTGATGCGCGGCTTCAAGGTATAATTGGCAAATCCGGCAAGCGAAAGGAGGAAGCTGTGTATAAGCGGATCGCCGCCCTGGCGCTTGTCCTGCTGCTGGCTTTCGCTTTGGGGGGCAATGCCCAGCAAGCGCAGGAGGTCATCCCCCCCCGGTATGATGTGCCCGACCATGTGGCCGCCCTCCTGGAGGTGGCCCGGGGTGAGCTGGGCTATACCGAGCAGCGGGATGGCACCACCAAGTACGGCCAATGGTATGGGGACCCCAAGGCTGAATGGTGCGCGGAGTTCCTGTGCTGGTCCGTGGCGCAGGCGGAGGAGGCGCTGGAGCAGCCCCTGCTTGAGGTGCACTACCCCCTGTACGGCGCCACCAACATCGGCCGCAACTGGTTTTTGGCCCAGGGCCGCTACATTGCCCGCACCGGCTTTGTGACCGGCTGGGGCAGCCAGTGGTACACCGGGGAAAGCGCCCAGATGGAGCGCAACAGCTACATCCCCCAGCCGGGGGACTGGGTTTTCTTCTCCTACACCCCCAGCGGGGACACCACCCATGTGGCCCTGGTGGAGCAAAGCCTGCGCGACCCGCAGGGGCAGGTGTTCATCCAGGTGATTGAAGGCAACATGCCCGACAGCGTGCAGCGCACCCTGTACGCCTTGACGGATTGGCGCATCCAGGGCTATGGCACCGTGCGTGACCTGGCCGACATCGTGCTGCGCGGCGGCTTGGAGAGCAAAAAGGTGGCGGCGCTGCAAAGCGACCTGGCCACCATCGGGCTGCTCGCGCCAAATGAGGTGCACGGGCGCTACAACCACCCCACCCAGGACGCCGTGCGCAGCTTCCAATCCATGCGCAACCTGCCGCAAACCGGCATCGCCAACCAGCAAACACAGTTGGCGCTGCGCGCCTACACCCGGGACTGGATGATGAACCACACCGAATTCTGGACCGTGGACGGCGCGTATTAGGGGGACAGGGATCACATGAAAGACCAGCTTATTATCCTCAATTTTGACAGCTCCTACGCCGCTGCCCTGGCCTCCAAGCTGCGCGCGGAGCGCATTTCCGCGCGCATTCTGCCCGGCAGCACCAGCGCGGAGCAGATTATGAACGAGGGCGTGCTGGGCGTGATCCTGTCCGGCGGCACCGGGGGAGATTTGCCCGGTGACCTGGACGGCAACCTGCTGCGCTACGGCATCCCGCTGCTGGCCCTGGGCAGCGCCGCGCCTGCGGTGACAGCCCTGATGGGCGGCACGGTGGGTGAACCGCTGCCGGTCAACGACGTGGACACCCTGTTTTTTGAGCCCTCCCGCATCACCAACGGGCTGACGGAATCCGAGCGCCTCTTTGGCACCATCCACGAGCTGGGCCTGGGCGCGGACCTGCAGACCCTGGCCCTCTACCAGGGTCGGCCGGTGGGGTTTGCCCACCAGAAGCTGCCGATCTTTGCCATTGATTGCCAGCTGGAACCCAATGACCCGGACATGATGAGCCTGATGATGCAGTTTGCCACCGATGTGTGCGGCTGCACCCGCTGGTGGGGGGAGGACGCCTTTATTTCGGCCGCCCGCGCCCAGATTGTGGAGGCGGCGGGCGGGGGCAGGGCGCTGTGCGTGATGAGCGGCGGGCTGGACAGCGGGGTATGCGCCATGCTGGCCCACCGGGCCCTGGGCGACAGGCTGACCTGCCTGTTTGTGGACACCGGGCTGCTGCGGGAAAACGACGTGCTGGAGTTTTCCTCCTACTACAAGGGCGCCGGGCTGAACCTGATGGTTGTCAACGCGGAGGACCGGGTGCTGGAGGCCCTTCAAGGGCTGACCAGCCAGGAGGACAAACGCGTGGCCCTGCGCGGCGTGCTGTCTGACATCCTGAATGAAACCGCCAGGGGGCTGGACTACGGGCTGCTGGTGGACGCGCAGACCTCTGACTACCTGTTCACCGGCGCAGTCACCCCGCCCCAGCAAAACCTGGTGCTGGAGGCGCAGCGCATCATCGCCCCGCTGGGGGACCTGTTCAAGTCCGAGGTGCGCCAGGTGGGCGAGGCCCTGGGCCTGCCCCCTGAGATTACCGCCATGCAGCCCTTCCCCTGGACGGGGCTGGCGCTGCGCATCATTGGGGAATGCACCCAGGACAGGCTCAGCCTGCTGCGCTGGGCGGATGCCCGGTTCCGCCACGAAATCAATGAGGCGGGGCTGAACAAGCGGCTGTGGAAGTATTTTGCCCTGCTGTATGACCTGCCCCAGCAGGGCACGGACAAATCCATCGTGATCGGCCTGCGGGCGGTCAGCATCAGCCACATTGGCTCAGACCTGCGCGCCTTGCCCGCGCGGCTGCCCTATGACCTGCTGGAGCGGTACACCCAGCAGGTGATGGCACATGACGAGCGGGTCAACAAGGTCATCTATGACCTCACCCCCGGACAGGGCCTGCAGGAAACCGAGTGGCAATAGGACAACAAGCCGCCATCATCAAAGCTACAGGAGTGACTATGCGCCTTTCCCACCCCAGCGCCCCCTTTCAGGGCATCCCGGCGGAGGATGTGTTCTTCGCGGCCAATGACCAGTTCGTGCAGATGGGCTACAGCTACATCATCCTCAACATGCAGGAGGACCTCTACCCTGAGCGGCCGCTGCAGATGTACATCGACATCCAGGCCCAGTCCACCGCGCGCAACATCCTGCTGGGCGCGCTGCTGGGGCGCAGCGAGCAGCTGCGCGCCCACTACCCCCAGCTCAAGGGGCGCATCTACACCGAGATCTCCCCCGCGCAGTTTGACCTGGTCACCTTCTACAACCAGAACGGCTTTGCCGCGGGCGACGCCCGGGAGGAGCACAGCTTCCAGCTGCCTTTGGGCAGCGCGCAGCCGCCCATGGGCTGTGAGTTTGCCTCCGTGCCCCTGCAGACCCCGCAGGACCAGCACGCCTTTTTGGCCCGGCTCAACCGCTACCGCCTCTCCCCCATCTCCCACGACTTTTTGCTCATGCAGATGCAGCAGCCCTACTTCCTGGCACTGGGCTTCTACCGCGCCGGGCACCCGGTGGCGGAAATCATGATGACGGGCGGGTCACCGGACACCGCGGCGCTGGTCATGCTGTATGTGCAGCGGGACATGCGGAGGCGGGGGGTGGGCCGCTCGCTGCTGGTGGCTGCCTGCGACCTGATGCGCCAGCGCGGCGTCACCAGCGCCCTCACCCAGGGCTTCAGCGGCAACCAGGCCCAGGCCGGGCTGCTGCGCTCCCTGGGAGCCACCCGCCGCCGGGTCATCAGCCTCTTGCCCGGGCTCAACCTGGGCTGAGTGCCAGGAATAGTCCCGGCACCTTCAGCACGACGGGAAAGGAGACGACCATGAACATCGCCTTCAAGCTGGTCAGCGCCCTGACCAAGGTGTTCCATGAGCAGGAACCCCCCGACTACCCTGCCCACTGCCAGGCCAGCCTGCTGCGCGGCGAGGTCTTCTCCCTGCAGGCGGCCTGCTGCCTGATGGAAGACCTGCCCGGCAACCTGCCCCTGCTGAACCTGCAGGTGAGCTGCACGCTGCCCGTCACCGTGCGGCAGGTGTTTGGCGTGCCGGTGCGTTTCCCCCGCTACCTGGACAGCGATGACAACTACCTGGACAGCCCGGGCCACATCTACCCCGACCTGCTGCGCAACGTGCACCACAGCGGCCAGGTGCGCCTTTACCCCAAGCAGTGGGACGCCTTCTGGCTGGACGTGGAGCCGCTGCCGGACAGCCCGGCGGGGGCGCATGAGCTGGTGGTGGCGCTGAGTGACCAGGAAGGGACCACCCTGGCCCGGCAGGCCATCACCCTCCAGCTGGTGGACCGGGAGCTGCCCCGGCAAAAGCTGGTACATACCCGCTGGCTGCACGCGGACAGCCTGGCCATGCACTACCAGGTGCCGGTGCTGTCCATCGAGCACAACCGCATCCTGCGCAACTACATCGCGCTGGCGGCAAAGCGTGGCGTCAACATGATCCTGACCCCCATCCACACGCCGCCGCTGGACACGCAGGTGGGCGGGGAGCGCCTGACCGCCCAGCTGGTGGACGTGTTTGTGACCCCCATGGGCTACAGCTTCAAGTTCACCAAGCTGCGGGATTTCATCGCCATGTGCCGGCATGAGGGCATCCGCTACTTTGAAATGGCCCACCTGTTCACCCAGTGGGGCGGCCTGCACGCGCCCAAGATCATGGGCATCCGCGATGGCTCCTACACCCAGATCTTTGGCTGGCAGACCGATGCCCTGGACCCGGAATACCTGAAGTTCCTGGGCGCCTACCTGCCGGCGCTTACCAAGGAGCTGGCCTACCTGGACGTGCTGGACCGCTGCTATTTCCACGTGACGGATGAACCCGGCAAGAAGGACTGCGCCCATTACCGCAAGCTGCTGCGCGTGGTGCGGGAGTTGCTGCCAAATGCCAAGATCATTGACGCCATGAGCGACCCCGAGTGCTACAGCCAGGAGGACGGGCTGATCCCCGTGCCGGCCAATGACAGCCTGGAGCGCTTCGAGGGGATGGAGCTGCCCGAGCGCTGGACCTATTACTGCCTGGGCCAGCACAGGCAGGTGTCCAACACCTTCATCGCCATGCCGGCCCCCCGCACGCGCATCCTGGGGGTGCAGCTCTATCTCTACCGGATGACCGGCTTTTTGCAGTGGGGCTACAACTACTATTTCTCCCAGTACTCCCTGCACCCCATTGACCCTTACCTGAACACCGACTGCAGCGGCTTTGGCCCGGCGGGGGACGCCTTCCAGGTCTACCCCGGGGAAGGCGGCCAGCCGGAGGAATCCCTGCGGCTGATGCTCTTCCTGCACGCGATGCAGGACCTGCGCGCGCTGGAGCTGCTGGAGCAGCTCAGCAGCCGGGAGGAAGTGGTGGCCCTGATCCAGCAGGGGCTGGACCGCCCCATCACCATGAAGGACTACCCCCGTGAGGAGGCCTGGCTGCTGTGCCTGCGCCAGCGGGTCAACCAGCGGATTTCGCAGCTGGCATCATAACGCCCCAAGAGGTGAGCGACTTGAGCAATTTTGACAAATGGGACCACCGCTTCATGGAAATGGCCCACCTGGTGTCCTCCTGGAGCAGCTGCTTCAATGAGTGCCGCGCCATTGGTGCGGTGGTGGTGAAGGACAAGCGCGTGATGACCACCGGCTACAACGGCGCGCCGGCAGGCACGCGCACCTGCAAGGAGCGCGGCTTCTGCCTGCGGCGCAAGCTGAACATCCCCTCGGGCACCCACGCGGAAATCTGCTATGCCATCCACGCGGAGCAAAACGCGGTGGTGCAGGCGGCCAAGCTGGGCGTGTCCATTGATGGGGGCACCTTGTACTGCACGCACCAGCCCTGCTCGGTCTGCGCCAAGATCATCATCAACGCGGGCATCCGCCGCATTGTGTATGAGCAGGGCTACCCGGACGCCTTCGCGCTTGAGCTGATCAACGAAGCGGGCGTGATGCTGGAAAAATACGAGCAAGCCCAGCCGTGAAGAAACTGACCGCACTGGTGCTGGTGCTTGTCCTGCTGCCTGGCAGCCTGCTGCCGCCAGCCCTGGCCCAGAACGACCGGGCCTATGTGCTCAGCTACCTGGACCAGTTGGCGATGGAGGACATCCCCCCCACGCCCGCCGGGGTGCACCACTACCTGCTCATCGGCATGGACAAGTGGCAGAATAACCCTGAAAATCCCGGGTACAATGATGGCTTGGTGCTGATTACCCTGGACGCGATGGCCGGGCGGGTCATTGTGACCTCCATCATCCGCGACCTGCTGGTGGTGCGGCCCAACGGCAACCCCGGGCGAATCAACCGCATGGTGCGCCTGTTTGGGGTGCAGGCGCTGCTGGACGCCATCAACACCCACTTTGGCCTGCGGGTGGAGAAGTACGTGCTGATGGACTGGCGCCACATTATGGAGATTGTGGACGCGGCCGGCGGCGCCACCACACACCTGACCAGCGATGAGGTGCACTACCTGAAGAACTGGGCGGTGCCAAAGGGGAGCACCCAGCCGGTGCTCAACGGCCCGGGCACCTACCACCTCAACGGCTTCGCCTCGGTCGTCTACATGCGCATCCGCAAGCGCCGCGCCTCCAACAACCTGGACACGCAGGATTTTGGCCGCACCTACCGCGTGCGCACCGTGCTGTCCTCCCTGGCGGACAACCTGCGCGACTACAGCCTGGAAGAGGCGCAGGACCTGCTAAGCCAGGTGCTGGACATCTGGAACCAGCCCTTTGACAAGGGCTATACCTACCCCGGCATCCGCAACAACGGCATTTTCACCTATGGCGCGCCGCCAAAGGACCCCAGCACCAAGCGCTACCTGACCAACATCACCATGGCGGACCTGCTGGAGGCCTTCCGCATCGCCTACCTGCTGCGGGACGTCGAGGTGGAGCAGGCCAGGCTGCCCTTTGACGGCACGGTGCGCCCCTTCCTGTACGCCGGGGGCGCGGCCCAGCTGGCGGATATCAAGAAGAACCGGGAAATGCTGCACAGCTTCATGTTCCCGGAAAGCTTCCTGGTGGTCAATGAAGATTATCAGTGGGAGGAGAACCAGCCTTGATCAGCAAAGACCTTAACCTCAAAGCCCTGGCCAGCGTCAAAACCCTGGTCATCCTGGCGCTGCTGTCAGCGCTGTCCGTGGTGCTGGAACGCTTTGTGGGCATCAACACGCCCCAGTTCAAGCTGCACTTCGGCTACCTGCCCGTCGCGCTGGCCGGCATCCTGTATGGCATCATGCCGGCCATCCTGGTGGCCACGGTGGCCGATGTGTTGAGCAACCTGAACAACTTCAACATCCTCTTCGTCCTGCTGGCTGTCCTGGAGGGCGCCGTGTACGGCATCTTCCTGCACAGACGCCTGGCGGAGCGCCGGCAGATGCTGATCCAGGCCATCCTCTGCCAGCTGGTGGTGTCCGTCATCATCCACGCGGGCTTCAACACCCTGCTGCTGTGGACGCTGTACCGCTATTTTGACCCCATCCGCTTCCTGATCAACGCCCTCACCTACCCCATCAAGGTATTCACCATCTACAAGATGCTGAACTACCGCGGCGTGTTTGAGCAATATGCCTGACAAGCAGCGCCTGCCCGACTGGCACATCCAGGCCATCCTTGAAACGCTGGAGCGGATGTACCCAAACGCCCGCCCCGAGCTGCACTTCACCAACCCCTATGAGACGCTGGTGGCCACCATGCTCTCCGCCCAGTCCACCGATGTGCAGGTCAACAAGGTCACCCCGGCGGTGTTTCGGGATTTCCCCACGGTGGAAGACATGGCGGCCACCACGCCGGAAGTGCTCTACCCCTATGTGCGCTCCTGTGGCTTTGCCTCCAAGGCCACCAACATCGTGCTGGCGGCGCGGGAGATCATGAGCCGCTTTGATGGCAGGGTGCCTGACACCCTGGAGGACCTGACCAGCCTGAGGGGTGTTGGCCGAAAGACCGCCAATGTGGTGCTGGCCAACGCCTTTGGCGTGCCCGCCATGGCGGTGGATACCCATGTGTTCCGCGTGGCCAACCGCCTGGGCCTGGCCCACGCCGGCAATGTGGCAAAGACCGAGCAGCAGCTGATGGCCGCCATCCCCAGGGCACTGTGGAACAAAGCCCACCACTGGCTGATTTTCCACGGCCGCCGCGTGTGCAGGGCGCAGCGGCCGCTGTGTGCGGACTGCCAGCTGCTTAACCTGTGCCAGAACCCGGTATACCCCAGAACATCGCCAGGGGATTGATGCCCGCGGCGAGGGGCTGGGCGGTTTTGCCGGATTGCGGGCATAAAAGCGCTCCGTGGCCACAGCATGCCCCTGAAAAAAAGCGTCGCGTGACGTGAAGGAACCACCCACCAAGGTGTGGGTGGTGATACAAATGCAATCGAACTGAATGACTGAAGGGATTCCTGCCTGATGGAAATGTTTCATGATACCCAGCGAACCGACTGCCGCCAACCGGGCGGCGCCGTCACCCCCGGCACCGACATCACCCTGCGCCTGTACATCCATGGCAGCGCTGACCAGGTGACCCTGCGCTACTGGAATGGTGAGGAGACCTACATCCTGATGGCCAGGGTGGACCTTTGCACCTATGAAGCGCGCGTGCAGGCGCCCGCGCACCCGGGCCTGGTCTGGTACGATTTCAAGGCGCTGGACGAACGCGGCCATTGGATGTACTACGGCAACAACCGTGACAAGCTGGGCGGCGTTGGCCAGCTGTACCAGGACCCGCCGCCTGCCTTCCAGATCACCGTGTATGACCCGGCCTTTGCCCCGCCTGCCTACCTGCGCGAGGGCATCATGTACCAGATTTTCCCCGACCGCTTCCACCGCAGCCGCCTGCCCCAGTCCCAGCGCAAGGACCGCGTGCTGCACCAGGAATGGGATGAGCCGCCCTTTATCAACGCCGACGCGCGCAGCGGAGACAACTGGGCGCTGGACTTCTTCGGCGGGGATCTGGAGGGCATCCGCCAGAAGCTGCCCTACCTCAAGGACCTGGGCATCACGGTGCTCTACCTCAACCCCATCTTTGAGGCGCGCACCAACCACCGCTATGACACCGGGGACTACATGAAGATAGACCCGCTGCTGGGCAACGCGGAGGATTTCAGGCGCCTGTGCAAGGACGCGGCCCGCATGGGCATCCGGGTGCTGCTGGACGGCGTCTTCAGCCACACCGGGGAGGACAGCCTTTATTTCAACCGCTATGGCAGCTACCCTTCCCTGGGCGCCTTCCAAAGCAAGGACAGCCCCTACTACCCCTGGTACCGCTTCAACAACTATCCCAACAGCTACGCCAGCTGGTGGGGCATCCCCACGCTGCCGGAAGTCAACAAGGATGAGCCCAGCTACCGCCAGTTCATCATGGGTGAGCAGGGAGTGGCCCGGCATTGGCTGGCCCAGGGCGCCAGCGGCTGGCGGCTGGACGTGGCGGATGAGCTGCCCATGGACTTTTTGCGCCAGTTACGGCGCGCTGTGCGGGGCCAGGACCCGCAGGCCGTGCTGCTGGGCGAGGTCTGGGAGGACGCCAGCAACAAAAACGCCTATGGGCAGATGCGCAGCTATGTGCTGGGGGACACCCTGGACAGCGTCATGAACTACCCGCTGCGCGAGGCGCTCATCCGCTTTTTGACCCATGAGGTGCCGGCCTGGCAGGTGGTGCGGCAGATCCGCTCCCTGCAGGAGAACTACCCGGTGCCCTTCTTTTATTCGCTGATGAACCTGATGGGCAGTCATGACAGGGCGCGGCTGCACAACCTGCTGGCGCGCAAGGACTATGCCCACATGCCCAACACCCAGCGCCGCGGGCTGGTGATGGACCAGGAGCACAAGCGCCTGGCAACCAGACGCTTTGAAAAGATGCTGCTGATCACCGTTTCCCTGCCGGGCATGCCCAGCCTGTACTATGGAGATGAAGTCGGCATGGAGGGCGCGGCCGACCCCTTCTGCCGGGGGACCTACCCCTGGGGCCGGGAGGACAAGGACATCCTGGCGCGGGTCAAGGCGGCCTTCGCGCTGCGCGCGTCCCGCCCGGTGCTGACCCGGGGTTTCCTGGAGCTGTCCCATGAGGGGGAGCACACCCTGGTCATCCATCGCTTTGCCAAGGACGGCCTGGACGTGTTTGGGGAACCCCTGGACGACGCGCCGTACATCCTGCGCGTCAGCCGGGACGCGCAAAAGCTGTAGCGCAAGATTTCATTCATGATTTTGTAATAAATTATTGACAATTTGCGTGCATTCACATAGGATGATGCTGAATACATGGCATTTTACGGAGGTCACCATGAGCTTGAAGCACGGAAAGCGGCTGTTTTGCCTGTTGATCGCGGCGCTGATGTGGATCGTGGCGCTGTCGGGCCATGGTGAAACCTACCCCTATGTGGCCTACGCCACCGATTCGGTGCGCCTGCGGGGCGGCGCTTCCTCAAATGCCGCCATCCTGACGGTGATCCGCCAAGGGGACGCGGTGCTGGTCACGGGGGCTGAGGGCAACTATAAGATTGTGGAATATGAAGGCCGAAAGGGCTATGTGGTGTCCTCCTTCCTGGGCGCGGCAACCTCCGCAGCCAGCGTGCCGGACCCGCAGCTGGCCGCCAGTTACCCCCTCCTGTCCTCTGGCAGCGAGGGTTTTCGCGTCAAAGCCCTGCAGGAGGCGCTGCAGGAACTGGGCTTCTACAATCTGTCCATCGACAGCAAATATGGCAGCGGTACCAACAAGGCAGTGGGCGATTTTCAGGCCCAGAACAAGCTGGAAAGGACCGGCGTCGCCGATGCCGCCACCCAGCAGCTGCTGTTTGAGGGCCGGCCGCTCAACAAGCGCGGCCGCGAAAGCGACGTGAAGACCCTGCCCCCCATCCCTGGCACCACCATCCACCCCGGCGACCGGGGCGACGCGGTGGTCCAGGTGCAGCAGACGCTGACAGACCTCAAGCTCTACACAGGCAAAATTGACGGCGAGTACGGCAGCGGCACCCAGGAGGCGGTCAAGGCCTTCCAGCGCGCCAACCGGCTGAAGGTTGACGGCATCATCGGCACGCGCACCTTCGCGGCGCTGGACTCGGCACGGGCTGACAGCACCGGGGGGCAGCCCACCCATGAAGAGACAGCCCGGCCAACCACCCCGCCCAGTGCGCCCTATGTGGAACCGGAGCTGCCGGAGGCCACCTACCCCTACCAGACCACGGCCGCGGCCTCGGTCAACCTGCGCAAACGGGCCTCAACCAGCGCCATGCGCCTGCTGACCGTACCCCAGGGCGCCAGCATCCAGGTGCTGGAGGACAGCGGCAACTTCCTCAAGGTCAGCTACCGCAACTACACCGGCTATGCGGCGAAGGATTTCATCAACATCCCGGAGCAATACCTGGAGGGCAAGGTGCTTTCCATCGACCAGAGCGCCCGGGTATCCTACGCCACCTTGGCGCCGGGCGCTGAGGGGCGCGCGGTGCGCGCACTGCAGCACGCGCTGACGGAGCTGGGCTATTACAACGCCGGGGTGGACGGCAAGTTTGGCGCGGGCACCACCGCGGGGCTCAAAGCCCTGCAGAAGAAGAACGGCCTGCGGGAGACCGGCGTGGCGCTGCCGGAGCTGCAGCAGCTGATTTTTGAAAAGCGGGTGCGCAACAGCCGCAACCGCCTGGTCTATACCAAAACCCTGCCGCCGCTGGACAACATCACCATGCAGCAGGGCGACTTTGGCGACGCGGTGTACGAGCTGCACCAGCTGCTCATCGCGACAGGCCAGTATGACAGCAACCCGGGGTACGAGTTTACCCGCGCCACCACGGTCGCGGTGCGCGCCTTCCAGCAAAACCACAAGATCAAGGTGACCGGCAAGGTGGATGCCTTCACCCTGCTGGCCATCCGCACCGCCGCGAATGTGGACACCGGCGGCCCCACCGAGGTCCAGCCCACCCAGCCGCCCCTCACCGCGGACAACGTGGTCATCATCCGCGATGGCACCAGGGGCCTGGCGGTGACCCAGCTGCAGGCCCGGCTGGTGGAGCTGAACTACTACAGCATCAGCCCGGACGGGGTGTACAACGCCGATGATATCGCCGCCGTGCGCCACTTCCAGCGGGTGAACGGCCTGCCGGTGACCGGCGTGGCCGACCTGGCCACCCAGCAGACCCTGTTTACCGCCTATGCCCTGGCGGCAGACCCCCAGGCCACGCAGCCCGGCGTGAGCGGCGGGGCGCTGCGCATCGGGGCCCAGGGCGAGGAGGTGCGCGCGCTGCAATCCCGCCTGGTGACGCTCAACTACCTGAGCGGCCGGGTGGACGGCATCTTCGGCACCCAGACCGCGGCCGCGGTCACCACCTTCCAGCGCATGAACAACCTGGACCAGGACGGCATCGCCGGCAGCCAGACCCTGGGCGCCCTCTACCAGGCCAATGCCCGCCCCAACCAGACCGGGGCCCCCACCGCCCCGGAGCAGCCCCAGCAGACCGGCTTGCTGAAGGTGGGCAGCACGGGCGGTGAGGTGGTCAGCCTGCAGCAGCGGCTGATCGCGCTCAACTACCTGACCGGCAGCGCGGATGGCATCTATGGCCCCCGCACCTTCCTGGCGGTCAAGGAGTTCCAGGCCAAGAACAAGATGGAGGCTGACGGCATCGCCGGCAGCCTGACGCTGGCCAGAATCAACTCGCGTGAGGCCATCGCCAACACCGACTCCACCCTGCCACCCCCCACCAGCCAGCCCACCCAGCCTGTCGCGCCCGTGTTCACAGCGCCCCGGGCATCCGAGGTGCGCTACGCCAACTGGTATACGGACATCCGGCCCATCGCCCAGCGGCTGCGCAACGTGGTCATCTATGATTTCATGACCGGCGAGCACTACAACTTCCGCTTCTTCAGCCTGGGCAAGCACGCTGACGGCACCACGCTGACGGCGGCGGATACCGCCACCATGAACAAGGTGCTGGGCGCCAGGAACTGGACGCCTCGCCCGGTCTGGGTCATCTTCAGCGACGGGCGGGTCTTCATGGGCTCCACCCACAGCCACCCCCACCAGACCGACTACATCGCCGGCAATGATCTCAACGGTCACCTGTGCGTGCACTTCCCCCGCGAGATGGCGGAAGCCGAACAGACCGGGCCCTATGCGGTCTCCCACCAGAACGCCATCCTGGCCGGCTGGGACCTGACACAGAACATGGCGCGCGGCAGGTGAGATGATGAACAAACCCCTGATGACCATCGCGGTGGACGGCCCGGTCAGCGCGGGCAAGTCCACCCTGAGCGACGCGCTGGCGCGCAGGCTGAACATCCTGCACCTGGACTCCGGCGCCATGTACCGCGCGGTGGGCCTGTACGCGCTGAGAAACGGCATCTCCCCGGATGATGAGGCCGCCCTCAACCAGGTGATTGACAAGGGGCAGGCCCAGGTCACGGTGGACTACCGGGATGGGCAGCAAATCACCCTGCTCAACGGCCGGGATGTGACGGGGGAGCTGCGCGGCGAGGCCGTGGGCGCCGCCGCCTCGGCGGTGTCGCGCTTCCCCGCTGTGCGCCAATACCTGGTCAGCCTGCAACAGCAGCTGGCGCGGGAGCGCAGCATCCTGATGGATGGCAGGGACATCGGCACCGTGGTGCTGCCGGAGGCCGGGGTCAAGATTTTCCTGACCGCCAGCCCGGAGGACCGCGCGCTGCGCCGATATACCCAGCTGATCGCTGACGGCTTCAATGTGGACTACCCCACCGTGCTCAAGGACCTGCAAGCCCGCGATGAGCAGGACAGCAAGCGCGCGGCCGACCCGCTGCGGGCCGCGGAGGACGCGGTGGTGCTGGACACCTCCAGCTTCAGTTTTGAGCAGTCCCTGCAGGCGATGCTGGACATCGTGGAACAGGTGTATGGCAGCCACTGAACGCAGGGCGGTGGGCACGCCCTTTTACCGCTTTGCCCGGGGGTTGCTGGCGGCGTTCAGCGCCCTCTTTTATCCCTGTAAGATTGTCAACCAGCGCGCGGCGGACCTGAACGCGCCCCTGATCCTGATCTGCAACCACCAGAGCATGATGGACCCGGTGCTGCTGGCGGTGAAGCTGCCCCAGCACGAGATCCACTTCATCGGCAAGCGGGAAATCACAAAGTTCAAACCGCTGAAGTGGGTGGTGGAACGCCTGCACATGATTGCCATTTCCCGCCACATGAGCGACCTGGCGGCCATGCGGGCCGCGGGCGCTGCCCTCAAAGGCAACCATGTGCTGGGCATTTTCCCGGAGGGCAAGCGCTGCGATGGCCCCAGCATGGACATTGTGGAAAGCGGCGCCAGCCTGCTGGCACAGCGCCATAAGGTACCGCTGCTGCCCGTGTACATCGCCGGGCGGCCCCGCCCCTTTCGCCGGGTCATCATGGAGGTGGCCCCGCCCCTCCAGTATGAGGACCTGTTGGGGGAAGGGATAGACAAAGCGGCCACGGAACGCATCAACCAGCGCATCCGGCAGCTTTACCAGGATTTTGATATTAAATACAATAAAAAAACAATCGGCGCATGACAAGTTTTTTTACATTGTGTAAATTAAATGTCTGGGAGGATACGCAGGTTTGCCGATTACTGTAGCCAAAAGCGCTGGTTTTTGCATGGGGGTCAGCCGCGCGGTCACCACCGCGCTTGAGGTGGCCCGGGATGCGAAAACCAAGGGTATACGGGCAGTTTCCCTGGGGGAACTCATCCACAACCCCGCCGCGGTGGCAGCGCTGGCCCAGGAGGGGCTCACCCCCATCCAGGACCCCACCGACGCGGAGGGCGCCATCCTGGTCATCAGGAGCCATGGCGCCACGCCCGACACCATCGCAGCCTGCCGGCAATCCGCCGTCCATTTGGTTGACTGCACCTGCCCATTCGTGCATCATGTGCACAGGCTTGTCTCCAGGCACAGCCAGGACGGCAAACCTGTGATCATCCTGGGTGACCCCAACCACCCGGAGATTATCGGCATTGTGGGCTGGTGCGCAGGCCCGTCCTACATCATCCAGGATGTCAGCCAGCTGGACAGCCTGCCGGCCCAGCTGCCTGGCGCATTGCTGGTCAGCCAGACCACCTTCCCCCCCTCAGCCTATGATGAGCTGCTGCCAGCCTTGATGGCGCGCTATGGGGATTTGCAGCATGAGAACACCATCTGCCAGGCCACCAGCGTGCGCCAGGCGGAGGCGGAGGAGCTGGCCCGTCAGTCTGACCGGATGATTGTGGTGGGGGGGCTGCACAGCGCCAACACGCGCAAGCTGGCAGAAACCTGCCGCAAGTGGTGCCCACAAACCCACTTGGTTGAAAAAGCCGCGGATCTGGTACACTACCGGATGAACCCGGCAGAAGAAAGGATTGGTATCACCGCTGGTGCGTCCACACCGGCGTGGTCACTTAAGGAGGTTGTTGACTTTATGAACGACATGGAACTCAACGGACAGACCCAGAAACCGGAGACCCCGGACCAGGCCCAGGAAGCGCAGGAGGTGCTTGAGAGCGCCGCGCAGGACCTCAGCCAGCAGGCACAGGTCGCTGTGGAGCAGGTAAGCGACATGGCTGACGCCGCAGTTGAGGCATCCCAGGACGCGGTCCAGGCAGCGGAGGACGCTGTGGAGGACGCCGCAGAAGCCGTGGAAGCGGCTGCTGAGGAAGAAGTGTCTGAAGCAGCGCAGGAAGCCCCAGACACCGCGCAGGAGCCGGAAGAGGCTGCCGCCACGGAAGCAACTGAAGACGTGGTGGAAGAAGCGGCGGAAGCCGCGGACGAGCAGCCTGCTGCAGCCGCTGAGGAGCCGCCCAAGGAGCCGAGCTTCATGGACGCGGTAGCCGCCAGCATGACGCGCATCCGCTCTGGCCAGACCCTGATGGGCAAGGTGGTGCAGATCACCGAGGATGAGGTCAGCGTAAACATCGGCTACAAGTCCGATGGCTTGCTCAAGCACAGCGACATGGTGGACACCGATGTGGAGCTGGGCGATGAGATCGAAGTTGAGGTCATCAAAGTCAACGACGGCGAAGGCAATGTCATCCTATCCCAGCGCAACATCGTCAACCGCAAGGTCTGGGCAGACCTCATGGAGAAGTACGAGCAGGGTGAGCTGGTGGAGGCGGTGGGCAAGGAGGCCGTCAAGGGCGGCCTGCTGGCCAGCATCGAGGGCGTGCGCGCCTTCATTCCCGCCTCCCACCTGGCCCAGCGCTATGTGGACAAGATTTCACAGTTTGTTGGCCAGAACCTGAAGCTCAAGATCATTGAGGTGGACGAGAGCAAGAAGCGCGTGGTGGCCAGCCGCAAGGAAGCCCTGGCCCAGGAGATGGAGGTCATCAAGGCCGCTGTCTGGAGCCAGCTGGAGGAGGGCGCGGTGGTGCGCGGCATCGTGCGGCGCTTTACCAACTTCGGCGCCTTTGTGGACCTGGGCGGCGTGGATGGCCTGATCCATGTATCAGACCTGAGCTGGAACCGCAACGTGGTGCCCAGCGAGGTGCTGCAGGCCAACCAGGAGGTGGATGTGAAGATCCTCAACCTGGACCGCGAGCGTGACCGCATCGCCCTAGGCTACAAGCAGCTGCAGCCGCGGCCCTGGGACAACGTGGAAGAGAAGTACCCCGTGGGCAGCATTCTGACCCGCACCATCGTGCGCGTGCGGCCCTTTGGCGCCTTCATCGAGCTGGAGCCCGGCGTGGACGGCCTGGTGCACATCTCCCAGGTAGCCCACACCCGTGTGGACAAGATTGAGGACGTGGTGCAGCCTGGCCAGGAAGTGAACGTCAAGGTGCTGTCCGTGGACCCGGTGGCCAAGCGCATCAGCCTGTCCATCCGTGAGGCGATGGAGGACAGTGCCCTGCACTACACCGCGGACATCCCCGGTGAAAGCTATGGCCAGGACAACAGCCCGCTGAGCTCCGGGTACCAGAGCTATCAGAGCAGCACCCCCGCCCCGTCCGCCAGTGAGGACCGCCCCGAGACCGCGCTGGAACTGGCCATGCGCAAGGCCCGCGAGGAGCTGGAAGCCCAGGAGAACCGCGGGGAGCAGGAAACCCAGGAGGCTCCCGAGGAGCCGGACGCCCAGGAGACGCCCGAGGAGCCGGAGGCCCAGGAAACGCCCGAGGAACCGGAAGCCCAGGAGAACCCTGAGGAGCCGGAAGCCCAGAAAAATCTGGAAACTGACGGGGAATAAACCCTCCTGTCAAACAACACACAGGGACAGGGCCGCGCGGACTGCGCGGCCCTGTTTTATAGCCAATTCCCCCGCGGGCTTGACGATGTAGCGCAGACCTGGTTCGTCACGCTGAGGGAGACCATCAACGCGCTGACGGAGCATACGTCTTTCGGGTGCCGCGAAGTTCAGTGAAGAGGGCGCAGCTTACTGTCGCCTTGGCTGAGCAAGACAAGGAACAGCCAACCATGCCCGCTACTCGAAAGCATTGATATCTGGTGCAGGTATCAGCTGGACAAGACCTCAAAAGCCCGCCGGAAGCGGGCTTTTGAGATGTTGGGGTTGATTCTTCCGGCTCAGAACCTGAGCGGGTTCAGGCGGATGGAAGGCCCCATGGTGGTGCTCAGGTAGAGGGAGCGCAGGTAGACACCCTTGGCGGAGGTGGGGCGGGCCTTGATGACCGCGTCCATCAGGGTGTTGAGGTTCTCCACCAGCTTCTCCTCCTCAAAGGAGACCTTGCCGATCGGGCAGTGCGCGATGGCGGTCTTGTCAATGCGGTACTCCACCTTGCCGCCCTTGATGTCCTCCACGGCCTTGGCCACGTCGTTGGTGACGGTGCCGGACTTGGGGTTGGGCATCAGGCCCTTGGGGCCCAGGAGGCGGCCGATGCGGCCCACCACACCCATCATGTCCGGGGTGGCAACGCAGACATCAAAGTCAAACCAGTTCTCGGTGCGGATCTTGTCAACCAGCTCGGCCTCGCCCACATAGTCAGCGCCGGCAGCCCTGGCTTCCTCGGCCTTCTCCCCCTTGGCGAACACCAGCACGCGCACCACGCGGCCAGTGCCATGGGGCAGGATGACCGCGCCGCGCACCTGCTGGTCAGCGTGGCGGGGGTCAACGCCCAGGCGGATGGACAGTTCGACGGTTTCGTCAAACTTTGCCTTGCCAATCTGCTTCACCAGGCTGATGGCGTCCGCCGGGTCATAGAGTTTGTTGCTGTCAATGAGCTTCTTGGACTCAAGGTACTTCTTGCCGTGTTTCATGTTTGTTCCTCCCTGTGGTCATCGCGGCGCTATGTCCTCCCACAATTGTTCCTTTATTCCTCGACGGTGACGCCCATGCTGCGGGCGGTGCCTTTGACCATGCTCATGGCCGCCTCAATGCTGGCGGCATTCAGGTCCACCATTTTGGTGGTGGCAATCTCGCGCACCTGATCCTGGGTGAGCTGGGCAATCTTGGTTTTGTTGGGTTTGTCGCTCCCGCTCTCGATGTTCAGCGCCTTTTTGATCAGCACCGGCACCGGCGGGGTCTTGGTGATAAAGGTGAAGGAGCGGTCAGAATACACCGTGATGACGACCGGGATGATGTAGCCGGCCTGCTTGGCCGTGCGCTCATTGAACTCCTTGCAAAACCCGGGGATGTTGACGCCATGCTGGCCCAGCGCCGGCCCGATGGGGGGCGCGGGGGTCGCCTTGGCGGCGTCGACCTGCAGTTTGATGACCGCTGAAACTTTCTTTGCCATGTTGTTTGGCTCCTCCTAATCTGTGGTTTTGGCGGCGCATGGCGCCTCCCACCCTAAGGGACAATCCCGCCTGGGCCCTAGACCTTCTCGGCCTGGTCCAGGTCAATCTCCACCTGCATCTCGCGCCCCAGGAACATCTTGACCTTCACCTGCAGCTTGTTGCGGACCACGTCCACCGCTTCCACCATGCCGGTGAAGTTTTCCAGGGGCCCGGACAGGATGCGGACCTCCTCGCCGACAACCAGCTTGGTGGCTTCTGCCTGGGGCTGGGAGCTCATCATGGTGTTGAACTCCTCCTCCGTCAGGGCCACCGGCTTGCTCTCGGGGCCAACGAAACCGGTCACGCCGCGGGTGTTGCGCACAACGTACCAGGACTCGCTGGTGATGATCATCTTGACCAGCACATAGCCCGGAAAAGTCTTGTGCTGGGTGATGACACGCTTGCCGTTCTTGATCTCGGCGATTTCTTCCATCGGTACCTGGACTTCCTGGATCAGGTGCTGCATGCGGTTGTTCTCGGCAGCTTTCTCCAGGTTGTCCTTCACCTTGTTTTCATAGCCGGAATAGGTATGCACGACATACCACTGGGGAATGGTCGCGCTTGGGTTCAGATCCTGCTCAGGCATTGTATCTCCTATCAGCCGGCCCAACCGGACAGCAGCTTCACAACTTCGGTGGAGCCCATGTCCAGCAGCCCAATCACAACCCCCATGAACACCATGAAGGCCAGCACCAGCAGGGTGCTGTTGATCAGGTTCTGCCTGGTCGGCCAGGTCACCTTGCGCAGCTCGCGCCAGGTGTTCTTGAAGGGTCTGGCAATGTTGGCGGGCAGGTTTTTGAAGAAGCTGAGCACCTTCTGGAGGAAGCTTGGCTTCTCCGCCCTGGCCGGGCCGCGCTTGGACTTGACTTCAGACATTGCTTACCTCGTTTCGCGGTGAGCGGTGTGCTTCTTGCAGAAGCGGCAGAACTTGCTCAGCTCAATGCGCTCGGGGTTGTTCTTCTTGTTCTTGATGGTGTTGTAGTTGCGCTGTTTGCACTCGTTGCAGGCCAGCACGATGTTGGACCTTGCTTCCTTCACAGCCATGATGCTTTCCTCCTTCTGTCAGTGGCGGCCTCAGCCTTCGATGACGCGGGCGACGGCGCCGGAGCCCACGGTGTGGCCGCCCTCGCGGATGGCGAAACGCAGACCCTGCTCAATCGCGATGGGCGTGATCAGCTCCACTTCCATCTGCACGTTGTCACCGGGCATCACCATCTCAACCCCCTCGGGCATCTTGATGGAGCCGGTCACGTCCGTAGTGCGGAAGTAGAACTGCGGGCGGTACCCGTTGAAGAAGGGCGTGTGGCGACCGCCTTCGTCCTTGGTCAGCACGTACACCTCGCTGAAGAAGTGGGTGTGCGGCTTGATGGAGCCGGGCTTGGCCAGCACCTGGCCACGCTCAATCTCCGTGCGCTGAACGCCGCGCAGCAGCGCGCCGATGTTGTCGCCGGCCTCCGCCTTGTCCAGCAGCTTGTGGAACATCTCAACACCGGTCACCA
>JAAYEI010000011.1 GCA_012728815.1 Clostridiales bacterium
ATGATTATCTGGGTTCATTCCTTGCCACCTCTGTTGCTTTGATTTTCAGCAACTTCAGTGTAACTGAGCTACGCAAGGAATGAGCCTCTTTTTGTCCTCCTGCGGCAATTCATTTTACAACCTACCTGAAGTTTTTCGGAGGGGGTCCGGGGGACCCCTTTTTTCAAAAAGGGTTCCCCGGCTTCACATCCCCTCACATCCCGCCGCGCTCCCCATCTCGCTTACAGCTTCACTTCCCGCGCCACCTCGCCATCCAGCCAGCGGGTGATGTTGTCCACCGCGATGACGGCGCGGTCCTTCATGGACTGCTGGGTGTAGAAGGCGATGTGCGGGGCCAGCAGGGTGTTGGGCGCGCCCAGCAGGGGATGGTCCGCCGGGATGGGCGGCTCCATCTCAAAGACGTCAAAGGCGGCGCCGGCCAGGCGGCCTTCGTGCAGGGCTTGGGCCAGGGCGGCGGTGTCCACGATGGCGCCGCGGGCGCAGTTGACCAGCAGGGCACCGGGCTTCATCAGGGCCAGCTGCTCCTTGCCGATCAGGTGGCGGGTGCGCTTGTTGAGGGGGGCGTGCAGGGTGAGGATGTCGCTCTGGCGCAGCAGCTCATCCAGGGGCAGGTAGGTGATGCCCAGGGCCTGGGCCTCAGGGTGCTGGCTGGGGCTGGTGGCCAGCAGCCGGCAGCCAAAGGCGCGCAGCAGCCGGGCGACTTCCAGGCCGATGGCGCCGGTGCCCAGGATGCCAACGGTCTTCCCGTGCAGGCGCTGGGCGGGCAGGCCGGCCTTGGTGCCGCCCTCGCGCAGGCGGGCGTCGGCCGGTTTCAGGCCGCGCAGCAGGCTGATGATGAGGGCGATGGTCAGCTCAGCCACGTCATGGGTGCTGTAGCCGCTGGCGTTGGACACCTGGATGCCCAGGCGTTTGCAGGCGGCCTTGTCCAGGTGGTCGGTGCCGGTGAAGGCCACGGAGATATAGCGCAGGTTCCTGCCCTGCTCCAGCAAATCCGCACCCAGGGGGCCATTGGCGATGATGAGGGCCTCGGCGTCCTTGACGCGCGCGGCCTTTTCCTCCGCGCTCAGCGGCTGATGGCAGGGGAGAACGGTGTGCCCGGCCGCGGTGAGGGGGGCCAGCTGCGCCTCCAGAAAGTCACGGGGCACATCCAGGGGTTCCAGCATCACGATGTTCATGGGTCTACCTCTTTGTTTCTCAGGCCGGTGGCCTGGTTTTTGCTTATGATACCATCAGGCAGGGCGGGTGGGTCCAGGACATGCGCGGGCCCGGCCCACCTGGACCGGGCCCGCGTCACCGGGCGGGTCAGGACAGGCGCCGCCCCTCCCGGTCCCTTGCAGCGCCTGTGAGGATGAGCACAAGGTCCACCAGCCAGCCGATGCCAAACAGGCCGAAGGTGAACATATAGAGCAGGCCCAGGCCGATGCGGCCCAGGTAAAACTTGTGGATGCCCCAGTGGCCCATGAACAGGCAGAGCAGGAAGGCCACCCACCTGCGCCGGTCGGAGCGGCTCTCACGCACATAGCGCACCGGCTGGTGCTGGTGGATGACTTTGTAGACCACGGTGGGCTGCGGCGGCGCGGGTGGCGCGGCAGCGGCCAGGTAGCCGCCGCAGTAGCTGCAGCTGTTCAGCGCCGGGGTGACAGGCGCGCCGCAATTGGGGCATTTCATGCACGGCCCTCCTTGTATGGCTTCAGTATAGCAGCGCGCCCGGGGCGCAACAAGGGGTTCAGGCAGCGCCCGCCCCACCACAAAGATTTTACAAAGCGCCCCCCGCCTTGCGGCGCAAGAGGAGCTGGCACGGGCCCGGGCAGCTCCCGGATTGCCGGGGATGCAAAAACGGGTATATAATCCTCAGATTACCCCAAACAATTGCCATCTTTCCCCTGTCCGGGCTTGCTCGGGCTTCGACACCAACATACCAAGGAGGGAGACCATGAGCACCAGGAAACGGCTGGCCCTGCTCCTGAGCCTGGCGCTGCTGCTGCCGGTGCTGGTCTTCGCGCAGGAGGCGCCCAGGGGCATCAAGGGCTGACAAGCAGAAAGGCAGCTATGAGCAGCAAGCGACAAACAGGGCATTTCCCGGCCTGGGGCCCCTATTCCAAAACCTACATGGGCCTCTCCCATATCCCGGCGCTGGCCCTGCCCGGCGCCAGCCTGCCCCTGCCGCTAGACCTGCGCAGCGCTGCCCGCTTTGACTGCGTGGTGGTGCCCATGCTGCATTCCAGCCTGCAGCCCCTGCCCAACACCACCAGCGACGGCGCCTGCCACCCCTTTGTGAACATGGCGGCCGACCTGAGGCGCGTGCACTACCGCTGGCAGCTGGGCCAGGGCCCGCAGGAGAGCGCCTATGCCGAGGTGGAGTTTGTGGGCCTGGACGGGGAGGAGGCGCTGCTGCGCACCACCCTGGTCAATCGCACGGACCAGGCGCTGGACTGTGTGATCAACTACTTCTTCACCCTGGACTACCCCCAGGAGCGCCTTGTCCAGGCGCGGCCGGCCCCCGGCGCCCGCTATGTTCCCTGCGAAGCGCCCATCAAGGTGGGCTTTGCCCGGCCCCGGCCCTGGGATGAGCAGCAGCCTGACGCCGCGCCCCAGGGCGTGTTCCGGGACCCGGCCTTCACCGATGGCTTTGGCTTTGGCGACCGGGTGTCCTCCGGCCACGTGCCCCACCTGGGCCTGCAGCCCTGGGGGCTGGAGGCGGGGGACAGCGTCAGCTACCGGCTGCCGGAAGCGGTGCTGAAGCCTCAGGGCCTGGCACTGGCCATCCGCTACCGCAGCGTGCCGGCGCGGCCGGTGGACGGCGTGGCCGATTTCGCGCGGGAGGCCCTGGGCATCCCGGAGCCGGAGGCGCCGGCGCTGTCAACGGTGAAACTGGAGGTGACAGGCGCCCTCAAGGGGCTGATCGCGCTGCCCGCTTCTGACAGCCTGCGCACCTTTGTTGTGCCGGAAAGCCGGCTGGCCGCGGGCCAGGGAAGGGAACTGACCCTGCGCGCCCGGGGGGCGGCCTGCGGGCTGGAGCTTGACGGCCTGCTGCTGGGGCCCCGGCCGGCCGTCCTGGCCAGCCGTTTTGAGCAGGAGCCGCTGCTGCCGGCGCCTGTGCGGGTGGTGCGGGAGGGGGGCAGCCACCTGCTGGATTACCCCGGCCAGCCCGTCCGCTACAGCTTCACCGCCTACGAAGCCCGCGTCCGGCTGCGCCAGGTGGACTCCGGCACGCTGGAGGACGCCGAGCCCATGCGGCTGTCCAACCCGCACTTCACCTTTGACGATTTGCAAAAGCCCTTCAGCGGCTCCTTCCGGCGCAGGCAATCCTCCCCCGGCCACTGGGTGAACCTGATCACCCCCGGGGTGGTGGTGGCGCCCCGCAGCCAGGAGGTCCGCCTGGCCCGGCTGCGCCTGCTGCCATCGGACCTGGCGCTGCCAGCGGGGGCGGAGGCCGCCCCGGACGCCCACAGCCACATCCTGGGGCTGCAGGGGCCCAGCCTGGATTTGGCCGCGCGGGCGGTGTTTGACACGGCCTTCGCGCCCCCACAGCCCGAGCTTCCCGGGGCGCCCCCGAACATCCGCCTGGGCATGGGCATCCTGCGGGCCACCCTGCTGCAAAACCTGGTCTACCCCATCTACACCAAGCAGGGCTGGATCTGCCACTTCACCCCCGGCAAGCGGTGGGACAACCTCTACACCTGGGACGGGGGCTTCATCGCCCTGGGGCTGCTGACGGCCAGCCCCGCGCTGGCGGAGTACATGCTAGACCTGTACCTGGCCCCCCTGGATGACAAGGAGCAGGCCTTTGTACACCACGGCTCGCCAGTGCCGGTGCAGATGATGGCGCTGCGGGAGCTGGTGGCCAATGCCGACCCGGCGGGGCAGGCCCGGCTGCTGGCGCGCTACTACGAGCGCGCCCGGCTGTTCTACGCGTTTTTGCTGGGGCGCTCCCATGGCGCCACCACCGCGCGCTTTGCCAGCGGCCTGCTTACCACCTACGACTATTTCTACAGCGCCCACGGCATGGACGACTACCCCGCCCAGCTGCACACCCACCTGCGGGGGCTGGCCGGCCGCGTGGCCCCGGCCATCACCTCCTCCCAGGCCATCCTGGCCGGGCGCAGCCTGGCGCTGCTGGCCGCGCGCTATGCCCAGCTGACGGAGGACGGCGCGCGGCGCGCGCGCCTGCAGGAGCACATCAGGGAATATGAGCGGGACATGGCGGCGCTGGAAACGGCGCTGGACACACAGGCCTGGGACGAGGCCAGCGGCTGGTATGGCTATGTGGTGCATGACGCGCGCGGGCACAGGGAAGGTTTCCTGCAGGACGGGGAGGGGGTCAACCTGAACCAGGGCTTTGACGGCCTCTACCCCCTGGTGGCCCTGGGCGGCGCGGCCAAACACCAGGACAGGCTGCTGGCCCACCTGACAAGCGAAAGGGACCTGCTCACCCCCTATGGGCTGACCGCGGTATCCCGCCAGGCGCCTTATTTCACGCCGGAAGGCTACTGGAACGGCGCGGTCTGGTTTTCCCACGCCTGGTACTTTGGCCGCGCGCTGCTGGACTGCGCCCAGGGGGACTTCCTGCTGGACCTGGTGCAGCGCCAGCTGCGTGCCTTCAGCCAGCAGGCGGCGACGCGCTGGAACAGCTACGAGATGCTGCGCCTTATCAGCGGCCAGGGCGCCTGGCACCCCACCTTCTCGGGCCTGACCTCGCCCCTGCTCAACTGGGCGCACAGCCTCTACCAGCCCGGCACCCTCACCACCGGCCTGGCCGCGCTGGTGCTGGAGCGGCAGGCGGCGGCCGGCCAGACCCGGGTGCTGTTGCGCCATCATGGCCGGGCCACCCGCTTCCAGCTGTGGCTGGCGGTGGGGGACGGCGCGCCGCGGGCCTGCCAGGCGGCGCTGGTTGGGGAATCTGGCCAGGCGCGGGACATCCGCCTGGTGATTGGCCCGGCCGGCAAGCCGCAGGAAGCGCCGGCCGGCAAGCCATTGCAGGCGCGCGTCCAACAGCTCAGCCCCAGCCTGGTCCAGGTCACCCTCAGCCTGTAACAGGGCATGTGGCCCGCGCCCGGCTGGCCTGCCGGGCGTTTTGCTGTATACTATGTGAAGCGCTTTCCCCAAAACCCAAGCCAAAGGAGCCGCCGTGCGATTTTTTCACCTCTCGGACCTGCACCTGGGCAAGCAGGTGCATGAGTTCTCCATGCTGGAGGACCAGGCGCACATCCTGCAGCAGGTGCTCCGCCATGCCCACACGGAACAGCCGGACTGCGTGCTGATCGCCGGGGATGTCTACGACCGCTCCGTCGCGCCCATGGAGGCGCTGCGCCTGCTGGATGACTTCCTGGTGGGGCTGAGCGCGCTGTCCATCCCGGTGTACATCATTCCCGGCAACCACGACGCGCCCGAGCGCCTGGCCTTTGCCGCGCGGCTACTGAGGGGCGCGGGGGTGCACATCGCGCCGGCCTACGCCGGGCGCCTCAGCCACCATGTGCTGCGGGACGCCCATGGGGAGGTGGACCTCTACCTGCTGCCTTTCCTGCGCCCCAACATGGTGCGCCCCTATTTTCCAGACCGGGAGCTTGGCAGCTGGACCCAGGCTGTGCGGGCGGCGCTCAGCCAGGTGCAGCCCGCCCCGGGCCGGCGCAGCGTGCTGGTGGCCCACCAGTTTGTGACCGGCGGGCAGACCAGCGACTCGGAGGAGTTCGCGGTCGGCGGCGCAGACAACGTGGACGCCGCTTGCTTTGAGGGCTTTGACTACGTGGCGCTGGGCCACCTGCACCGCCCCCAGTCCCTGGGGCGCGACAGCCTGCGCTACTGCGGCTCGCCGCTGAAGTATTCCTTCTCCGAGGCCGGCCATCAAAAAAGCCTGACGGTGGTGGACCTGGGTCCCACAGGCGAGGCGCTGGTGCGCGCCCTGCCCCTCAGCCCGCTGCGGGACCTGGTGGAAATCCGCGGCAGCTACGCCCAGCTGATGAGCAAGCCCTATTATGACCAGCTGAACTTGAACCACTATTACCACATCACATTGACAGACAGCCAGGACCAGCCCGATGCCCTGCACAAGCTGCGCCTGGTCTACAAAAACCTGATGCTGCTGGACTATGAGCGCCACCTGACCGGCTCCCAGGGCGCGCTGCTGCCCGCGCAGGAGCAGATGAGCCCGCTGCAGCTGTTTGAGGCGCTCTATGAGGAGCAGCACGGCCAGCCCCTGAGCGGGGAGCAGCGGGCCTACCTGGCCGACATCATCGAGCGGGTATGGGAGGAACAGGCATGAGGCCCTTGCTGCTGACCATGAGCGCCTTTGGCCCCTACGCCGGGCTGACCCGGGTGGAGCTGGGCCGGCTGGGCGACAGCGGCCTGTACCTGATTGCCGGGGACACGGGCTCCGGCAAGACCACCCTGTTTGACGCCATTACCTATGCCCTGTACGGCGAGCCCAGCGGCCAGACCCGCACGGTGGCCATGCTGCGCAGCCAGTACGCCGACCCCGGGGTGGAGACCTTTGTGGAGCTCACCTTCACCTACGCCGGGCAAGAATACACCCTGCGGCGCAGCCCCGACCAGCAGCGCCCCGCCCGGCGCGGGGAAAAGCGCCTGGTGAACCGCCCTGGCCAGGCCGAGCTGCGCCTGCCCGATGGCCAGGTCATCTCGGGGCGCGCGGCGACGGATGGGGCCATCCGCCAGCTGCTGGGCATCGACCGGGAGCAGTTCACCCGGGTGGCCATGATTGCCCAGGGTGATTTTCTGCGCCTGCTGGTGGCCAGCACACCGGAGCGCCAGCAGCTCTTCCGCCAGATCTTTGGCACCGCGCCCTACAGCGCGCTGCAGGAGGCGCTCAAGGCGGACACCGCGCGCTGCCGCCAGGAGCTGGACAGCCTGGACAGCAGCCTGGCCCACCACAGCGCGGGCATCCGCGTGGCACAGGATCACCCGCTGACCGCCCAGGCCCAGCTGGCGCGGGAGAACAGGCTGCCCCCGGAGGAGGCGCAGACGCTGCTGGCGCAGCTGGTGGCAGAGGACCAGCAGCTGCAGGCGGAGGCCGCGGCGGCCCTTGATGGGACCGACCAGCAGTTGCTGGCGGTGGCGGGCCTGCTGACCCGCTTTGAGCAGCAGCAGCAGGCGCGGCAGGACCTGGCGCGGGCACGCGATGACCACCAGGCGGCGGTGCAGGCGTTGCCGGGGCTGCAGCAGGCGGTGCAGGCGGCCCAGCCCGGGCAGGCGGAGGCCGAAGGGCTGACCGGCCAGCTGGCCACCCTGCAGGAGCGGCTGCCCCAATATGACCAGCTGGAGGAGGAGCGCGCGCAGCTTGATAGCCAGCGGCAGGGCTTGGCCGCGCTGCGCGGGGAGGAGCGGCAGCTGGCGGAGGCCATCACCAGCCAGGCCCAGGGGCTGGCCCGGGACAAGGCGGAGCTGGAGCAGCTGCAGGCGGCCGCCTCCCGCCTGCAGGAGCTCAGGGCCCAGGGCCAGGCGCACAGGGAGCGTGCGGGCCAGCTGAAGCAGCTGCGCGAGCAGGTGGATGACCACGCGGCCAAGGCGCAGGAGCTGGTCATGGCCCAGGGGCGCTACACCAGGGCCGCCGGCCAGGCGGAGGAGGCCATCGCGCGCCATGAGGCGCTCAGCCAGGGCTTTCTGGATGCCCAGGCCGGCGTCCTGGCCGCCGCGCTCAGGCCCGGGCAGCCCTGCCCGGTCTGCGGCGCGCTGGAGCACCCCCTGCCCGCGCGGCACGGCCCGGAGGCGCCCAGCCAGGAGCAGGTGGAGGCGGCCAAGCAAAGGGCGGAGAAGGCCCGCGCGGCCCAGCGCGCGGCCAGCGAGCAGGCAGCCAGCCTGAAAAGCGCGGCGGACAGCCAGTTGGCCAGCCTGATCCGGCAGGCCGGCCTGCTGGGGCTTCATGACTTCCGCCCGCAGGACGCGGCTGAGCGGCTGGACGCGCTGCAGGCCGGGGAGGCCGCCAAACTGCGTCAGCTGAAGGCGGACTACCTGGCTGAGGAAGCCCGGGACAAGCGCCGCCAGGAGCTGGCGGAGGCCATCCCCCCCCAGGAGCAGGCGCTGGAGGAGGCGCGTGGGGAGCTCAGCGCGCTGCAGGCCCGCGTGGCCGCCCAGGACAGCGCGCTGCAGGCCCGGCAGGCGCAGGCTGACCGCCTGGCCGCCGGCCTGGCCTTCCCGGACAAGGCCGGGCTCACCGCCCACATGGCGGAACTGGAAAGCCGCCGCAAGGCCCTGCTGCAGGCCCTGCAGGACAGCCAGCAGGCGCTGGACACGCAGCAGCAAACGCTGTCCGGCCTGCGCGGGCGGGTGAGGACCCTGGAGGGCCAGCTGGCCCGGGAGGAGGCGGTGGACGGCGGGCAGCTGGGCCAGCGCCAGCAAAGTCTGACCGCGCAAAAACAGACGCTTTCACAGGCCCTGCAGGCCCTGCGGGCCCGCCTGGAGGTGAACACCGCCGCCCTGCAGGGCATGCGGCAGGTGGAGGAGCGCAGGCGGCAGGCGGCGGCGCGCTGGGGCTTTGTGAAGCAGCTGTCTGACACCGCCAGCGGCACGCTGGTGGGCCGGGACAAGCTGATGCTGGAAACCTACGTGCAGGGCTTCTACTTTGACCGGGTCATCCGCCGGGCCAACCTGAGGCTGATGGCCATGTCCAACAACCAGTATGAGCTGGCGCGCAGGCGCGGCGCCAGCGACCAGCGCAGCCAGAGCGGGCTGGACCTGGACGTGGTGGACCATTACAACGGCAGCGCCCGGGACGTGGCCAGCCTGTCCGGGGGCGAGTCCTTCATGGCCGCGCTCTCCCTGGCCCTGGGGCTGTCGGACGAAATCCAGTCCGCCGCCGGGGGCATCCGCCTGGAGGCCATGTTTGTGGACGAGGGCTTTGGCTCATTGGACCCGCAGGCCCTGGAGCAATCCATCCGGGCCCTGGCCTCCCTGGCGCAAAGCCGGGTGCTGGTGGGCATCATCTCCCACGTGGGGGAGCTGAAGGAGAAGATTGACAAGCAGGTGCTGGTCAAAAAGGACAGGGGCGGCGGCAGCCGGGTGGAGGTCATCGCCTAAGCCCTTGTGAACACCCCCACGTGACAGGCCGCCTTTGGCCCAAACACGTCAAAAACACGCAATAAAAAAGGCCGCGCGGCTTCATGCGCGCGGCCTTCCTGTTGGTTGCTCAGGCCGGGGAGGCGGCTGCCCCGCGGCGCTCCTGCCGGTTCTTCAGCACGCTGTAGGTGCTGACCCCCAGGATGACCAGGGCGGCCCCCAGGATGGACCAGGTGCCGGGGTGCTCGCCGATGAAGAGGAAGGCCCAGATGGGGTTGAGCACCGGCTCCACGTTGGCCACGATGGCCGCGGTGACCGGGTGCACGCGCTTCCTCATGCCGGCGGTGAACAGCAGGTAGCCTGCCGTCAGGCACAGCCCCATGAGCCCCACGGCCAGCAACGCCTGGGGCGCCAGGGTGAACTGGCGGTCAAAGGGCAGGTACAGCAGGAAGAGGCTTGCGAGCAGGCTGCCCAGGTAGGTGTAGTCCATGGGGTCAGCGTCTTTCAGCCGGGCGGAAAAGAACACCAGCGCGAAGGTGAAGGCGGACAGCAGCGCCAGCGTGTCCCCCAGCAGGCCGCCCCGGCCCAGCCCGCCCATGAAGCACAGCGCCACCCCGCCCAGCACCAGGAGGGCGGCTCCCACATCCAGCCAGCCGGGCCTTTGCTTGTACACCACCCAGTAAATCAGGATGACCACCACCGGCATGGCGTACTGCAGCACGATGGCGTTGGCGGCCGAGGTCAGCTTGTTGGCGATGATGAACAGGGCCGAGGTGAGCAGCACCCCCAGCGCGCCCAGCAGGTTGCCCCGGCTGAGGCTGGGGCGGAAGCTCTTGCGTGAGAGGCCAAAGACCAGGGTGGTGACCAGCGCCCGGGCGCCGATGATGGACAGGGCGGACCAGGGCGCCCATTTGCTGAGCACCCCCGCGAAACTCCAGGCCGCGCAGGCCAGGATGATCAGCAGGGCGCCCGATGGCGCCCTGCGGGGATGTGTGGCCCTGGCTGTCTCCATCAGACCTCCCGGTAACAGAGCTCCTCCCGGCGGGGGCCGGTGGACAGCAGCGTGATGGGGGTGGCCACCATTTTTTCGATGGCCTCCACATAGTTGCGGCAGTTGGCGGGCAGCTGGCGGTAGTCGGTCTGGCCCTTGATGTCGCTGAGCCAGCCGGGGAACAGCTCATACACGGGCTGGACCCGCTCAAGGAGCGGGGTGGCCGGGAAATGGGTGATGCGCTTGCCATCCAGCTCATAGGCCACGCAGACGGGGATCTCCTTGAGGTAGCTGAGCACGTCCAGGTTGGTCATGGCCAGCTGGGTGGCACCCTGCACCAGGCAGCCGTGGCGGGTGGCCACCGCGTCAAACCAGCCCACATCCCGCGGGCGGCCGGTCTTGGCGCCGTACTCGCCCGCGTCCCCGCCGCGCCGGCGCAGCTCCTCCGCCTCCTCCCCGGCAATCTGGCTGGGGAAGACCCCGCGGCCCACGCTGGAGGAATAGGCCTTGGTCACCGCGATGACCTCCCGGATGGCCCAGGGCGGCAGGCCCGCGCCCACGGCGGCGTAGCCGGCCAGGGGCGAGCTGGACGTGACATAGGGGTAGATGCCGTGGTCCGGGTCGCGCAGCGCGCCCAGCTGGCCTTCCAGCAACACGCGCTTGTCCGATTGCACCGCCTCATGCAGCAGCAAGCTGGTGTCGGCAATCCAGGGCTTGAGGCGCTGCCCCAGGGCGTAGTACTTCTCCGTCAGCGCGTCCGCGTCCAGGGGCGCGTGGTGGTAGAGGTGGGCCAGCAGCACGTTCTTTTTTTCCAGCGAGGCCACCAGGCGCTCATGCAGCAGGTCCTTGTCCAGCAGCTGGCATACCTGGATGCCGGTCTTGGCGGCCTTGTCGGCGTAAAAGGGCGCGATGCCCGACTTGGTGGAGCCAAACTTGCGCCCGCCCAGGCGCTCCTCTTCCAGGGTGTCCAGCAGCACGTGGAAGTCCATCAGCACCTGGGCGCGGTCAGAGATGCCCAGGCGCGGGTGGGTGATGCCCCGGGAGAGCACGCCCTCCAGCTCCTCCAGAAAGGCCACCGGGTCCAGGGCCACGCCCGGGCCGATGAGGTTGAGCACATGGTCATGGAAGATGCCGCTGGGCAGCAGGTGCAGGGCGAACTTGCCATACTGGTTGATGATGGTGTGCCCGGCGTTGGCCCCGCCCTGGAAGCGCACCACCAGGTCGGAATGCTCCGCCAGCACGTCGGTCAGTTTTCCCTTGCCCTCATCGCCCCAGTTGGCCCCGACAATCGCGCGTATCATGTGTGCTCCTTACAGTTTGTTGATGGCCGCGCGCAAGCGCGCGGCGGCCTCCCGCGTATGCTCCAGGGTGGAGAAGGCGGTCAGGCGGAAGCAGCCGGCGCCTCCCTGGCCAAAGCCCTCCCCGGGCGTGCCCACCACCTGGGCCTCCCGGAGCAGGTAATCAAAGAATGCCCAGCCGCTCATGCCCCCGGGGGTCTTCATCCACACATAGGGGGCGTGCACGCCGCCCACCGGCTCACAGCCCGTGTCAGACAGCGCCTTGAGCAGCAGGGCGGCGTTTTGCTGGTAGTAGGCCAGGGCCTGCCTGATCTGCCCCTGGCCCTCCGGGCTGTACACCGCGGCGGCCGCGCGCTGCACGGGGTAGGACACCCCGTTGAACTTGCTGCCCAGCCGGCGTTTCCACATGGCGTTGAGGCTGGCATCCCCGCCCTTTGCCATGCGGCCCATCAGCTGCCTGGGCACCACGGTCCAGGCGCAGCGCACGCCGGTGAAGCCGGCGGTCTTGGAGAAGGAGCAGCACTCAATGGCCACCTCCCGGGCACCCTCCAGCTCGTAGATGCTCTGGGGGATGTCCGGGTCCTGGATGAAGGCCTTGTACGCGGCGTCAAAGATGAGCAGGGTGCCCTTCTCCCGGGCCCAGTCCACAATGGCCTGCAGCTGCGTTCTGGTGAGCACCGTGCCGGTGGGGTTGTTGGGCAGGCAGAGGTACAGCGCGTCCACCCGGTGCCGGGGCAGCTGCGGCATGAAGCCGTTCTCGTGGGTGACCGGCAGGGTGACCAGGCGCTGCCAGCGGCCGTCCTGGTAGGCGCCCAGGCGGCCGGCCATGGCGTTGGCGTCCACATAGACGGGGTAGACGGGGTCGGTGACCGCGATCAGGGCGTCCGGGGCGAAGAGCTCCTGCAGGGCGGCGGTGTCTGTCTTGGCGCCGTCGGTGATGAACAGCTCGTCCTCCTCCAGGTGCACGCCGCGCGCCGCATAATCATGGCGCAGGATCAGCTCCTTCAGGAAGCGGTAGCCGCCCTCAGGCCCGTAGCCGTGAAAGCCCTCCGGGGTGGTCATGTCCATCGCGGCTTCCGCCAGGGCCTTTGCTACAGCGCCCGCCAGCGGCAGGGTGACATCGCCAATGCCCATGCGGATGAGCGGGCTGCCCGGGTGGGCAGCCTCGTGGTCGCGCACGCGTTTGGCGATCTCCGCAAAAAGGTAGCCCGCGGGCATGGTGGCAAGGTGGTCGTTGACGCGCATGGGGCCTCCCTCACAACAGTGCGAAATATCAGCGCGGCTTGATCACATCCTGGGGTGCCGCGCGAGCGGTTGATGGAACAACAACAAGGTCAGGGGGTGAAGCCCTGGCCAGGCCTCCTTCAGCCTCAGCCCAGCCACTCCCCGTCAAAGACATACTGGGCGGGGCCGGACTGGTAGACGTGGTTGTCCTCCGCGTTCCAGGACAGCTCGAGGTTGCCGCCAATCAGCTTCATCTGCACGGTGCGGTCGGACAGCCCGCCCAGCACCGCGGCCACCAGGGCGGCGGAGGCGCCGGTGCCGCAGGCCAGGGTTTCCCCGGCGCCGCGCTCCCACACCCGCATCTGCAGCATGTCCCGGCGGATGACGCGCACAAACTCCACATTGGTGCGCCGGGGGAAGAGGGGGTGGTTTTCAAACATGGGACCCAGGGTGGCCACGTCAATGGCCTCCGGGTCCTTCACGAAAATGACGCAGTGGGGGTTGCCCATGTTGACGCAGGTGATGTACCAGTTCTGCCCCAGGATTTGCAGGCGGTGGCGCAGCACAATCTCCCCCGGCAGGTCCACCTCGATGTTGCGGGGGTTGAGCTCCGGCGAGCCCATGTCCACCTTCACCCGGGTGACCAGGCCGTCCTCCACCGTGAGCTCCAGCTGGCGGATGCCCGCCTTGGTGGCCAGGGACAGCACGGTCTTCTGGGTCATGCCCCGCTCGTAGACGTACTTGCCGATGCAGCGCGCGGCGTTGCCGCACATCTCGGCCTCGGTGCCGTCGGCGTTGAAGATGCGCATGCCAAAGTCGGCGGTTTCCGAGCTCTCAATCAGCACCAGGCCGTCCCCACCCACGCCGAAATGGGGCTGGCTCATCTGCAGCGCCAGGCGCTCAGGGTCCTCCACCACTTCCTCAAAGCAGTTGATGAAGATGTAGTCATTGCCGATGCCGTGCATTTTGGTAAAGCGCATGTTGTCTCCTTACATTTGCCGGGGCGCGTCCACCCCGATGAGGTACAGCCCCAGGGCCAGCACCTCCCGGGTGGCGCGGGTGAGCAGCACGCGCGCGGCGATGGCGCCGGCCTCGCCTTCCAGGATGCGGTGCTCGTAGTAGTACTTGTTGAAGGCCTTGGCCACCTCCAGCGTGGCCCGGGTGATGTAGGAGGGTTCGGCGTCCGCCATGGCGGAGGTGATAACCTCCGGGAAGCGGGACAGCAGGCGCAGCACCGCCTGGGCCTCGTCATTTTCCAGGGCCGCGTAATCCGGCTGGGCCTGGATGTCCCCGGCTCGGGCCAGCAGCGAGCAGCAGCGCGCGTGGGCGTACTGGGTGTAGGGGCCGGTGTCCCCGTCAAAGTTCAGGGCACGCTCCCACCAGAAATCGATGTCCTTGATGCGGTTGTTGAGCAGGGTGGTGAACACCACCGCGCCGATGCCCACCTGGCGCGCGGCCAGGGAGAGCGCTTCCTCGTCCGCCAGGTTGGGGGACTTGACCTGCATGATCTCCCGGGCTTTTTGCACCGCGCGCGCGAGCAGCTCGTCCAGGTGCACCACGTTGCCCTCGCGGGTGGACATGGCCTGGCCCTCAAAGCTGACCATGCCAAAGGCCACATGCCGCATCTGGGTGGCGGCCCAGTCATAGCCCATCAGCTCCAGCACCTTGAACACCTGCTTGAAGTGCAGGTTCTGCTGGTAGGCCACCACGTACAGGCACTGGTCAAACCCGTAGGTGTCCTTGCGCCAGAGGGCGGCGGCCAGGTCCCGGGTGGCGTACAGGGTGGCCCCGTCGGACTTGAGGATAAGGCAGGGGGGCATTTTGTAGGGCTCCAGGTCCACCACATAGGCGCCCTGGTCGGGCTTGAGCAGGTTTTTTTGCCTGAGCTCCTCAATCACCCGGTCCATCTTGTCATTGAAAAAGGCCTCGCCGTCATAGGAGTCAAAGCTGATGCCCAGCTGCTCATACACCGTCTGGGCATAGGCCAGGGTGAGTTCCTTGAAGCGGTTGAAGATGGAGAGGGCTTCGCTGTCCCCCTCCTCAATCTTCCGGAACCAGGCCCGCCCCTCCTCGGTGAGGGCCGGGTTCTTCTCCTCCTCCTGGTGGAAGCGCACATACAGCGCGTTGAGCGCCTCCACCCCGCCTGCCTCCAGCATCTGCCAGTCGCCCCAGCGCTTGAAGGCGGCAATCATCTTGCCAAACTGCGTGCCCCAGTCGCCCAGGTGGTTGATGCCGATGGCGCGCCAGCCCAGGTGGGTGTAGATGCGCTTGAGGGAATGGCCCAGCACGGTGGTGGACAGGTGGCCGATGTGGAAGCGCTTGGCGATGTTGATGGAGGAATAGTCCAGCACCACGGTCTTGCCCTGGTCGCCCTGGCTGCCGTAGGCGGCGCCTTTTTCGCTGATCTCCTCCAGCACCGCCTTTGCGAAATGCCCCCGGTGGAAAAAGAAATTGACATAGCCGCCCACCGCCTGCGCGGTGGCCAGCTGGGGCTGGTTGGCGGCAGCCGCGATGGCGGCGGCAATCCTGTCCGGCGCCAGGCGCAGGGGCCGGGCCAGGCGGAAGCAGGGGAAGGCAAAGTCCCCCAGCTTGCTGTCCGGGGGGAACTCCAGGGCCTCCGGCCCGGGCAGGTCGGTATCCTTCAAGGCTGGAAAGGCGGTCCGCGCGGCCTCACACAAGAGGCCGTAGACCGCCAGGCGCATGTCCATACCGCACTCCTTCACGCGTAAAATGCCCAGTAATCATACCATAGGCAGGGCACAGGCGCAACCAAGGCCAGGCGTCCCCAGGGCTGCCCCAAGGGGCCTGTCAAGGGTGTAGTCGGGGCGGCGCGCAGCCTGCCTGAGGCGGCGCGTGATGGGCAGGAAACGCAAGCCCAGCCTGCTGAATCCGGCGCGCCATGTGGATGGCGTGCCGGACGGCGAAACGCTCCCGGGCGCGCTGCCTGCGCCGGGCCAGGCGCGGAAGCGGCAGGTGTCTTCCAGCCCGCCTTCCCCCCGGCTGCCGGCTGCGCCCCCTTGGTACCCCTTGTGTATTTTAGGCCGGGCGGCCCTTGCCCGGCCCTGGCCCTTTGCTATACTTGCCTTGCCCGTCACATCGCGGGCCAAGGAGGACACATGCCCAATTTTTCCCTGCCGGACGCGGTTTTTGAGCGGGCGGCAGCCCAGCACCCCACGCCCTTTTACCTCTATGACGAGCGCGGCATCCGCCAGGCGGCGCGGGCGCTGCGCGCCGCCTTTGCCTGGAACCGCGGCTTCCGGCAGTTCTACGCGGTCAAGGCGCTGCCCAACCCGGCCATCCTGCGGCTGATGCTGGAGGAGGGCAGCGGGCTGGACTGCTCCTCCCTGACGGAGCTGCTGCTGGCGCAAAAGGCGGGCGCCGCGGGGCGGGACATCATGTTTTCCGCCAACGCCATGCCCCATGATGAGCTGCGCCTGGCCCATGACCTGGGCGCCTGCATCAACCTGGACGACGCCAGCGATGTGGACAGCCTGCTGGCCCTGGGCCCGGTGCCCGGCTGCCTGAGCCTGCGGGTGAACCCGGGGGAGCGGGGGTCCGGGCACAACGGCTTCATGGGCGGGGCCAGGGACGCCAAGTTCGGCCTGCTCCCGGAACAGCTGGAGCCCGCGCTGCTCACATTGAAGGCGGGCGGCGCCCAACGCTTTGGCCTGCACGCCATGACGGCCAGCAACAGCCTGGACGCCGCCTACTACCCGCGCAACGCCGCCTTTTTGTTTGAAACGGGGCTGGCACTGGAGGCGCGCACCGGCCTGAGGCTGGATTTTGTCAACCTGTCCGGCGGCCTGGGCATCCCCTACCGGGAGGAGGAGCAGGCGCTGGACCTGGCGCGGGTGGGGGAGGCGGTGCGGCGGGAATATGAGCGGGCCTTTGGTCAGCGGGCGGATGTGCGCATCTTTACCGAGCTTGGCCGGCTGGTCACCGGGCCCTATGGCTGGCTGGTGACCCGGGCCATCCACCGCAAGGACACCTGGCGGGCCTTTGTGGGCCTGGACGCCAGCGCGGCCAACCTGCTGCGCCCGGCCATGTATGGCGCCTGGCACCATGTGAGCGTGTCTGGCAAGCGCGCCGCGCCGCGTGACCAGGTCTATGACCTGACCGGGCCGCTGTGCGAGAACAACGACAAGTTCGCCATCCAGCGCGCCCTGCCGGAGATTGCGCTGGACGACCTGGTGCTCATCCACGACTGCGGCGCCCACGCCCATGCCATGGGCTACCAGTACAACGGCCGCCTGCGCAGCGCCGAGCTGCTGCACACATTGGACGGCGGCATCAGGATGATCCGCCGGGCGGAGACGCCGGCGGACTATTTCGCGACCCTGGTGGAGGGCTGAGCACGGCGGGCGGCAAACCGGCCAACATGAAACGCGGCACCTGTCGCTTAGGGCACAGGATGCCGCGTTTTTGTGTAGAAGAATAGGGTTTGCGGGGCCCTGGTCACTGCCAGGTTATTTTGCCGGCCGCGCGGGGGCGTTGCGCTGCGAGGCAGCCAAGTCCATCACAGCGGGTTCAGGTTAGGCGCTTAAACGCCCTCCCCAAAGCTGTTCACCTGGTGGTGGTGGTTGATCTGCTCAGCGGCGGCCTCCGCCTCGCGCAGGTCCTGCTGGAAGGCCTCGTTCTCCTTCCTGCCGCGGTAGGTGTAGCGGTACCCCAGGACCAGGCTCACAATCAGCGCGAAGATGAACAGCCCGTGCAGGAAGAGGAAGAGCAGCACGGCCACGGTCAGCGGCACCTGCAGCACCTGCCGCCCGTCCTTGCTGATGATGACCTGGCTCTTGTTGCCCGCTTCCAGGGCGGCACCCATCCAGTTCACCAGCCTGCTGAAAAACCCCTCCGCCTTGCGGGCGGCTGCCTGCGCCTTGTCCATGTGGTGCTCCTTTTTCTCTTCGTTCTGTTTTGCCTTGTCCAGCTTGCCGCTGTTTTCCAGGTTTACCATGGCCTGCAGCATATCCCAGCCGCTGGCTTCCAGCGCCTCCCGGGCCTCCTCATAGCTGATGCCCGCCTTCTCCCTGAGCAGTTCCGCTTTCTCCATCCTGTCCATGTTGTGTCCTTTCCGCGCCTGTCGCGCTCTGTTTTCATGTGGAGGATACCGCCTGCGGATGAGAGAATCTGGGCGCGCGGATTAGAGGGCGGTTAAAGATTGTGCACGCCGGGGTGAAAAATCACCCTGCCTGCCAATTTTCGCCTGGTCATAATGCCCCCGGTCCCGCGGGCATGCCCGGACAACATGGCCGGGCATTGTCCCGCGATATGACCGCGCTGTGCGGGCTGTGCCCTTTGAAGCCGCCCTTGCGCGCGGCTGCCTGCAAAGCAAAAGAACGGCGGTCCGCCGTTCTTCTCACTGGCCTGAGGCCCTTCCAGCGTGGGTCAGTCTGATGACGCTTCCTCCGCCGCGTCGCCCGGCTGGGGCAGCATCTCCTCGGCCGTGCTGGGCTCCTTGGGGTGGGCGGCCTTCTCCTCCTCGGTCTCCTCGCGCAGGCCGACGGCCACCGGGTGTTCCAGGCCCAGGGCGCCGGAGGGCATCATGAAGACCGCGCCGCCGCCCTCGCCTTCCAGCTCCAGCTGCTCATACAGGGCGGCCGCGATGCCCCGGCTGACCCGGGTGTCCGTCAGCCAGAAGATGATCTCCTTTTCCTTCTGGATGTCCATGCTGAACACCTTCAGGTCATGCCCGCCGGAGCCGCGCCCGTGCAGGATGGTGCCGCCGCCCGCGCCCGCCGCCCGGGCGATGTCCACCGCCTGGGCGGCCAGACCGCGCTTGACAATGGCCACCACGCAGTCATACATTTCAATGCTGCCCTGGGGCAGCTGGGCTTTTTTCACGCTTTGTGTGACCTCCTCCCGAAGCTTTGCCCGGGCCTTGCGCTGGAAGACCGCGCCCACAATCATCAGGGACAGCACCGGGGCCATAGCCACCATGGCGATGACCCCAAAGCCGTCCACCAGCACATTGGCCCCGGGCACGATGGCGGCGGCGCCCTGGGCGAAGGCCAGCACAAAGGTGGCCGTCATGGGGCCGGAGGCCACGCCCCCCGAGTCATAGGCGATACCCACGAAGACGGGGTCGGACCGGAAGGACAGCAGCACGCCGATGAGGAAGCCGGGCAGCAGGAAGTGCCAGAGCTTTAATTCAGGGATCATGATGCGCAGCATGGACAGCATGACCGCCAGCGCCACGCCGATGGACAGGGTGGCCTTGATGATGCGCCCGGGGATGCGCCCGCCGGTGGTTTCCTCAATCTGCTGGCCCAGCACGATGACGGCCGGCTCCACCAGCACCACAATCATGCCGATCAGGAAGCCCACCACCGGCAGCAGCCAGCTGCTCTGCCCCGCGATGGCCCGCCCGATGAGCTGGCCCATGTCCAGGAAGCCCGAGTACACGCCGGTCAGAAACAGGGTGAGGCCAAGCAGGGTATAGACCAGGCCCTTGATGATGCGGGACAGCTCCCGCCTGGGGGCCTTGAAGTACAGGTGGTTGAGCAGGAAGAAGAAGGCGGTGAGGGGCAGCAGCGCCACCAGGGAGCCCAATAGCTCCTTTGGCAGGTAGTTCATCAGCGGCCCCAGCACGCCGCCTTGTTGCACGGCAAATTCGGCCGCCTCGCCCTGGATGTGCTTTTGCCCTGTGATGATGCTCATGAGCATCAGGGCGTACATGGGCCCGGCGCTCATCACCCCCACCATGCCAAAGGCGTCCTCCTCCGAGGTTTTGCCGCCCTTGATGCGCGACAGGCCCGCGGAAAGCGCCAGGATGAAGGGGGTGGTCAAAGCGCCTGTGGTGGCGCCGGAGGAATCAAAGGAGATGGCCAGGAATTCTTCGGACACAAAGAGGCTCAGCACGAAGATGCCCCCGTAGGCCAGGGCCATGAAAGCGGGGAAGGAGCGCCCGCGCAGCAGGCGGAAGGTGCCGAAGATGATCAGCATGCCCACCCCCGCTGACACCAGGTAGACCATGGGCAGGGCGCCGATGGCCCCGCCGGAGGCCGCCTCCACCTGGTGCCCCAGGATGAGCAGGTCGGGCTCGGCCACGGTGACCAGAAAGCCCAGTAAAAAGGCGATGAAGGCCACCTTGAGGGAGGATTTGGAGGTGGCCACCTCCACCGCCATGTGGTCGCCAATGGGGTTCATGCCCAGGTCCACGCCCAGCAGGAAGATGGCCAGGCCCACCAGCAGCAGCACCGAGCCCAGCAGGAAGCGCCAGATGACCTCGCTGTCGGGCCTGACAATGGTGAAGGCCAGCAGCAGCACCAGCGCCATCACCGGCAGCAGGGAACGGCTGACCTCTGAAAACTTCTGGCGCAGCAGGCTCATGGCGCCACCGCCCTGCCTTGGCCGCGCTCCTCATACAGCCCCAGGGTGCGCGTGACCGGCAGCCCAAACACGATGCCCGCGCCCTTGCGCTCCAGCTGCATATGGCCGTAGATGGCCTGGCGGATGAGGGGGGCGGAGGCGCGGGGGGTGACGATCATCACGATGTCCTTTTGCGGCTCAATGTTCAGCGGGAAGTAATAGTCCTGGGGCACGCCGGCGCCGTGGGCGTGGATGATGGTGCCCCCCCGGGCGCCCGCGGCGCGGGCCACCTTCATGCATTCCCCGCCAAGGCCCCGCTCCAGCACCGCCATCAGGCACACATAAGGGGAATCAGGCGCCCGCCAGGCCTCCTGCCCGGGCGGGCGGGCCTGCTGGTCATCGGGCTCATACTGCATGTAGGGCACGGAAAAAGCGATGCCCTTGTAGCGCTTGTGCAGGTGGAACTCTGTCTGCAGCATGCTGTAGACGCCCTCAATCTGCCCGCCGGGCACGGCCAGCAGCAGCACCTCCTTGCGGGTCTGGTTGATGCCGAAGAAATCCTGCCAGCGCGAGGGCAGGGTGCCCTCGCCCAGGAAGACGGTGCCCCGGCGGGCGCCCAGTTCCTGCGCGCGGCGCAGCAGGCGGTTGGCCTTGCCCCGGTCAACGATGATGTAGATGGCGGAACCTGAGGTCATGTAAGGTCCTTCCTGAGGGCGGCCGGCGCGTGTGGCGTGGGCTGGGCGGGCCGCGGCTCGGTTCAGGGTCTTGCTGGTGCCCAGTGTAGCACAAATGGCCTTGGGGGGACAAGAAAACCGGCCTGTGCCGGGCGGCGACAGGGGCTGGTAAAACCCGGCTTGCCGGGCTGTCCCCAGCAGGCCATGCGCGCCAAAAACGCCAGCTGCCCGCGACCCAAAGCAAACGGTGCGGGGGGTCGTTGCCTCCCGCGCCGCCTTTTGTTTACTGGATTTTGCGCTTGTCCAGCCCGTCCATGTACTGCTCCAGCGCCGGGGTGATCTGCGCGATGGTGCCCGGCTCAAAGGGGCTTTTCAGGCCGGCCTGGGGCACCAGCTGCTTGAAGGGCAGCCGGCCGGACTGCAGGCACAGGGTGAGGTAGGACTGCCAGGCAGCCTGTTTGTCCTTCATGCTCCAGGTGAAGTACTGCAGCGCGCAGACCTGGGCCAGGGTGTAGTCCAGGTAGTAGAAGGGGGCGAAGTAGATGTGGGCCTGGCGCTGCCAGCGGCCGCCGTTTTCCAGGTACGCCAGCCCATCATAATCGATGTGGGGCATGTACTTTTTCTCAATCTGCCGGAACTGGGCGCGGCGCTGCGCCGGCGTGGCCTGGGGGTTCAGGTAGACCCACTCCTGGAACTCATCCACGCTGGCGCCATAGGGCAGGAACTGGAGGGCATCGGCCACGTGGGCGTGGTAGTATTTTTCGGTGTCCGGGCCGAAGAAGCCTTCCATCCAGGGGTGGGTGAAAAACTCCATGCTCATGGAGTGGATTTCCGCCACCTCGCTGGTGTATTCGGCGATGGACATCAGCTCCACATCCCGCTGCAGCCAGCCCTGAAAGGCGTGGCCGGCCTCGTGGGTCAGCACATCCACGTCGCCGGAGGTGCCGTTGAAGTTGCTGAAGATGAAGGGCACCTGATAGTCCGGCAGGAAGGTCATGTAGCCGCCGCCCGCCTTGCCGGGCTTGGTGGTCAGGTCCATCAGGTTCTGGTTGACCATCACCTGGAAGAAGGCGTCCGTCTCCGGGGACAGCTCGCGGTACATGGCCCGGGCATGGCCCACCAGGTAGTCCTCATCGCCCTGGGGCTTGGGGTTGCCCGAGAGGAAGTTGAGGTAGTAGTCATAGTTTTTCATGTCTTCGATGCCGATGCGCCGGCTCTGCTCCCGGTAGAGCTTCTGGGCCAGGGGCACCACGTGCTCCAGGATCTGCTGGCGGTACACCTGTGCGTCCTGCGGGGTCCAGTCGGTGCGGCCCATGCGCGCGTAGGCCACCGGGATGAAGCTGTCATGCCCCAGCTTCCGGCCAATGCGGTGGCGCAGGGCCACCAGCTTGTCATACAGCTCGTCCAGCGTGTCCTGCTGGTTTGCCAGCCACCCCCAGAAGGCCGCGTTGGCCGCCTTGCGGGTGTCCCGGCTGGCGGATTCCTGGTAGGGCCCCATGCCGGAGAGGTTGAGCGTCTTGCCGTCAAACTCAATCTGGGCGGAGGCGAGGAGCTTCTCATAGGTGGAGACCAGCTTGTTCTCCTCCACCAGGTCCTCAATGATTTCCGGGGTGAAGGTTTTCAGCGACACCGCCATCTTTTCCAGCAGGTGGGGGTTGTACCGTTTGGCCACCTGTTCCTTGAAGGGGGAGTCCAGCACGGCCTTGGCCACCTGCACCTGCACCTGCTGCAGGTGGGGGCCCATCTCGTCCCAGATGTTCTGCTCCTTGGTGTAAAACTCGTCCCGGGTGTCGATGGTGTGGCGGATCTGGCAGAGGGTGTTCTGGGTGGCCAGCCTGCGGCCCTGGCTGTCCAGCGCCAGCAGGGCCTCAAAGAAGGCGGCTTCGTCCCTGGCGCCGCCCAGTTTGCCCAGGAGGTCCTGGGCGTCCTTGATTTCCTGCTCAAAATCCGGGCGCTGGTAGACCATGTCTTGGAATTTTGTCATGTTCTCTCCTTTTCAGGCGGCGTGCCGCCCACTTTCACTCAAGGAAATTGTACCTGCATATGCAGCAGGTTACAAGCGGGCAGGAGCGGGTCGGCCTGTATACAGGGGATGGCATCATGCGGGCACGTTTCCTTGCTCGGCTGGGTTTGCACAAGGTTGAGCATGCCAGATTTGCATTTATGGTTTATAATACCTGCAGTGCCTTTTCCCAAACCATAAATTGCCCCGGAATATTCCCAACCGCTCGGAACAAAAGACGGAGGCCTTCCCTTACCTTGAATGAATTGCTGACAAGACACCTGGCCAGGCGGGACAGCCTGGATAAAAAAGCCCGCGAAAGCCTGCTGAAGGACCATTCCAGCGGCCGGAACATCATCTGGGCTACCGATGATTACCGGGGCAAAGGCAGCCAAGCGGGCTTTTCCGACCCCATTTTCATGGATGCCCTGTACATGGGCGGGCAGTTGATCTTGCCCAGGGTTTTTAAGGACACCGCGCAACAAAGCAATCGAACGCGGCATAAAGCCGAGGTATTCACCCCTTCCTGGGTGTGCAACCGCCAGAACAACCTGGTGGACGCCGCCTGGTTCGGCCGGAATGATGTCTTCAACCGGGAAACCGCGGCGGGCTGGGAGACCAATCCCGCCATCATCACGTTCCCCGGTCAAAAGGGCAAATCCTGGCAGGCCTATGTGGACGCGCCCCGCATGGAAATCGCCTGCGGTGAAGCACCCTACCTGGCCAGCCGCTATGACACGGTCACCGGGCAGGAAATCGCGGTCAGCAGGCGCGTGGGCATCCTGGACAGAAAACTGCGGGTTGTAAGTGAAAACACGCATGAGTCCGATGAATGGCTGACCTGGGCCCGGCGTGCCCTTGAAGCCTGCTATGGTTATGAATGGCAGGGGGACAGCCTCATCCTGGCCCGGGAAAACCTGCTGTTCACGGCGATGGATTTCTACGCGGAACGCTTTGGCAGCACCCTGCCGGCCAGGGCGCAGCAAACCTTCGCGCACCGCATTTCCTGGAACCTCTGGCAGATGGACGCGCTCAAGGGTGTCATCCCCGGCAGCTGTCATGAGGTGACGGAGACGGATGTGCAGCTCACAGGGACCGCAACAATCACCAGACCCTGCCCGGGATGCGGTGGGAAAAAACTGCCGCATAACGGCATCTACTGCCTTGTACGGGACTGGCGCGCCAAGGTCTATCAGCGCTACATCGACCTGCCGGACGCCGGCAAGTCAAGCAGCAACCCCAGGACAGGAGGAAAGAATGGATAAAACCAAAGTCAGGCCGTTTTTCCCGTTGAACCTGCGCGTCTACGGTTACGCCCTGCCGGGGTTGCCCAGCCACGCAGGTCTTGTGAAGGTGGGGGAGACCGGCAACCCGCTTGTCATCAAGCGCATCCGGGCCCAGGTCAGAACGGCGGGGCTGGCGCCGGAGTTTCTGTTTGAGCGCCCGGCCAGGCATCACGATGGCCGGGCCTTCCGGGACAGGCAGCTGCACGACTATTTCAAAATCCGCGGCATTCAGGAAGCCCTGCGGGAGACAGGCGCCACGGAGTGGTTCAGTTTTGGGGATGTCAGCCGTGCGGAGGCCATGACGGATGATTTCATTGCCCTGGATTATGAGCAGGTCCAGCGCCCGGACGGCCAGGTAGATTACCTGCTGCGAAGCGAGCAGCAGGCCGCGGTGGACGCCACCCTGAACTACATCAAGACCGACCCGGAACCTGAAAAGGCGGAGTTCCTCTGGAATGCCAAGCCGCGCTTCGGTAAAACCCTCACCACGTATGATCTGGCACGGAAGATGGGTGCGCAAAATGTGCTCATTGTCACAAACCGTCCGGCCATCGCCAACTCCTGGTACGATGATTTCATGAAGTTCATCGCCTGGCAGGAAGAGGGCTTCCGCTTTGTGTCTGAAACTGACGCCCTGGCCGGCACCCAGGCGCTGAGCTGTGAGCAGTTCCTGCAGTTCATGCACAACCGGCCTCAGGGCGCGCCTCCCGCGCGATGTCTGGCCTTCATTTCCCTGCAGGATTTGAAGGGCGCGCGCTTTGCAGGCGGTCTGTATGACAAGCTGGAATGGGTGTCGGGCATCCCCTGGGATTTGCTGGTAATTGACGAGGCCCATGAAGGCGTTGACACCTTGAAAACCGACCGTGCCTTTGACGAAATCAAGCGCCGCTTCACCCTGCACCTCTCCGGCACGCCCTTCAAAGCCATCGCCAGCCAGAAATTCAGCCAGGAGCAGATTTACAACTGGTCCTACCTGGATGAGCAGCAGGCCAAAGTCAATTGGGACGAGGCTGAACAGGGCACCAACCCCTATGCCGCCCTGCCTACCTTGAACCTCTTCACCTATCAGATGAGCCGGGTGGTGGAGCAGGAGGTGGCCCGCGGCAAGATGCTGGAGGATGGCACCAACCTGGACTATGCCTTCAACCTGGGTGATTTCTTTGAAACCGGCGAGACAGGGAAGTTTGTGCGCGAGGCGGATGTCCTCAAATTTCTGGACAACCTGCACCGGGGCCAGTTCCCCTTCTCCGCAAGCCACCACCGCGAGCAGCTCCGCCACACCTTCTGGCTGCTGCCCCGGGTGGCGGCCTGCAAGGCCATGGAAAGCCTGCTCAACCGGCACCCTTTCTTCAAGGATTACAAAGTGGTGCTGGCCGCGGGCGATGGTGTGAGCAACGTGGAGGAGGATTATGAGGAGCTGGCCGACCACGCCGCGGACGGCAAGGCTGGCCAGAAATCCTATGACCGGGTGAAGTCGGCTATCGCGCAACACGAAAAGACCATCACCCTGTCTGTCAGCCAGCTCACCACCGGGGTCACCATCCCCGAGTGGACAGGCGTCTTGATGCTCAACAACGTCAAGAGCCCCGCGCTGTACTTCCAGGCCGCCTTCCGTGCCCAGAACCCCTATGAGTATGTGGACCAGGGCAGTGGCCAGCTGGTGCGCAAGGAGAACGCCTACGTCTTTGACTTCGCCCCGGACCGCACCCTGGTGTTGTTTGACGAACTGGCCAACAACCTCTCCGGGGAAGGCGCGGGCAGCGGCGTGGAGGCCCGGCAGGGCAAGATCCGGGAGCTCATCAATTTCTTCCCGGTCATCGCCGAGGACGGGGAGGGCGCCCTGGCGGAACTGGATCCGGCCGAGGTGCTCACCATCCCCAGCCGCCTGAAAGCCCAGGAGGTGGTCAAGCGCGGCTTCATGAGCAACCTTCTCTTTGCCAACATCAGCGCCATTTTTTCCGCGCCGCAGGCGCTCAAAGACATCCTGGACAAGATCCAGCCCGAGAAAAACAAGCGCCTGGTCCCAGCCCGGCCGGTCGAAGTTACCCAGCCCAGCCTGGACGAAACGGGCGAGGTGCATATCAGCCCGGAGATCGTCATCTCCAGCACCGGCGGGCTCTTCGGTGACCCCATCTACGCGCCCAACCTGGAGGACATCCTCAGGAAGCATGAGGAGATTGCCGAGCGCTGGAAGGCCGCCGATGGCATCTCCAGGGAGCTGGTCAGGGGTATGGAAGGCGGCTTTATGAAGGGCAGGGTGGAGTTTACACAAAGCCAGGCCGCCAACAACCGGGACATGAAAAATGCGCAGCGGGCACTGGTCGCCCGGGTGGAGGAGAACCTCTACCAGCATGAGCGCCAGAAACACCAGGCGGAGCAGGCCCTGAAGGAGGATCTTGCCGGGTTGGAAGACCCTGAGGCCATCCGGCGCAGGGAGGCGGAACATGAACAGAAGTTGGAGAGCATCCGGCACTCCCTGCACCAGGCGGTGGAGCAATCTGTGCACGAGGTAGCGCTCAACTATGTGGAAAAACACCTGGAGAAGGTGGAGGAAAAAAAGAAGAAAACCACCGAGGATGATGTCCGGGACCATCTGCGCGGCTTCGCGCGCACCATCCCGGCCTTCCTGATGGCCTATGGCACCCGGGACACCACCTTGATGAACTTTGAGGAAAACATTCACGAACCCACCTTCCTGGAGCTCACCAGCATCACAAAGGAGGAGTTTGGCCTGCTGCGCGATGGCTACACATTCACGGACGTGGATGGCCAGGAGGTGCGGGCACCCGGCCTGTTCAACCAGGTGGTGTTTGACGCCGCCATCCAGGAGTTTTTTGACCTGAAGGACAGGCTGGCCGATTACCTGCACACCCAGGAGGAGGAGGACATCTTTGACTACATCCCGCCCCAGCAAACCAACCAGATCTTCACCCCGCGCCGCGTGGTCAAGCTGATGGTGGACCTGCTGCAGCGGGAGGCGCCGCAGTTGTTCACCAGCATGGACAGCACCTTCATCGACTTGTACAGCAAATCTGGCCTGTACATGACGGAGATTGTGAAGCGCCTGTTCAAAGGCCTGGCGCCAGGCATCCCGGATGAGCAGGAGCGTGTCCGCTGGATTCTGGAGGAGCAGGTCTTTGCCTGCGCCCCCAGCGACATCATCTACAACATGGTCAAAAACTATGTGTATGGCGGCTTTCCGGGGGTGAACACCGATAATCTGATGAAGCTGGATTTAATCCCGGCAGCCAAGGAAGGTCGGCTGGCCGAAGAACTGCGGAAGGGGATGAAGAAGGACGTGAAATTTGACGCGATTATTGGGAATCCGCCGTATCAGGTGATGGATGGGGGAGCTCAAGCTAGTGCTGTGCCAGTGTATCAGTACTTTGTATCGCAGGCAAAGAAAACAAACCCTGCTTACATTTCGTTGATAATGCCATCTCGATGGTATGCAGGTGGCAAAGGGCTAAATGATTTTAGGAAAGAAATGCAGGCTGATAAGCGAATCAAGGAGATTTATGATTTCCATGATTCCACTGACTTGTTTCCTGGAGTTTTTGTAAAAGGAGGTATTTGTTACTTCTTGTGGGATATTGAATATCAGGGTGACTGCAAAGTTCATAATTCAATTCTTGGGTCAATATCATCGACAAAAAGATCACTTTTGACAGAAGGAACGGATGTCTTTATCAGGTTCAATCAGATGTTGCCAATTTTTAAAAAAGTCGTTAGTGAAAACATGGTGAGCTTCTCTAAACTTGTAAGTGCTAGGAAGCCTTTTGGATTAGATACAAAAGCAAAATTCGCTGATAATAAGAGCGCAAAAAACAACATTACAGTATATGGAAACAAAGAGATTTCTTATACGGCTCTAGAGCAAATACCTTCTGGCAGACAATATTTAAATGCAAACAAAATCTTAATTTCTTATGCTTATGGTGCTGGTGAGGAATATCCCCATCAAATCATAAACAAACCTTTTTATGCTGGTAAAGACACTGCTTGTACTGAAACCTATTTAGTTATCGGACCATTTAAAAGTAGCAAGGAAGCAAACAATGCAATTTCATATATGAGTACACGATTATTCAGATTCATGGTTGCTATGCTTAAGAATACTCAACATGCAACCGCAAAAGTGTATAAGCTCGTTCCGCTCCAAGACTTCTCAAAGCCATGGACAGATGCTGAACTCTATGCCAAATATGGCCTGGACGAGGAGGAAATCAACTTCATTGAAAGCATGATCCGTCCGATGACAGCGATGGCCGGGGAAGATGAGGCGGACAATGAACCGGATGATTTCCCGGAAGATGAGGGCTGATACCGGATAGCCGTCAACCTCCCATGCCCGCCAGCGCCTATAAACAAGGCCGCGCCCCCATCAAGGACGCGGCTTTTTCATACCCATTTAAAGTTTTTGGTCTTCCCTTTTTTTCAAAAAAGGGAAGCGTCCTTCGTCCCCGTCTCCGTCCCGTCCCCCTAGGCCGCCCTCCTGGCAAACAGCCGGGACAGGAAGGGCAGGGAGATCTTCTGCTTGCTGATGACGTCAAAGGCGACGGCGGTCAGCAGCACCAGGCCCTTGACCACCTGCTGCACATCGATGGAGATGCCCATGATGCTCATGCCGTTGTTGAGCACGCCCATGATCAGCGCGCCGATCAGCGTGCCGCCCACCGTGCCGATGCCGCCATAGGCGGAGGCGCCGCCGATGAAGCAGGCGCCGATGGCGTCCAGCTCAAAGCCCATGCCCGCCTGGGGGGAGGAGGAGTTGAGCCGGGCGGAGAAGATCAGCCCGGCCACCGCGGCCAGGAAGCTCATGTTGACATAGGCCAGGAACTTGATCTTGTCGGTCTTCACGCCGGAGAGGCGGGCGGCCTTCTCGTTGCCACCCACCGCGTACAGGTGGCGGCCCAGCACGGTCTTGCTGGTCAGGTAGGAGTAGACCACCAGCACGATGCCCACGGTGATCAGCACCACCGGCGCGCCGGTGTAGTTGGCGAGCAGCCAGAAGAAGTAGATGAGGGCGCCGGAAATCACCAGCGCGCGGGTGAGGGTGGTGAGCCAGCTGTCGTAGGAATAGCCCTTGCGCTTGCGGTCGGCGCGCTTCCGGATTTCAATGAAGAACACGCCGGCGGCAAGCAGGAGGCCGATGACCAGGCTGGACACGTTCCTCAGCTCAGTCCCAAACAGCAGCCTGGTGATGGAGGTCATCACGTTCTGGTGGATAAACAGAATCAGGCCAACTGTGATCAGAAGGCTGATGAGGGTAGCGATGAGGAAGGATTTCATGAACTTTCCGGCGTCTTCTTCGTGGAAGAAACCCCTTAACTGCAGGCCAAAGCTGGCCCAGCCAACCGCGACGCTGAACAGTGCCAGCATCAGGGGGTTGACCCCCAGCATGAAGTTGCCGATGGCGCCGGTGGACAGGCCCATGAAGGCGCGTGGGAAGGGGGAGAGGGTGAGGCCCTTGAGCACAATCAAGGTCAGCCCGCGGAAGATGAGCTGGCCCGACAGCGTCACGATGAAGGCCGGGATGCGCACATAGGCGATCCAGAAGCCGTGCCACACGCCAATCAGGATGCCGATCCCCAGGCACAGCAGCACCGAGAGGTAGGGGTCCCACTTCCAGGTGATCATGAAGGTGCCGGCGCAGGCGCCCACAAAGGCCACCACCGAGCCCACGGACAGGTCGATGTTGCCGCCGGTGAGGATGCACATCAGCGTCCCGGCGGCCAGCACCACCACGTAGGCGTTCTGGTTGATGAGGTTGAACACGTTCATGGGCTTGAGCAGCGTGCCGCGGGTGAGCACCTGGAAGAACAGGATGATGACCACCAGCGTGATGAGCATCACAAACTGCTTGAGGTTCTTGGAGAAGGATGTCTTCAGCTTGCCCATATGGCCTGTCCTCCCTTGCTTGCCTGCATGATCATGTCCATGATGTTTTCCTGGGTGGCCTCTTCCCGTGTCAGCTCACCCACCATTTTGCCTTCCACCATCACGTAGATGCGGTCGCACATGCCCAGCAGCTCCGGCAGCTCCGAGGAGATCATCAGCACCGCCTTGCCCTCGCCCACCAGGTCGTTGATGATGCTGTAGATTTCATACTTGGCGCCCACGTCCACCCCGCGGGTGGGCTCGTCCAGCATCATGATGTCCGGCAGGGAGAACATCCACTTGCCCACCAGCACCTTCTGCTGGTTGCCGCCGGACAGGTTGCCCACCAGCTGCTCCACATCCGGGGTGCGGATGGACAGCTTGTCGCGGTATTCCTCCGCCGCGTGCAGCTCCCGGTCCTTGTCGATCACCCCGCGCTTTGCCACCAGCTCCAGGCGCGAGAGGGTGATGTTGTGGCTGATGGCGTTGGTCAGCACCAGCCCGTCGCCCTTGCGGTCCTCGGTGATGTAGGCAAAGCCGTGGCGGATGGCCTCGGCCGCGGAATGCAGGTGCACCTCCTGCCCGTCCTTTTTGATGGTGCCGGAGATTTTGGTGCCATACACCCGGCCAAAGACAGACTGGCACAGTTCGGTGCGCCCGGCGCCGATCAGCCCGGCAACGCCCACCACCTCGCCCCGGCGCACGTTGAGGGACACGTTGTCCACCACGCGCCGCTCGGTGTACAGGGGGTGGTAGACGGTCCAGTCGATGATTTCCAGCGCCTTGTCCCCGATGCGGGGCTCCCGGCGGGGGAAGCGGTCCACCATCTCCCGGCCCACCATGCCCCGGATGATGCGGGGCTCGGAGACGTCCCCCGCGCGGTTGTCCAGGGTCTCAATGGTGGCGCCATCGCGGATGATGGTGATTTTGTCGGCCACGTAGGCGATTTCGTTGAGCTTGTGGGAAATCATGATGCTGGTGATGCCCCGCTCCTCGCGGAACTTCTTGAGCAGGTTGAGCAGGTTGAGGCTGTCCTCGTCATTGAGCGAGCTGGTGGGCTCGTCCAGGATGAGCAGCCGCACGTTCTTGGCCAGCGCCTTGGCAATCTCCACCAGCTGCTGCTTGCCCACGCCGATGTCCTTGATGAGGGTGCGCGCGTCATCCATCAGGCCCACCTCGGCCATGTGTTTCTGGGCGTTCTGGTAGGTGAGGTCCCAGTTGATGCCGCCAAAGCCAGTCTGCTCGTTGCCCAGGAACATGTTCTCCCCGATGGACAGGTAGGGCACCAGCGCCAGCTCCTGGTGGATGATGACGATGCCCAGGCGCTCGGAATCCCGGATGTTCATGAAGCGGCATTCCTGGCCGTCAAAGTGGATCTCGCCCTCATAGCTGCCATAGGGCCACACGCCGGAGAGCACGTTCATCAACGTGGACTTGCCCGCCCCGTTCTCGCCCACGATGGCGTGGATCTCGCCTTCCTGGACGGTCAGGTTGACGTTGTCCAGCGCCTTCACGCCCGGGAAGGTTTTGGTGATGCCGCGCATCTCCAGCAGGACGCCTGCCATCGCATTCCTCCAAACGGTCGGATGATGAAGAATCAGAGGCCGGGGAGGGGCGGGAAGCCCCTCCCCGGCGGGGTTGTCAGGCAAAGGCGCGGCTTAGTCGACCTTCAGCTGCTCCTCGGTGTAGTAGCCGGAGTCGATCAGCAGCTCGCGGTAGTTGTCCTTGTCGGCGAAGACCGGGTCGCACAGGTAGGAGGGGATGATCTTGACGCCGTTGAAGTAGGTCTCGGTGTCGTTGACCGGCACTTCCTCACCCTTCAGAATGGCGTCCACCATCAGCACCACCTGGGCAGCCAGGTCGCGGGTGTCCTTGAACACCGACATCGCCTGGTAGCCCAGGATGATGTTCTTGGTGTTGGTCACGTCGCAGTCCTGCCCGGTGACCACGGGGAAGTTGTCCAGGGTGTAGCCGGCGGCCTGCAGGGAGTTGGTGATGCCCAGGGCCAGGGAGTCATTGGGGGAGAGCACGGCGTGCAGCTCGGTGCCGTCAACGTAGTTGGTCAGCAGGTTGTCCATGCGGGCCTGGGCGTCGTCCGTGCCCCAGCCCAGGATGGCGATGGTCTCAAAGTCGGTCTGGCCGGACTTGACCACAATCTTGCCCGCCTCATAGTAGGGCTTGAGGATGTCCCAGGCGCCGCCATGGAAATAGCGGGCGTTGGAGTCGTCCGGGGAACCGGCGAACAGCTCAAAGTTGAAGGGGCCTTCGGCGTTCATCAGGTCCAGCTTCTCTTCCAGGAACTTGCCCTGGATGGTGCCCACCTTGTAGTTGTCAAAGGTGGCGTAGTAGTCGACGTTCTCGGTGTCCGTCAGCATGCGGTCATAGGCGATGACCTTGATGTCGTTGTCCTTGGCCAGCTGCAGCACCGTGCCCAGGGAGGAGCCGTCAATGGAGGCCAGCACCAGCACCTCGGCGCCGTTTAGGATCATGTTCTCCACCTGGGAGACCTGGGTGGCCACCTCGTTGTTGGCATACTGCAGGTCCACCTCATAGCCGGCGGCCTCCAGCTGCGCCTTCATGTTGGCGCCGTCCTGGTTCCAGCGCTGCAGGGAGTTGGTGGGCATGGCCACGCCCACTTTCTGGGCCGCGAACGCGGAGGCGGTGCCCAGCAGCAGGACGGTGACCAGGAGCAGGGACAGAATTTTCTTCATAGCATGTTCTCCTTTTATTTTATAAGGCGTTTCCGCCTTATATTCGCATGGTTGGCAACCTGTGCGGCGCTGGTTGCGCCGGGCCGGTTGTTTGGGGGTCGAAGAACCGCGCGTGGCGGCCGGTCAATTTCTCTGTTGCAAGAATGTCCAATTTTATCACGCGCGGCCTTGGCCTGTCAATCGTTTTCGCGCGAAGCGGCGGGGCGCGCGCCGGGTCAGGCCCGCGTTTTATGTGCTATAATCAGGCCGCAGGGGTTCAAGTTCAAACAGGCGGCCTGCCAGGGCCGCGAGGAGGCTTCGCTGTGATTCAGACCGTATTGGGGCCCATTTCCGACAACCAGCTGGGGCGCGCGCTGCCCCACGAGCATGTGCTGGTGGGCTTTGTCCCAGATGGGCGCCTCACCCGGGCGGATTATGACACCGACGAGGTGACCCGGGTGATGCTGCCCCACCTCAAGGCCCTCAAAGCCCAGGGTGTCCACGCCCTGGTGGAGTGCACGCCGGCCTTCCTGGGTCGCGACCCGGAGCTGTTGGCCGGCCTCTCCCGCATCAGCGGGCTGCACATCCTGACCAACACCGGCTACTACCAGGCGCCCTACCTGGCGCCCTTTGTGTATGAGCGGACAGCCCGCCAGCTGGCGGACGCCTGGGTGCTGGAGGCCCGGGAGGGCATCGGGGAGAGCGGCATCAAGCCGGGCTTCATCAAGATTGCCCTGTCAAACGGCGGGCCGCTGCCGCCCATCCAGCGGACCATCCTGCAGGCCGCCATGATGGCCTCTGAGGAGACCGGGCTGGCTGTCATGGCGCACACCATCGGCGGGGAGGCGGCGCTGGAGGCGCTGGGCATCATGCGCGCGGCCAACTTTGACTGCACCCGCTTTATCTGGACACACGCGGACAGTGAGGCGGACACCGCGGTCCATCGCCGGATGGCGCAGGCCGGCTGCTGGCTCAGCGTGGATTCCATCGGCTGGCGGCCGCTTCAGGAGCACGCGGACCTGGTGCTGGCGCTGCTCAGTCATGGTCTGGAAGGGCAGCTGCTGCTCTCCCATGACGCGGGCTGGTACCATGTGGGCGAGCCTGGCGGGGGCGAGGTCAAGCCCTTCACGGTGCTGTTTCATCAACTGGTGCCGCTGCTGCTGGCGCGCGGCCTGGACCAGGCGGCTGTTGACCGGCTGACCATCGCCAACCCGGCCCGGGCGCTGGCGCAAAAGGGCTGAGCCGGCCAGCCGGCGCTTACCGCCGCAGCGCCCGCGCGTCCCGGGCCAGGCTGTCGCTTTCCAGGGCATAGCGCAGCGCGTCGATCAGATGGTCCTCCCCCTCCGGGCGGGGCAGGAAGCCCCCCTGGCCGTCCGCCGCCCAGCGGTAGGCCAGCACCTCCTCGCGCAGCTTCTTACAATCCGGGGAGATGACCAGCTGCAGCTGGTTGAGCCATTGCAGCCCGTGCAGCACGCTGTCCGGGCCTTTTTTGGCCGCCAGGGCGCGCACGCCGTGGCGGCGCAGCTCGGCGATGGACTTGGGCTCGGCGCTGTCGCAGGTGACGGGCAGGCCTCCGGCCAGCGCCTTGACGCGCAGGGCCAGCAGGTCGTTGGTGAGGCCGCTCTGGCACAGCTCCCTCAGCGCGTACAGCCGCCCCTTCCGCCTGTCCAGCGCCACCAGCACGGCGGCGGCCGGGTCCCGCGCGTAGCCAAAGTCCAGCCCGCAGCGCAGCCAGGTGGCGCTGAGGTCCGCCGGCGGCATGCCCACCTGCCAGTTGGTGAACACGCTGCCGCCCAGCTGCCCCCACTCGCCCCGGGTGTAAACCTGGTGGAAGTAAGGGTCCCGCTCGCCTTCCAGCGCCTGGATGTCATCGGCTGTAAGGAAGCGGTTGTCGCGGTAGGTGGTGCGCAGGATGAGCAGGTCATCCTGCACCAGGCGGCCTTCCGTTTCCGGGAAGGCGCCAAAATATTCCCGGTAAATCCAGTGGGCGCGGGACACCGGGTTGAAGGACAGGGTCAGCCGCTTTTTGTGGGCGGACAGGCCGCGCAGGCGCTTGTCCAGCTGCTTGAGGTCCGCCCAGCGGGTCTCCGTGGCCTCCTCCACCCAGATGTCGGTCAGCGCGCCCCGGCCCGGGGTGAGGGACTTCACCTTCTCCACATCATCCAGCCCCAGGAAGAGCAGCTGGGCCCCGTTGTGGCGGCAGGTGAGGCTCATCTCACTCCTGCTGACCTGAAACCAATCGCCCAGCCCGAAGCGCGCCACGCTTTTTTGCACTTCGGCAAAGCAGCTGGCGCGCAGCGTGCGGGCGACCTGGCGCACCACCAGGGTGTTCCGACCGGTCATGGCGTCCAGCAGCGCCCGGGCCGCCAGGAAGACCGACTTGCCAGACCCCGCCCCGCCATAGAAAATCTGCACCCGCTGTGAGGCGGTGAGGTAGGGCAGGTAGGCGGCATTGAAGGCGCTCCGGGGCACCAGCAAGGCGGGCTGGCCGCCAACCGGCGGGTTCAGGGCTCCTCCTCTGTCAGGCGGATGACATAGTCCCGGGGCGCGCCGGCGGGCCCCTGCTCCTGGGGCAGGCTGAGCAGCTTGATCAGGTCGCCGGGTCCCAGCTTGTCCATCAGAATCATGGCCCTCAGGGCCTGGCTGGCCAGGTGGGCCAGGCTGGGGGGCGCCTCCTCCGGGGCCGCCTGTTTGCCTGGGTCATCCTTCATCTGTTTTCATCCTCCAGCAGGTGGTTGAGCCGCGCCATGCCCTTGAGGTGCAGGCGGTAGATGTGCCTGGGGCTGTAGTTGAGCGCCAGGCTGATGTCCTCATAGGTGAGCAGGTGCAGGTAGCGCAGCTCCAGCACCTGCCGCTCGGGGAGGCTGCCCAGGCGGTCCAGCATCCCCACCAGCTGGCGGTGTCGCGCGCTGATTTTGCGCTGCAGCGCGCGGCCGGCGCGGCGCAGCTCCTCCTCGCGCTGGCCGGGCGGCGGGCAAAACGGCGGCCGCTTGCGCAAGGTCGCCAGGGTGACCGCCTGGGCACGGGCCTGCTGCTGGAGCTGGCCATAGCCCTCCAGCAGCTCACGGGCGTTCATGGCCCTGCCCCCTCCCGCGGCTTGTCAGGTGAAGCAGGCGCTCCACCTCCTCCCGGGTGAGGCCAATCTCCCCGCGCAGCTTGCGGTTGAGCGCGCTGTGGGACAGGTGCAGCGCCCGGGCGGCCTCCTTGCGGCTCAGGCCCGCCAGGTTCATCCTGGCGCGCAGGTCACGCAGCTCCTTCATCATCATCAACCTCCCGAAAAGAGAACAAATGTTCTTGTGCTTGCAGTATAGGCAGGCCGGTCCGGGCTGTCAACGCGGCGGGGGCAAGTGTATCGCAAAGCGCAAAACCGGGTGGTTTTTTAGGTTGTAAAAAAAGGCGGCCTTGCGCGCTGGCGGCCGGGGGGTTATCCTTGAATGGATGAAAGAATATCCGGGCAAGGGGGTGGGCTGATGCGCCAGGCGCCTGTGGCAGGCCGGCGGCTGCTGGGCCTGTTGCTGCTGACCCTGCTTCTCCTGTGGCCCAGCCTGGCCTGGTCGCCTGGGCCACCGGCCCCGCCGGAGGCACCCGGCCTGCGCGCCGCCTTCGCCCAGGCCGCCTTCCGCTCGGAATATGACCAGCCGGGCACAAACAGCCTGCGTCGCTGGCAGGCGCCGCTGCGGGTCCTTGTGGAGGGGGAGGCCACGGGGGAGGATGTCAGCACCCTGACCGCCTTCATGGAGGAGCTGAACACCCGGGTGCCCGGCTTCCCGGGCATCTCCATGGCGGCCAGCGCCGGGGAGGCCAACGTCACCCTCACCTTCGCCCCGCTGGCGGACCTGCCCGGGTTGCTGGCCGGCTATGTGCCGGGCAACTGGGGCTTTTTCATGTTCTGGACACAGGAGGAGGTCATCATCAGCGCGCGGGTGCTCATCGCCAGCGACATCACCAGCCAGCAGGAACGCAACCACCTGATTCTGGAGGAGGTCACGGGCCTGCTGGGCCTGCCCAACGACCTGGACGAGCACCCTGACAGCATCATCCACCAGCGCTGGACCACCACGCAAAGCCTGAGCCAGCTGGACTGGCAGCTGCTCAGCCTCCTGTATGACAGCCGCCTGTCCCCCGGCATGGGCTGGCTGCAGGCCCAGGCGGCGCTGGGCTGGGAGTGACAGGCAGCGCCGCCATGCATGAATCCGGGCCGGTGCCACCTTCTATGGGCAGCGGGCACCTGGCGCGGTTTACGCCACAAACACCGCTGTGGTATACTTGATGCCTGAAATCACACAAGCAGCAAGCGGGAGGGGCCATGGCGCTCATTGACCTGATCAACGTTAAAAAACTGGGGGGCGAGCTGGACGAAGCCCAGCTGGCCGCCTTTGCCAACGCCGCCGCCGACCCACAGACGCCTGATTACCAGCTGGCCGCCCTGCTGATGGCCATCCGCATCAACGGCATGAGCCCGCGGGAAACCGCCCAGCTCACCATGGCGATGGCGCGCACCGGGGACATGCTCAGCCCCCAGGTGGGGGGCACCCCGGTGGACAAGCACTCCACCGGCGGCGTGGGGGACACCACCACCCTGGTGCTGGCGCCCTTGGTGGCCGCCTGCGGGGGCAAGGTGGTCAAGATGTCCGGCCGCGGCCTGGGGCACACCGGGGGGACGATTGACAAGCTGGAGAGCATCCCCGGCTTTCGCACCGAGCTGCCCGAGGAGGACTTTCTGCGCATCGCCCGGGAGGTGGGCTGCTGCGTGGTGGGGCAGACCGGGGAGCTGGCCCCGGCGGACAAGCGCCTGTACAGCCTGCGGGACGTGACGGGCACCGTGGACAGCATCCCGCTGATTTCCTCCTCCATCATGAGCAAGAAGCTGGCTGGCGGCGCGATGGGCATTGTGCTGGATGTCAAGCTGGGCTCAGGCGCGCTGATGAAAACCATGGCCGATTGCCTGGCCCTGGCCCGCACCATGTGCGACATCGGCCGGCGCGCCGGGCGGCGGATGGCCGCCCTCATCACCGGCATGGATGAGCCCCTGGGCAGCCATGTGGGAAACGCGCTGGAGGTCAAGGAGGCCATCGACACCCTGGCCGGCCGGGTCACAGGGCCGCTGCTGCAGGTCTCCCTGGCCCTGGGCGCGCAGATGCTGCTGCTGGGCAGCCAGGCGCAGGATGAGGACCAGGCGGTGCGGCTGCTGCAGGACGCATTGGACAGCGGGCGCGGGCTGGCGAAGTTCGCGCAGATGATCGCGGCCCAGGGCGGGGACGCGCGGGTCTGTGAGGACACCCGCCTGCTGCCCCGGGCGGCGGTGACCCAGCCGGTGCTGAGCATGGCGGATGGGTGGCTGTCCCGGATGGACACCGAGGCCATCGGCCTGGCCGCCCAGCGCCTGGGCGCCGGGCGCAGCAGGAAGGAAGACATCATTGACCCGGCTGTGGGGCTGGTGCTGCACAAGCGCATCGGCGACCGGGTGGCGGCCGGGGAAGCCCTGGCCACCCTGCACCACAACCACGCCCCCCGGGCACAGGAAGCCCATGACCTGCTGCTGGGCGCGGTGCACATCTCCGGGGCCCAGCCGCCCCGCAGCGCGCTGATCCGCGCGCGGATCGCCATTGACGGAAAGGAAACCTGACATGACCAAACGCCTGCTTGCCCTCATCCTGGCCCTGCTGCTGACGCTGCCCCTGGCGGCCGCCCTGATGGAGGAGGCCGCGCAGCCCGAGGCCGCCGAAGAAGAGTCCCACTTCTTCGCTGACATGGCCTTCACCTACCTGGACGGCACCCCCTTTGACACGGCGGCCTTCCGGGACACCCCCATCCTGCTGAACATGTGGGCCACCTGGTGTTCCCCCTGCGTTGGCGAGATGCCCCACCTGGACGCGCTGGCGGCGGAGTACGCGGGGCGCATCCACATCATCGGCGTGCACAGCGAAGGCCTGACGGTGACCGAGCAGGGCGAGCTGATTGTGGACGAGGACAAGACCGCCGCCGCCCTCAAGCTGCAGGAGGAGCTGGGGCTCACCTTCCCCCTGCTCAACCCCGACTCCCTGCTGTTCATCCTCATGAACGACCCGCAGTATGGCATCAACCTGAACGTGCTGCCCACCACCTGGCTGATTGACGGGGAGGGCTATATCCGCAGCATCGTGGAATCCGCCTATGACAAGGCGGGCTGGCAGCGCATCATCGACCGGTTCCTCAGCGACCTTGTGCAGGAAGACGTGGATGAGCCGGACCTGGGCTGAGCGGGAGCGGGCACGCCGCCGGCTGACCCTGCCCCTGCTTCTGCTGGGGCTGGGGCTGCTCCTTGCGGGCGTGCTGCGGGGCGAGGTGGCCATTGTGCTGCAAAAGGCCATCCGCATCTGCCTGGAGTGCATCGGCATTGGCTAGGCGGCAAAAGGCGGAGCGCGTGCGCCACCGCGGAAAAATCCAGCTGTTTGTGGCCGCGGCCAGCAACTCCTATGTGACCGGTTTCCTGGCGGGCAAGATTTACCAGGGCAACCTCAAGCAGCTCTGCCACCCGGGGCTCAACTGCTATTCCTGCCCGGGGGCGCTGCTGTCCTGCCCCATCGGCGCCCTGCAGGCAGTGATTGGCAGCCGTGCCTTCCACCTGTCGCTGTATGTGTTTGGCTTCCTGCTGGTGGTGGGGGCGGCGCTGGGGCGCATGGTCTGCGGCTTTCTCTGCCCCTTTGGCTGGATCCAGGAGCTGCTCTACAAGGTTCCTTTCCCGTGGAAGCGCAACCGCTTCCGGGGCGACCGGCCGCTGCGCTACGTGAAATACGCCATGCTGCTGGTGCTGGTCATCCTGCTGCCCATGGTGCTGGGCAACGCCGCCGGGGAGGCCACCCCCACCTTTTGCAAGTACGTCTGCCCCGCTGGCGCGCTGGAGGGCGGGGTGCCCCTGGTGTTCTTCAGCCCCGCCCAGGCAGGGCCCCAGGCGCCCGCCGGGCCCCTGCTGCCTGGCCAGCCCCCGGTGCGGCTGATCGCCCGGGAGGGCCCGCGCTTTGAGACCGGCGCCCTGTTCCTGCTCAAGATGAGCATCCTGGGGCTCACTCTGCTGGCCTGCCTCATGAACTACCGGCCCTTCTGCAAGTATGTCTGCCCCCTGGGCGCGGCCTACGGGCTGCTCAATCCGGTGTCCTTCTACCGGCTGCGGCTGGCGGAGGACAAGTGCATCCACTGCGGCGCCTGTGAACGCGCCTGCCTGATGTGCCTGAACCCCATCCAGCAGCTCAACCACCCTGAGTGCGTGCGCTGCGGGGATTGTGTCAACGCCTGCCCGACGGACGCGCTGTCCATGGGCTTTGGGGCGCGCGGGGCGCGAACTGCCTTGGCCCCCGGAAAGGAACCTGCATGAAACGTTTTATAAGCCTTCTGGCCTGCCTGCTGCTGGCCCTGCCCGCGCTGGGGGTGGCCGAGCTCTCCGGCGAACCGCTGCGCCTGGCGGAGATTGAGCAGTTCAACCAGCTGCTGCTGGAGCGCGCGGTGGCCGAGGGGCAGGACACCTTCCCCGGCGAGGGCGGCCACCTGGTGCGGGGCGAGGACTATGAGCTGCTGCTGGCCGGGCCGGATGTGAGCGCGGACTCCCTGGTGCTCGCGGCCACCCTGGGCGGCGGCCACGCGGAGCATGACGCCCCGGTCTTTGAGGGCCCCCGCGGCAGCCGGCCGGACATGCTGGTGGAGCAGCTGCTGGCCCTGTTTTTGAACGACAACCCGGCCCTGGCCGGGCGCGTGGACAGCGCGGTGCTCTATATCGCGGGTGAGCTGCCCGCGGCCACCCACACCGGCTTCATCCTGCGCGACGGCGCCCAGGTGCAGCTGGTGGAGTATGACATCTACTACCAGACCGGGCAGGGCGTGGCACAGGCCGGCATCCAGTTCACGGTGGAGAATGGCTTTGTGACCTTCATCCGCAGCTTCCTCTCCCCGGAGGTGCTCAGCCAGGAGGAGGCCGGCCAGGCGCTGGCCAGCCTGCGCACCCTGCAGGAGCAGCACAGCTACATCGCGCTGGGCGAGAAGGATGGCAGCCAGTTTTCCCGGGAGGACTGCGTGCTGGGCGGGCTGGACTTCTTTGACATCAACCCGGAGGGGGCCAAGGTTGTCCTGGGCCCGCCCACCGTGGAACAGACGCTGGCGGATTCCGATGGCGGCCAGTTGCAGGTGCTGCAGTGGGAAGGCTTTGAGGCGGTGTTCAGCCTGCAGGCGGGCCAGGCACATGCCCGGCGCCTGGTGATCAACGGCGGCGCCCATGAGGGCCCGCGCGGCCTGCGCCTGGGGGACACCCTGGCCCAGGCCATCTCCCGCTTTGAGCACAGCGTACAGGACGCGGACCAGCCCGGCGTCCTGTACGGCGACGCCCAGGGCCAGCAACCGCCCTATGGCCTGCTGGTGGCGGACGCGCAGGGCAGCCTGCTGTATTACGCCATCGCGGTGCAGGAGGGCACGGCCGCGCTGATTCTGGAGTTTGTGGATGACCTGCTGGTGTCCATGAGCATCAGCTACCTGTAGCGTTCCCCGACAGGCCCGCCTTGGAGGAGGCACGATGAAGATTGACCTGAGCTGCCCGGTAGAGCTGTGGCATTTCAGGCTGCCCACAGAGGAGTACCCGGTGGTCAGCCTCAACCTGTTCAACCTGGCGCAAAAGGCGGTGGTGTCGCTGCAGGCGGCGCTGCTTGGCTTTGACCAGGAGGGCGAGCAGTACGCCCGGCAGGTGGAGCGGGTGAGCGGGCTGGACGGCCAGCCCCGCAGCGCCTTTGAGGTGCTCATCGCCATGGAGGACGGCCACCTGGCCCAGCGCATGGACATCATCATTGAGAAGGTGTGGTTTGAGGACGGCACCGTGTGGCGCCGGGGCGCGGGCCAGATGAGCGAGTACCGCGACACGCGCCTTCTGCCCTCCCGCCAGCTGGACCTGCTGCGCCAGCTGGCCGGGGCGGACGCCCTGGGCTACCCCAGCGACCAGGGCGCGGTCTGGGTCTGCCTGTGCGGGCGGCCCAACGCCGCCAGCCTCACCCAGTGCCAGCGCTGCGACCGGGAGAAGCATGCCCAGTTCACCCAGTTCAACCAGGCGGCGATTGAGACCATGATCTACCGGCGCGACAGCGAGCTGGAGGAAAAGGCCCAGGCGGCGCGCCTGGAGGCCGGGCGCATGCAGGAGGAGCGCGAGCAGCAGGAGCTGCGCCGCCGCCGCCGCCTGCGCCGCAGCCTGCTGGCCCTGCTCATCCTGGCGCTGCTGGCGGCGGGCGCCTATGGCACCATCCACTTTGGCATCCCGGCCTGGAGCTATCACCAGGCCGGCCAGCTGCTGGAGGGCAACCAGTTTGACGAGGCCAAGGCCCGCTTCCTGGCACTGGACACCTGGCGCGACAGCGCCCAGATGGCGCGGGAGGCTGACTATCGCAAGGCCGACAGCCTGATGCAAAACGGCAACGCCACCGCCATCAAGACCGCGGAGGAACTCTACACCCTCCTGGGCGATTACCGGGACAGCGCGCAGCGCTTCCAGGCCGCGCGCTACCGCCGCGCCGGGCTGATGCGCCAGGGGCAGGACTATGCCCAGGCCGTGACCCTGTATGACAGCCTGGGCGCCTATGAGGACAGCCGGCAGAAAAGCCAGGCCACCAGCTACGACTGGGCGCTGCAGCTCATGGAGGCGCTGGACTACCCCGGGGCACGGGAGAAGCTGCTGGCCCTGGGCGAGTACCAGGACGCGCCAAGCCTGGCGGAGGACTGCCTCTACCTGCCCGCCCTCGCCCACCTGGACAACAAGGAATTCCAGCAGGCCGAGGCGCTGCTGAAGCAGCTGCCTGACAACCAGAACGCCCGCCTCAAGCTGCAGGAGACCTACTACGGCTGGGGTGAGGTGCTCTTCCTCTCGCGGGATTTTGAGCTGGCAGCCGAAAAATTCCTGCTGGCCGGGGACTACCGCGACGCCTTCCGCCGGGCCTCCGAATGCCTGTATGAGCCGGCGGTGGAGCTGATGGCGCAAGGCGAGTACGAGAAGGCCAAGTCCTATTTTGAGCAGATTCTGGCCTACCGCGACAGCGCCGCCCTCTCCCAGCAGGCCTCCTACCAGATGGGCCTGCGGGCCGGGGAGGCCGGGCAGTGGCTGGCCGCGGCCGACCATTTCATCGCCGCGCCCGACCTGACCGCCGCCCAGGCCGCGCTCATGGAGGCGCGCTACCACCTGGGCGAGGAGGCCCTGCAGCGGGGTGAACTGGCCCTGGCGGCAGAGCTGTTTGAGCAGGCGGGCGAATACGGGGACGCCCCGGCCCGCATGCGCCAGGCGCGCTATGAGGCGGGCATCGCGCTGGTCAACCAGAAGGACTATGCCGGCGCCATCGCGCTGTTTGAGCAGCTGCCCAATGACGCCCCTGCCCAGGAGGAGCTGCAGCGCGCCCGCTACAGCCAGGCCATCGCCCTGCTGGACCAGGGGCGCAACCTGGAGGCCATCGAGGCCTTCACCGCGCTGGCGGGCTTCAGCCAGAGCGCGGAGTATTTGAACAAGGCCATCTACCAGCTGGCCGGGGAGCGCCTGGAGGCCCAGGAGTACGAGGAGGCCTCCAAGCTGTATGAAGGTTTGGGGGATTACATGGATGCCCGGCAGCGCTTCATGGAGGCGCAGTACGCGCTGGCGCTCAACGCCCTCAACGCGGGGGAGGTGGAGGCCGCCATTGAGCGCCTGACGCCCATCCGTGACTACCAGAACGCCGATGCCCTGTACCTGAGCGCGGTCTATCAGCAGGCGGAGGCAGCTGTTGCCGCGCAGCGGCTGGGGGAGGCGGCGCGCCTGTATGCGCTGGTGCCTGGCTACCAGGACGCGGACGAGAAGAGCGCGCAGTACTTCGCCAGCTATTTTGACCACGCCAACCAGACAGCCGTCCAGGGCATGAAATCCGGGGATTATGAAAGCGTCATCGCAGCGCTGGAGGGCCTGGACCTGGCCGACCTGCCCCCCCAGTACGCGGGCCTGCACGACACCTACCAGGAGGCCATCTACCGCCACGCCGAGGCCCTGTATGCTGACAGGAAGCCCTTTGAGGCGCTGCCCTTCTACCAGCGCGTGGCCGGTTACAAGGACGTGACCACCCGCAAGCTCAACCGCGTGCCCTACCTGCTGATTGGCAGCTGGCGCAGCCAGAAGGGGGCGGAGTTCATCTTCCGGGAGGACGGCACCTGCCTGATTGAAGGCAAGGAGATGTACTACTATGCCCGGCAGTACCTGCTGCAGGTGGGGGACCGGCCGGAGGAGCTGAACATCCGCTACAACATTGTCTACCTGCGCAACCAGGCCCTCACCCTGCGCCACGAAAAGACCAAGGTGATTTACAAATGCACCTTGTTTGAGGAATGACAGCCGCTGCCCACCCAGCCCTTCTGCCGTGGCAGCCGCGTCACGCCCGCGCCCGGCCCCCCGCCGTGCCGGGTATTTGTGATGCCGCCCTGAAGGCGGGCCTTCCCCTGCCATCCTCCTGTCTTCACAGGCATAGCCGGCCCCATCCGGTTTCTGCCCGGCGGGTGTCCCCATGCACCGGTTGATCGCCTGGTGGCGGGACGGCACCGCGCTGGATCGCCAGGGGCGCCTGCCGCCGCTGGACGGGCTGCGCGCCTTTTTCATTTTTTCCGTGCTGGCCTACCACTACTGGCAGCACAGCTGGCTGACGCCCACCTTCATGCTGGGGGACCGTTTTGTCAGCCTGGATCCCTTCCTGCGCTCCGGCTACCTGTGGGTGGACGGCCTGCTGCTGCTGTCAGGCTTCCTGCTGTACCTGCCCTGGGCCCGCGCCCGGGAGGCCGGGCGCAAGCCACCTGGCTTCCAGGGCTTTTATCGCCGCCGCGCGGCCCGCGTGCTGCCCTCCTACCTGCTGCATGTGCTGCTGGTGTTTGTGCTGGTTGCCCTGCCCCAGGGCGGGTACCCAAGCCCCGGGGCCGCGCTGTTTGACCTACTGGCCCACCTCAGCTTCACCCAGCCATGGTTCGCGTCCACCTCCATGAACACCCAGATCAACGGGGCGCTGTGGACCCTGGCGGTGGAGGTACAGTTCTACCTGCTCTTCCCGCTGCTGGCGCGCGCCTTCAACCGCCTGCCCCTCACCACCTGGCTGGGGGGCGCTGCCATCGCCTTTCTGTACCGGGGCTATGCCATGCTGCAAGGGCACACGCCCATGCTGGTCAACCAGCTGCCCGGCTTCCTGGATGTCTACCTCAACGGCTTTGTGCTGGCCTGGGTGTATGCCCGGCTTGAGAAAAGCGCCCGGGATGACGGGCTGCACCGGGCGCTGATGGGCGCGGTGCTGTTGGCCGCGGTGATCGGCCTGGCCGCCCTGCTGCGCCACCAGGCCGCCCAGCGCCAGGTGATTGACCTGCGCGTCAGCCAGCTGATGATCCGCTTCCCCCAGTCGGTGCTCACGGGGCTGCTGATGCTGGGGGCCTGCTTTGGCCCGGGCGCCATCCGGATGCTGCTGGGCAACCGCGTGACCCGGCTGCTGGGGGCCCTCAGCTACCAGGTCTACCTCTGGCACCAGGTGGTGGCGCAGCAGCTGCTGCGCTGGCGGTTCCCGCCCAGCGTCAACCAGCACCCCTATATGGTGGGCGAGCGCGCCTGGCAGCTGGGCTTTCTGGTGAGCGCCCTGGCGCTCACCCTGCTCATCAGCCTGGCCGCCCACTACCTGGTGGAGCGTCCCATGCGGCGCCGCATCCTGCGGGGGGCCGGGCGATGAGGGCGCCGGTGGGGCTGTATGTGCACCTGCCCTTCTGCGCCGCCAAGTGCGCCTATTGCGATTTTTCTTCTTTCGCAGGCCTTTTGCACCTGCGCGCGGCCTACATCCAGGCGGTGGTCGCTGAAATCGCGCGACGGGGGGCTGTCACCGGGATGCTGGCGGCGGACAGCCTGTTCCTGGGCGGGGGCACCCCCTCCCTCATGGCGGCGGACCAGCTGGCCCAAATCTTCCGCCAGCTGCGTGCCAGCTACCGCATCCTGCCGGACGCGGAAATCACCTGCGAGGCCAACCCCGGCACGCTCAGCTCGCAGTGGCTGGAGGACATGGTGGCCCTGGGGGTCAACCGCCTGTCCCTGGGCGCGCAAAGCGCCCACGAGGGGGAGCTGCGCGAGCTGGGCCGGCCGCACAGCTGGGCCCAGGTGGAGGCGGCGGTGCGGCTGGCGCGGGCGCAGGGTTTGTCCAACCTCAACCTGGATCTGATGAGCGCCCTGCCCGGCCAGACCTGGGACAGGCTGCGCCACAGCCTGGACAGCGCGCTGGCGCTGCGCCCCACCCACCTGAGCGTCTACAGCCTGATCATCGAGCCGGGCACCCCCTTTTTTGAGCGGCACCAGGCAGGGCAGCTCAACCTGCCGGACGAGGAGGAGGAGCGCCAGCTGTACTGGAACACGGTGGCGCACCTGGAACGGGCCGGCTACCGCCAGTACGAGATCAGCAACTTCTGCCTGCCTGGCTTTGAATGCCGCCACAACCTCAACTGCTGGCGTTACCATGAGCTGCTGGGCTTTGGCTCCTCCGCCGGGGGCATGTGGGGGCATGAGCGCCGCAAGAATCCGGACAGCCTGCAGGACTACCTGGCCGGCCAGCCGCCGCAGCTGGAACGGCTCAGCCCCCGGGACCGCCGCTTTGAGCAGGTGATGCTGGCGCTGCGCCTGAAGGAGGGCTTGTCCCTGCGGGCCTTTGAGCAAGCCCAGGGGCTGCCCCTGGAAAAGGCCTTTCCCGGGGCGCTGGCGCGGCAGCTGGCGGGCGGCCTGGTCGAGCTGAGGGACCATCACCTGCGCCTGACCCGGGCCGGGTTTGACCTGATGGACCGCGTGCTGCTGGACTTTTTGCCGGATGAGGGTCCCCCGGCATGATTTTCGGGGCATGATGCGTTATACTGTATGAACCAAGATAACGGCACCCGCGCCTGGCCGGGCCGCTAAGGAGGACAGACCATGAAACGCGCCATCTGCCTGATGTTGCTTGCAGCCTTGCTGCTGGCCCTGGTGCCGCCCGCCCAGGCCGCCACCCAGTACGCCCTGGTGAGCAACACCACCCGGCTCAACATCCGCACGGGCCCTGGCACCGAGCATGCCATCAAGGGCAGCGTGGCCGGGGGGGAGTGGGTGCGCATTGACAGCACCTCCGGCGCCTGGGTGCAGGGCCAGGTGATGCCCAGCGGCACCAGCGGCTGGTTCTCCGCCAGCTTTTTGAAAATCGCGTCCCCCGCCGGGGACGCCGTGGGCAGCATCGCGGTGGTGAACAATCCCAACCCCAGCTCCTACCTGAACCTGCGCTCGGCCCCCTCCTATTCCGCGAGCGTGCTGGCCATCTTCTACAACGGCGCCACCGCCACCATCCTGGGGAAGACCGACGGCTGGTACTATGTGGAGATTTCCGGCATGTACGGCTACTTCCGCTCGGAGTTCCTGCGCTTGTCCGGGGGCCTGGGCAGCATCGGCACCGCCACCATCTACAGCAGCAATGGCGGCAGCGTCAACCTGCGCAGCGCGCCCAGCTACGCCTCCAGCGTCATCGGCCAGGGGGCGCCGGGCACCAAGGTGACCGTGTACCTGAAGGGCAAGACCTTCTGGTACATCGGCCTGGCGGGCACCTCGGGCTTCATGGATTCCTCCTTCCTCACGGGCGGTGGCGGCGGCACGGGCAGCAACCCGGTGCCCAACCCGCCCATTGTGACCCCGGATTCCACCAACGCCATCGTCAACAAGCGGCTGGGCAGCCTCAACCTGCGTGAGCAGCCCAGCACCTCCAGCCGCGTGCTGGGCACCTACCCGGGGGAGACCGCCATCCAGGTGCGCATGCAGGGTACGGTGTGGAGCCGGGTCTATGTGCCCCTGTCCGGCAAAAGCGGCTACATGATGACCCGCTACCTCACCCTCTATGGCCTGCCGGTCACCCCCACCAAGCGGGTGACCCACCCCGACCGCACCTATGTGAACCTGCGCTCGCGGCCCAGCGCCTCCGGCGGCATCACCCTGCGGGTGCCCCACGGCTCCAGCGTCACCATCCTGACCGCGGGCGGCCAGTGGGCCCAGGTGAAGTACAAGACCACCACCGGCTGGATGATGACCTATTTCCTGAAATAGCCTGATGGTTGGTGGGCCGGGCCACCCAAGACAGGGATGCGCGGCCGGACCATCCATCCATGCCTGAGAGGCCTTCAGCAGCGGGGAAAGCGTTTTTCCCGGGGCGGGAGGCCTCCTCCGCTTGGGGATGGCCTGCATTGACAGCGCGCGGAGCGCTTGCTATATTTTGCCCGAGGTGCGCACATGAAAACAGACACCGGAACCCTGCCCCTGGCGCGCATATTCCGCCTGCTGCTCATCGCCCTGCTCATCGCGGCGATGCTGGTGCTGCTGCCCGCCCCGGGCATCCATTCCTATGCGGAGGTGCTCACCCTGCCCCTGGATGAGAGCGGCGGCGTGCCGCCCTATGACTGGGGCTATGAGGGGGACAGCGCCTACCATGACCCCTCCATCTCCGTGCGCATAGAGCAGGGCCGCCATGTCCATACCAACTGGACAGCGGTTTATGTTCAGCTGAGCAACGCCAGCCAGCTGCGCACCCTCAAGGCCGGGCCCTACGGCTCCACCCAGGAGGCCCAGGGCGCGGCGCTGGCCAAGCGGGTGCAGGCGGTGCTGGCCATCGGCGGGGACTTCTTTATCTACCACAACAACGGCTATATCGTGCGCCAGGGCCAGTTCTACCGCAGCCGCGTGACCGGCGAGCAGGACATCCTGGTGGTGGACCGCGCGGGGGACCTGCGCGTGCTGCCGCGGCCGGACGCCCAGGCGCTGGCAGCGTATGAGGCTGAACACAAAGCCGACATCGTGAACGCCTTCACCTTTGGCCCAGGGCTGGTGGTGGACGGCGCGCGCACGGCGGATGAGCACCTGGGCCGCAGCGAGCTGGTGCGCGCCCAGCGCATCGCGCTGTGCCAGACCGGGCCGCTCCAGTACCTGGTGGTGTACTCCGAGGGCCCCAGCGACAAGAACTCCCAGGGGCTCACCATCCCCGAGTTCAAGGACCTGGTGAGCGGCTTTGAGGGCGTCATCACCGCCTACAACCTGGATGGCGGCTCCAGCGCCACCATTGTCTTCCAGGGCAAAAAGATCAACGGCCCGGCCTCCCAGCGCAGCCGCTCCATCGGCGACATCATCTACTTCGCCAGCGCCTGGCAGACACAGGACGGGGAATAGCATGCCCCGCACCCTTTTCACATTGTTTGGTTTGCCTGTCACCGCCTACGCGCTGGGCATGACCTTGGCGCTGTTGCTGGCGGCTGGCGCCTGGTTGCTGCATGCCAGGCGGCAGGGCATCCCCGCGCGGGCGGCGGAGGCCTTCCTGCTGCTGGCCCTGCCCCTGGGGCTGCTGCTGGCGCGGCTGGCCTATGTGCTGATCCGCCTGCCGTTTTTTATCGGCCGGGGGGATTTGCTGGCCCTGCGCTTCTGGCAGGGCGGCGCCACGCTTTGGGGTGCGCTGGCCGGCTTCTTCCTGGCGGGCTTGCTGGCCGCGAAGGCCAACCGGCTGGCGGCGGGGAAGCTGCTGGATGCCGCCGCGCCTGCCGGGCTGCTGCTGCTGGCCCTGGGGCGCTTGTGCGAGGGCCTGGCCGGCCAGGGCTTTGGCGAGGAGGCGCCGCCCCAGCTGTCCTTCTTCCCGCTGGCGGTGCAAAACCAGTGGGGTGAGTGGCGCTGGGCGGTCTTCCTGCTGGCGGGCTGCGCGGCGCTGGCCTTTGTCTGGCTGGTGGCGCGCACCCGGGGCCTGCGCCTGGGCGGGCGCGCCCTGCTGGCCCTGATGCTGGTCTGCGCCAGCCAGATGTTGTTTGAGTCCTTCCGGGAGGATGAGTTTTTGCGCTGGGGCTTTGTGCGCGCGGGGCAGCTGGTGCCCGCCCTCATCCTGTTCGGGCTGCTGCTGTGGGGCCTGCGCCACCGGCCCGGCCTCTGGCCATGGCCCCGGCACCAGGCCATCGCGGGCTTCGCGCTGCTCATCCTGGTCATCACCGCCTGCGAGTTCGCGCTGGACAAGACCACCCTCAGCTCCCTGCTCATCTACGGGCTGATGCTGCTGTCCGTCCTGGGGCTCTTCCACCTGACCCGCCGGGTGGCGCTGGGTGCTCCCCGTGCGTAGCCTGGCCCTCGCCCTCATCCTGCTGCTGCTCTGCCCGCTTGCGGCGGCGCAGGACAGCCTGCTGGTGTATGACAGCATCCAGCTGCCCCGGGACAGCCGGGTGCTGGACCTGGGCCAGCGCAAGGTGGTGGACCTGGCCCGGCTGCGCGGCTACCTGGACCAGCTGCCCGCCCTGGAGCGGGTGGTGATGCCGCGAACCCGCCTGAGCGTCGCGCAGCTGGAGGAGCTGCAGGCCGCCTACCCCGGCATCCGCTTTGAGACCACCTTTGGCTTTGTCAAGGGCGCGGTGTCCACCACCCAGACCGCCTACTCCACCCTGAACCGCTTAAGCGACAAGCGCTACCCGGAAAGCCGCTTTGAGGCGCTGCGCCACTGCCCGGACCTCAAGGCGCTGGACCTGGGGCACAACCTGATCGCGGACCTGGGCTTTCTGCGGGCCCTGCCCGGGCTGCGGGTGCTGATCCTGGCGGACAACCACATTGAGGACCTGGGCCCGCTGGCGGACCTGGAGGAGCTGGAATACCTGGAGCTGTTCATGAACCGCATCACCGACCTTACGCCCCTGGCCGGGCTTGTCCGCCTGAAGGACCTGAACCTGACCCGCAACCGCATCAGCGACATCAGCCCGCTGCTGGGGCTGGCCGCGCTTGAGCGGCTGTGGATCCCGGACAATTTTCTGACCGGGGAACAAAAGGCGCAGCTGGAGGCCGCGCTGCCAAACTGCCGGATTGTATACGAGTGGAGCCGCTCCACCAGCCATGGCTGGCGGGAGCACCCGCGCTATGAGGTCATCAAGCGCGTGTTCCGCAGCGGCGTCTACGAGCCCTTTCCCCAAGCGCCATGACCTGTACAGAGAGGAACCACATGACCACACGCCGTTTGACCGCCCTGTTGCTGCTGTTTGTGCTGCTGCCCCTGCTGCCCCTGGCCGAGGAAGCGCCCCTGGACCCCGGCTTCCCGCCGCTGACGCCCGAGGGCTTTTTGCCCCCGGGCCAGGAGGAGTTTGTCTTCATCGACGCGGTGCATGGCAAGTGGCGCTTTGTGAACCAGGACCTGCGCATTGAGATCACCCGGCATGAGGACAAGTCCATCCCGCTGCGCTGGCTGGGCGCGGAGATCTTCACCCGGGCGGGCACGCCGGGCTTCAAGATGGTCAGCCACGACCGGGAGCACATGCTGGAATCCCGCAGCCGGTACACCGAGAAGCCGGCGGTCATCGCCCGCAACAACGGGCTGGTCTTCTCCATGGACGGGGATTATTTCCTCTACCGCGTCCACGCGGCCAAGACCAACAAGCGCAAGCTGGCCATCGGCGTGGTCATCCGCGACAGGGAGGTGCTGGTGGACAACCCGGCATCTGAGAAGCGCAACCTCTACCCGCCGCTGGACATGCTGGCCCTCTTCCCCGACGGGGACATGCGCGTGTACAAGGCGCGGGAGCAAACCGCCCAGGAGCTGCTGGACCTGGGCGCGGTGGACGTGCTGTCCTTTGGGCCCTGGCTGGTGCGCGATGGCCAGCTCAATGACACCTATTCCACCTACGGCACCACCATCCAGCCGCGCGCGGCCATCGGCATGGTGGAAAAGGGCCACTATTGGGCGGTGATTGTGGAAGGGCGCACCCGCCTGAGCGCCGGCATGACCACCTTTGAGGTGGGCGAGTTGATGCGCGACCTGGGCTGCACCCTGGCCTTCAACCTGGACGGCGGCTGGACCAGCGCCATGGTGTTCATGGGCAAGCAGCTCAACCAGCTGGACCGCACCGGCGTGCATGACAACGCCCGCCCCCAGAATGAGGTGATGGGCATTGGCCGGACCACCGCCTTTGAGGAGGGGCGCGCGCCATGACCAGGCTGATGACCGGGCGCCGGGGGGCCTGCCTGATGGTGCTTGTCGCGCTGCTGATGCTGCTGGCGCCCCTGGCGCAGGCCGGGGAGCTGGACAGCATCCGCCTGTCCTTCGCCGGGGATTGCACCTTGGGCGGGCATGAGGGCTGGATGAACTATTCCATCGGCACCTTCAAGGTGATGGCGCAGCAGCAGAACTACGATTATTTCCTGCGGGAGACCCAGCACCTCTTCGCCCGGGATGATTTCACCTTTGTGAACCTGGAGGGCGTGCTGGCCGACAGCCCCAGGGGCCTGAACAAGAACACCAAGTGGAACTTCCGCGGCGCGACCGACTATGTGAACATCCTGCTGGAAGGCTCAGTGGAAGGGGTCACCCTGGGCAACAACCACAGCCTGGATTTTGGTAAAGTGGGGCTGGCCTCCACCCAGGCCACTTTGGACGAGGCCGGCATCGTCTGGGCCTACAACGACCAGCCCGCCTTCTTTGAAAAGGACGGGCGCACAATCGCCTTCCTGGGCTACTGGGTGAGCGACTTCCAGCGCGCCAAACCCGGCCTGGCGGAAGCCATCGCGGGCCTGAAGGCCCAGGGGGCCCAGGCGGTGGTGGTCAACTACCACGGCGGGCAGCAGTACCGCCAGAAGCACAAGGCCTCCCAGACCGAGGACATGCGCTTCGCCATCGACGCGGGGGCCGACCTGGTCATAGGCCACCACCCCCACGCGCTGCAGGGCATGGAAATCTACCAGGAGCGCATGATTGTCTACAGCCTGGGCAACTTCTGCTATGGCGGCAACCGCAAGCCCCGGGTGGTGGAATACCCCAGCATGGTGCTGGGGGCGGAGCTGCTGTTTGACGGCCAGGGCTTTGCGGGCGCGCGGCTGACCATCCACCCCTTCCGCATCTCCGGCACCGCGCCCCGCAACAACTACCAGCCCTACCCGGTCAGCGGTGAATGGGCCCAGGAAGTGATGGACATCATCCAGGCGGACACCCCCTTTGCCCTGAACCCCTTTGTGGAGGGCCAGGGCGCGGTGCAGGACGCGGTGATGGTGACCAGGTGACCGGGCTATGTGCCCAGCCAGTGCCGCCGCGCCGGGCGTTTTGAGGCGGCGGACCAGCACAGGGAGGACGAGCGGATGGCAGATCAGGTCAGGACAGCGGTCATCACCGGGGTGGCCCAGGGGATAGGCCAGGCACTGGCGAAGGGGTTCAAGGCGGCAGGCGCCCGGGTGGCGGGCTTTGACCTGAAGCCGGCTTCCGGGCTGGATTTATTTGTCCAGGGCGACCTGGCCGACCCGGGCGCGCTGGCGGATTTCGCGTCCCAGGTCACCCGGCGCTTTGGCCAGGTGGACGTGCTGATCCACAACGCCATGCTGTCCCGGGGCGGGATTGACGCCTGCTCCTATGAGGATTTTCTGTATGTGCAGCAGGTGGGCGTGGCCGCGCCCTATTACCTGACCAGGCTGCTGGCGGACCATTTCTCGCCCGGCGCCAGCGTGCTGATGCTGTCCTCCACCCGGGCCGGCCAGTCCCAGGCCCAGACGGAGAGCTACACCGCCGCCAAGGGCGGCATCACCGCGCTCACCCACGCGCTGGCGGTCAGCCTGGCGGGCCGCGCCCGGGTGAACGCCATCGCCCCGGGCTGGATTGACACCACCGGCAGCCAGTTCTCCGGCCCGGACGCCAAACAGCACCCGGCAGGCCGGGTGGGCAAGCCCGAGGACATCGTGAACGCCGCGCTCTTCCTGTGCTCAAGCCGCGCCAGCTTCATCACCGGGCAGGTGCTGAGGGTGGACGGCGGCATGAGCCGCCTGATGGTATACCATGGCGACGGGGGCTGGACCTACCAGCCCTGAGCGGCATCCGCGTTTCCGCAACACACTGCTGATTCTCATAAAAACGGGGGCATCCTGCCCCCATTTTTATGCCTGCGAAAACCACATCAGCCCCTGCCCCTCCTTTTACTGTTGGGTGGGCGGGTCCTCCCAGCGGGTGCGGGCGGCCTCCATGGCGGCCTGCACATGGGCGTCATCGATGCGCTGGTTGCCGTCGATGCGGCTGCCAAAGAAGTGGATGCAGAAATGCCCGTCCATGGCGTTCATGCGGTTGAAGTTATAGCTGTGGGGCATGCCGTTCATGGAGGCGGCGATGACCTGCCCGCGGTAGCGCAGCAGGATGGGGCGGCGGGCCCAGCTCCACTTGCCGGAATAGGCCCGCTTCATCTCCATGGTGTCAAAGGAGGTGACCGGTTCGGCGTCCAGGTGGCTGGTGCCCATCATGCGCCGGGCGTTGAAGGTGATGCCGCTGCGCACGTCCTTGACCTCAAACTCAGCCCCCCAGGGGATGAGGTCGCTGCCCCCGGCGTACCAGTAGGGCAGCAGGGTGTCTCCGGGCGCCGGCGCGGGGCGGGAAAACAGCAGCTTCAGGCTGGCGGTGTCAGCCCGGCCGGTGGCGGGCAGGCCCTGGTCCTGCTGGAAGGCGGCCAGCGCCGCCATGGTGGCCTGGCCATAGGCGCCGTCCGCCGGGTGCGGGTAGCCCCGGTGGTGGAGCGCCTGCTGCAGCAGCAGCACCTGGGCGCCGCGGGCGCCCGGGTTGAGGGGCTGGGTCAGGGCGGCCTGCGGGGGCGGGCTGGCCATCAGCGCGGGGGTGACCAGGCACAGCGCGGCCAGCAGGGCAAGCAGCAAGCGGCGGTTGATGCTCATGGCGCCGGGTTGGGGTCAAACCACAGCGGGTGGTCAGATCCCGGCTGAAACACCAGCAGCGGCAGGTCCCCCTTGTCAATCAGGCAGGCCAGGATGGCGCTGTGCTCGCCCCCGGCGTACAGCGTGCGCAGCTCGTGGGGCGCGTTGATGAGAAAATGCTGGCGGTACTCGGCCCCCTGGGCGTTGACAAAATAGAAGTCCGCCGGGCTGATGGGCGCGCGGCCGGCGGGCGCCTCCAGCGCCCGCACGGTCAGCTCCACCACGAAGTACTCCTGGTTGCGCGGCGGGCTGATGTTGTAGGGGCTGAGGGACTTGGCCTTATTCAGGGCGGCGTTGCCCCGGTAGCTTTTGGTCAGCACAAACTCAAAGCTGGCGTAGTCCGTCCACCAGGAGCCCGCGTAGGTCGCGGGAACATTCAGGGGGGCGGGGTCAGCCCGGCTGCCCTGGTGGGGCGGCGCGGCCAGCGGGGCAGGTTGCGCGGCCTGGAGGATGATCAAATCAGCCTGTACCAGCGGCGCGCCATCCGCGGGGTGGTCGCTGCCGGTGAAGGGCAGCAGGCCCTCAAACACGCCGAGGGCCTGGACAGCGTCCCCCTGCAGCAGCAGGCGCTCCCCCGCGGCGGGGGCATAGCGCAGCGCGAAGACCCGTTCCGGCTTGCTGTCAAGCGACAGGGTGTAGAGGTAGCCCCCGGCCTCCTGTTTGACGCTGAGGATGATGCCCAACAGCCGCACCCGCTCCTGCAAGCGGGGCTGGGGGTCCCGGGCATAGGCCTCGCCGTCCAGCACGTCCAGGTAGCCCCCGGCGTCCGGCAGCTGCAGCAGGCGCAGCCGGGCGTCCACCGACTCGCGCAGCTGGGTGAGCTGGTCCGCGTCCAGGCCCTCCAGGGCAGGCAGGGACGCCGCCAGGGCGCCCAGGGGCAGCAGGCAGAGGGCCAGCAGCAGGGTGCAGGTTCGTTTCATCCAACATACCTCCCGGGGTGGGCAGGGAAAGGGGCCGTCATGGTGAGTATACCACGAGGGCCGGCCCAGCGCATGCAAGGGCCCCGCCGGCTGATGCCGGCGGGGCCAGGGGTTTTATCCTGAGGGATGGTGTCCCTTTAGTTGGTCAGGTTGTAGATCTCGATGGCGGAGTTGATGTCACGGGCCAGGTTGGTCACCGTGTCCTCAACGCTCAGCTCACCGTTGATCAGCCGCTCGGTGTACTGCTCCACCAGGGCGCGGGCCTCGGGGAAGACGCTCAGCAGCGCGCCGGCAAACTCGGGCTTGGTGGCGTGCAGCTGCTCAATGGCGGTGCCAAACTGCGGGTACATCGCCAGGTTCTCCTTGAAGGCCTCGACTTCGTGGGTGGCCACGGTGATGGGGAAGTAGCCGGTCTGGGCGTTCCAGAAGGCCTGGACATCCGGAGAGATCATGTACTTGACAAACTCCCAGGAGGCGTTCTGGCGGGCTTCGTCGCCGGTGTTGAGCATCCACAGCGAGCCGCCGCCGATGGACACACCGCCTTCATCATCCGGGTGGATGTTGGGGAAGAAGCCGGTGCCGATCTCAAAGTTGTCGCCCACGTTGGTCAGCAGGGATTTGAGGGCCGCGGTGGACTCCAGGGTGATGGCGATGTTGCCGGAAATGAAGGCGGCCTTGGCGTCGTTGTTGCCGCGGCCCAGGTAGGTGATGATGCCGCCGTCAATGAGCTTTTTCCAAACCTCAAACACGGCCTTGGCGCCGCCGGACTCGTCAAACACCACGCGGGTGGCGGGCTCTTCGCCGCGGCCATTGTTGTTGTCCACATAGTGCTTGGCCATCTTGCCCTGCCACTGCTCGAAGAACCAGCCGTAGTTGCCCATGCCAAAGCCATAGCGCTCCACCTTGCCCTCGGCGTCCTTGATGGTGAGCTTCTCGGCGAACTCGATGATCTCGTCAAAGTTCTTGGGCGCGACCTCCGGGTCCAGGCCGGCTTCCTCAAACGCGGTCTTGTTGTAGTACAGCAGGGGGGTGGAGGAGTTGAAGGGCATGGAGTAGAGGATGTCGTCAATGGTGTAGTAGGCGGCGATGTTGGGCTCGATCTGGGAGATGTCGTACTCTTCCGTGTCGATCATCATCTGCATGGGCAAGGCCCAGCCCGAGTCAATCATGAAGCGGGAGCCGATGTCATAGATCTGCATGACGTCCGCGGGCATGGCGCTCATGCCGGCCGCCTTGACCTTGTTGATGGCGTCGTCGTAGGAGCCCTGGAACTCAACGTTGACCTTGATCTTGCCTTCGTAGGCGGCGTTGAAGTCTTCCACCATCTTGGCGATGGCTTCACCGTTGACGCCTCCCATGGAATGCCAGAAGGTGATTTCGGTGGCGGGTTGTGCGGCAAACGCGCTGGTGACACCCAGCAGCAGGCACAGCGCCAGGGCAAGTGATAACAGTTTACGCATGTAGTGTTCCCCTTTCTTTTTTTATAAAAACACAGCCCTTGGGCTATGGTTTTATCCTTTGACAGCCCCGGCCATCAGGCCGTTGATGAGCTGCTTTTGCATGAAGATGAAGATGGACAGCGAGGGCACGATCACGATGACCACCCCGGCCATCATCAGCCCCAGGGATTCCGCGTCGATGTCGTAGAGCATGCTGATGCCGATTTGCACCGTGCGGTAGTTGGCGGAGTTGGTGACCAGCAGCGGCCACATGTACTGGTTCCAGGTGTTCAGGAAGACGTAGGCGCCCAGGGCGCCCAGGGCCGGGCGGGACAGGGGGATGACGATGGAGGCCATGAAGCGCGGGTTGCTGCACCCATCAATGCGCGCGGCCTCATGCAGTTCCTTGGCAAAGGCCAGGTAGCTCTGCCGCAGCAGGAAGATGCCCATGGCGGAGGTCAGGTAGGGGACGATCAGCGCGCGGAAGGTGTCCAGCCAGCCCCAGCGGCTGACGGTGAGGTAGTTGGCGATGATGGTGGCTTCGCCCGGCACCATCATGGTGGCCAGCACCAGGATGAACAGCAGCTTCTTGCCCTTGAAATCCAGGAAAGCGAAGGCGAAGGCGGCCATGGAGCAGGTCAGCATCTGCCCCAGCATCACGGTGGTGGATACGATGAAGGAGTTGCGGATAAAAGTGAGGAAGGAATAGGCCGGGTTGGTGAAGGCCTTGACATAGTTGCCCAGGTTAATGGAGGAAGGGATGAGGTGGTTCTGGTAAATCTCGCTGGGGGGCATCACGGAGATGGACAGGGTGTACAGCAGCGGCAGCAGGATGATGACCAGGATGGGCAGGTTCAGCAAAAAGTTGAAGGCGTTGGTGATTTTTCTCTTGGTGGCCATCGTGGTCATGAGTAATGCACGCTCCTTTTCTCAAAGCTGAACTGAATGAGCGTGATGACCAGCACAATCAGGAAGAGGATGATGGAGCGGGCCGCCGCCGTGCCAAAGCGGAAGTTGAAGAAGGCGTCCCGGTAAATGGCGTAGACAATCACGTTGGTGGCGTCCCCCGGGCCGCCCTGGGTGAGCAGGCGGATCTGGCTGAAGGACTGGAAGGCGCCGATGATGTTGATGATGATCTGGAAGAACAGCGTGGGGGAGATGCTGGGCAGGGTGATGCTGAACAGCTTGCGCCAGTAGTTGGCCCCGTCGATGGAAGCGCTCTCATACAGCTCATCGGGCACGTTGCGCAGCCCTGCTGAAATGAAGATGAAGTTGATGCCGCTGGCCAGCCAGATGGTGAGCACGGAGACGGAGAACAGCGCCCAGGCCGGGTCACCCGTCCAGTTGATGCGCGTGCCCAGCAGGATGTTGAGCAGGCCGTTGGTGGGGTGCAGGATCATGCGGAAGGCCATGGAAGCGGCGGCAGAGGCAATGGCCACCGGCATGGCATAGGAGGCGCTGGCGAAGGTGACGCCCGGGTACTTGCGCACGGTGAGCAGGCTGGTGATTAGCCCGATGACCAGCCCGCCCAGGGCCACGATGACCACAAACTGGAAGGTGACCAGCACGCTGGCCCAGAACTGGTCGCTGGTCAGCAGGTCAATGTAGTTTTGCAGCCCCAGGTTTTCCGGCTTCCAGAAGACCTTGGCGTTGCCGTATTTGTCTGTCAGGAAGGTGCTCAGGTAGATGGTGCGCGCGAAGGGATAGAACAGGAAAACGCCAAACACCGCGAAGGCGGGCGCCAGGAAGAGATAGGGCTCAATCAGGTCGTAGAAGGTCTTGCGCGGGCGTGGCCGCCCGGTCCTCGCGGGCAGCCGGTCTACCTGGTGGGCGCTCATCCATTGGCCTCCATCATGATTTTTGTGACCTGTCACAGGCTTTGTGTAGTGTACCACACCGGGACGGGGCTACAAACGCCTGCCCCTACCGGGGGGGAAAACAACGCAACGCCTGCTCTGTTCATGGGGTTGGGGCAAAAATGCGGGGTTTTCCGCATGGCCCTTTACAACAATTTAAGTCTCTGCTGACCATGTTACCGCATCAGGGCCCGATTGTAAAGTGCGGGTAAAGCCGCCCGCCGCCCCCGGGCTTTACAGGGGGAGGGCGATGGGCTACAATCAGCCTTGAGTTTGACAAGGAAATAATCCGGCCCTGCCGGCGATGAAGGAGGAGCTATGTTTACGCGCACTGAGTACAAGGATCCATCCGTGGTAGCCGATCTGCGCCTGCCACTGGGCACCACCCTGGTGCCCCATGAAAGCGCCAGGGAGGCGCTGGCCTTCAGCCGCCTGTCGCGCTACAGCCTGTGCCTGAACGGCAGCTGGCAGTTCAACCTGCTGGACAACCCGGACCAGCTGACGGAGGAGGTGGCGCAGCTTGAGACCCCCCACACCATCACCGTGCCCGGCTGCTGGCAGATGCAGGGCTGGGGGCGGCTGCAGTACACCAACGTGAACTATCCCTTCCCCTACGACCCGCCCCACATCCCGGACGAGAACCCGGTGGGGGTGTACCGCACGCACTTTACCCTGCCTGACAGCTTCAGGGGGCGCCAGACCCGGCTGCGCTTTGAGGGGGTGGACTCCAGCTTCTATGTGTATGTCAACGGCCAGTACGCCGGCTTCTCCAAGACCCCGCACCTGGCGGCCGCCTTTGACGTCTCCGCCTTTGTGCGCGAGGAGGGCGAGAACGAGCTGGTGGTGCTGGTTTTCCAGCTGTCGGACGTGAGCTACCTGGAGGACCAGGACAAGTGGCGCATGCACGGGATCTTCCGCGATGTGCTGCTGCTGAGCTTTGGCAAGGCCCGCATTGAGGACCTGGTGGCAGACGCCGGCCTTGAGGCGGACAACAGCACCGGCACCCTGGCGGTGCGCGTGGCGGTCACGGGGGCCAGGCAGGTGAAGCTGAGCGTGCTGGATGGCGATGAGGTGCTGGCCAGCAAGCAGGCGACGGTTAAGGAAGGCCTGGCACAGGCGGCGTTCAGCTTCCCCGGCATCGCGCCCTGGAGCGCGGAGACGCCCAAATGCTATACCCTGCTGGCAGAAATCAAGGGCCAGGCCGAGGCCAGCCGGATTGGCTTCCGCCGGGTGGAAATCATCGGGGACCAGCTGTTTGTCAACGGCAAATCCATCAAGGTGTTTGGCGTGAACCGCCACGACACCCACGCCACCCTGGGCCAGGCGATGCCGCTGGAGGCCCTCTACCAGGACGCGCTCATCATGAAGCGCAGCAACATGAACATGGTGCGCACCGCCCACTACCCCAGCGACCCGCGCTTCCTGGACATCTGCGATGAGCTGGGCCTGTACGTGGTGGACGAGGCCGACATTGAAAGCCATGGCGTGGTGAGGGTGGGCAGCTACGACCTGATCGCGCAGGACCCGCTGTGGGAGAAGCAGTTCGTGGACCGGGGCGTGCGCATGGTGCAGCGGGACCGCAACCACCCCAGCGTCATCTTCTGGTCCCTGGGCAACGAGTCAGGCTACGGGGTCAACCATGTGGCCATGGCCCGTGCCATGCGCGAGCTGGACAGCAGCCGCCCCATCCACTACGAGCGCGATGAGCAGGCCATCACCGCGGACATGGTGTCCCAGATGTACACCAGCATCCCCGACCTGATCAAATACGGCAAGGAGAAAGGCAAAAAGCCCTTCTACCTGTGCGAATACGCCCACGCCATGGGCCTGGGCCCGGGCAACCTGGAGGATTACTGGCAGGCCATCCAGGCCTCCAGGCGGCTGATCGGCGGCTGCGTGTGGGAGTTTGTGGACCACGGCATCCGGCAGGTGACGCCGGAGGGTGAGCCCTACTACGCCTATGGCGGCGACTTTGGTGAGCACCCCCACGACGGCAACTTCTGCGTGGATGCCCTCAACTACCCTGACCGCACGCCCCACACCGGGCTGCTGGAATACACCCACGTGCTGCGCCCGGTGCGCGCCCGGCTCACGGACGAGGCCAAGGGCCGCATCAGTCTGCGCAACTACTATGACTTCACCGACCTTGCTGCCCTCACCCTGTTCTGGCAGGTGGAGAAGGGCGGGCGGGTGCTGGCCAGCGGGCAGGCGGCCCCCAAGGGCGCGCCGGGCCGCAGCGCCAGCCTGAGCCTGCCCCTGGGCGATTACGAGCAGGGCAGCTACCTGCGCCTGCGCTTCGCCCTCAAGGAGTCCACCCCCTGGGCCGAGGCCGGCTTTGTGGTGGCGCAGGAGCAGCTGCCCCTGCTGCTGGGGCACGCCCCCAAGCCCCTGTCCCTGCCCCCGGCCCGGCTGGGGCTGACGGAGGAGCCCAACACCATCACCGTCACCAGCGGCCAGGCCACCTACACCTTTACCCGCCAGGGCAAGGGCCTGTCCGGCATCCAGGTGCAGGGCAGCCAGCTGCTGAGCCAGCCCCTGAACGTCAACCTCTACCGCGCCAGCACCGACAATGACCGCGGCTGGGCCAACATGGCCGGCAAGTGGCAGGCCCGCGGCCTGGACAAGCCCCACACCCGGCTGACCCGCTTTGAGGCCAAACAGGCCGACGGCGCCATCCAGGTGCTGGTGGACGGGGTGGTGGCCCCCATGTCCCTGCGGCCCTTCCTGGCCTTCAAGCAGGCCTTCACCTTCCTGGAGGACGGCCGCGTGCGCCTGGCGGTGCGCTACGAGCCGCTGCACCTGGAGAAAGACCTCTACCTGCCCCGCCTGGGGCTGCGCTTCCAGATGCCACAGGGCTTTGACCATCTTCGCTGGCTGGGCCGCGGACCGCATGAGAGCTACCCGGACATGAAGACCGGCGCCCTCTTTGGCCAGTATGCCGCCACTGTGCAGGACACCCACGAGCCCTATGTCTTCCCGCAGGAAAACGGTTCCCATGAGGACACCGGGCTGATGATGGTCTATGCGCTGAGCGGGCAGGGGCTGGCCATCGCGTCGGATGAGGGCTTTGCCTTCAGTGCCCACCACTATACCCCCGAGCAGCTGGAGGCCGCCCGGCATACCCCCGACGTGCCCCGGGAGGACTTCACCCAGGTGCTGGTGGATGGCGTGATGGGCCCATTGGGCAGCAACTCCTGCGGGCCGGAGCCCCTGGAAGCCCACCGGCTCTACCTGCGCGAACCCCGCGCCTTCCTGTTCACCCTGCTGCCGGTCAACGCCCAGTTCCTGATGGACCTGCCCGCGCTGCAGCAGGCGATGCTGGCATAGGGTCCGCGGCGCCCGCCGCGCGCGGGTGCCTGTCCCATCCTGCAGCCAGCAGGTGAGGCCCGGGCCATCCCGGTCTGCCCCCAATGGGCTGCGCTCCGTGATCCCTTGTGTTGATTGGAATGATGACAGCCTGTCCGGGCCGCCGCGGTGGCCCGGCCAGGTTCTTTGTCTGCGCCGCACACCGAAAAACTGGTGAAAAAAATGTCAGAAAGTATAAATGTTGTGATTAGACGCCCGTTTGCCGGGTATATAAACATTGAGTGTGAAAACGTTACCGGGAGAAGGCTCCCGGCCTGCTCCGGCAGGGCCACGAGGCGCCTGGTCGCCTGGCGGGCGGACACACAAAAACACACCAAATTAAGGAGGAACCCATGCGCAAACTGATGACACTTGCCCTTGCGGCCCTGTTCGCGCTCAGCCTGGCTGTGACCCCTGCCCTGGCTGAAACCCCTGTTGAGATTTCCGTCTTCCAGCTGAAGGTGGAGATTGACCCGATGATCCAGGCCTTTGGCAAGCTGTACAACGAGAAGCACCCCGGCGTCACGGTGACGGTGGAGACCCTGGGC